>CANHEA010000010.1 GCA_947459635.1 Flavobacteriaceae bacterium | reverse complement strand
ATAACCCAACGGCGGTAAGCAGCGGCACATTTACATTTACTAATGTAACTGCAGCGCATACCATTAGTGCGACATTTTCACTTAAAACAAATGCTATTACAGCCAGTACAGGAGCCAATGGAAGTATTACGCCATTGGGAGTTACAGCGGTTAATTGCGGAGCGAATCAAACGTATACCATCACGCCAAGTTCATCGTGCTATCAAATCGCAACGGTTTTGGTAGATGGGGTTAATAACCCAACGGCGGTAAGCAGCGGTACATTTACCTTTACTAATGTAACTGCAGCACATACTATTAGTGTTACTTTTGCTTCGGTTGCTTGTGTTTCAGTTGCCAATCTTACGTTATTTATTGAAGGCTATTATGATTTGGGTGTAAGTGCCATGCGTTCCGTAAAACGCAACCAAGATGGCATATCACCAGTGACTGATGTCGAAAATGTGACTATTGAGTTGCATAGCGCAACTGCTCCGTATGGTTTAGTTGCTACCACAACAGGTGTTCTAAAAACAACAGGAATTTTGCAAGCATCGTTCACCAGTGTGACTAGCGGCTCTTATTATATAGCAGTTAAAGGACGTAATTTGGTTCAAGCTTGGAGTGCTTTGCCTCAAGCTATTAGCGGCACACCTTTGACCTATGATTTTTCAACTGCGGCATCAAAAGCGTACGGTAATAACATGAAGCAAGTGAAACCTGGCGTTTGGGCATTCTACAGCGGAGATATCAATCAAGATGAAGCGATTGATAATTCGGATTCGGATAATTTATTCCCCGATATTGAAAATTCAAATTTTGGCGTATTAGCAACGGATTTGAATGGAGATGGTGCGGTGGATAATTCGGACACCGATACGTTTTTTATCAACGTAGAAAATTCGATTTTTTCTAATCATCCCTAATGATTAGTTTTGTAGAAAGTAAATGAAAAACCCTTTTTTAAAGGGTTTTTTGCTTTTGTAATTAATCGATCATCCCTATTTTTTTGAAACTATTTTTTCCGATATTTGTGCCTCAAAATAAATACCACAAACTATGGGAATGAATAAAAACACCGTGCTAGGTTGGGCGACTTTTATCATGATATTAATGGGAATTCTGTTGATGGCATTAGGTGCCTTCCGATATGATGAAACCGCTGGTTGGGGTTTTGGAGCTGTGGGCGTTGGTTTCTTAGCGAACGCGTGGGTGTTTAACGCTTTGAAGGGTAGAGTGTAATAAATTAGCAATTGATAATTAATAATTAATAATTATAAAAAGGAAAAATGTCAGACGATAAAAAAGTAATATTTTCAATGCAAAAATTGAGTAAGACTTACTCAAGCAGCGATAAACAAGTTCTAAAGAATATCTACTTAAGTTTCTTTTATGGAGCAAAAATCGGAATCCTAGGTCTTAATGGATCTGGAAAATCTTCTCTGCTAAAAATCATTGCCGGTGTTGATAAAAACTATCAAGGCGATGTGGTTTTTCAACCAGGTTACACGGTTGGATACTTAGAGCAAGATCCACAACTCGATGATTCAAAAACCGTGATTGAAATCGTTCGTGAAGGCGTTGCTGAAACCATGGCGGTGTTAGACGAATTCAACAAAATCAATGACCAATTTGGTTTGCCTGAAGTATATGAAGATGCGGACAAAATGCAACAACTCATGGATCGTCAAGCAGATCTTCAAGACAAAATTGATGCGCTTGGGGCTTGGGAAATCGATACCAAACTAGAAATCGCGATGGATGCTCTTCGAACTCCAGAAGGAGATACGCCAATCAAACATTTGTCTGGTGGAGAACGTCGTCGTGTCGCACTTTGTCGTTTGCTCTTACAACAACCAGACGTCTTGCTTTTGGATGAACCTACGAATCACCTTGATGCGGAAAGTGTACTTTGGTTAGAGCAACATTTGGCACAATATGCGGGAACGGTAATCGCCGTGACGCACGACCGTTATTTCTTAGATAACGTAGCTGGTTGGATTCTAGAATTGGATCGAGGAGAAGGCATTCCGTGGAAAGGAAATTACTCGTCTTGGTTGGATCAAAAATCAAGTCGAATGGCATTAGAAGAAAAAGTGGCTTCAAAACGGAGAAAGACTTTAGAACGCGAATTAGACTGGGTTAGACAAGGAGCGAAAGGCCGTCAAACCAAACAAAAAGCGCGTTTGCAGAACTATGATAAATTGCTGAATGAAGATCAAAAGCAATTGGACGAGAACTTGGAAATATACATTCCAAATGGACCGCGTTTAGGAACCAACGTAATCGAAGCAAAAAACGTGGCGAAAGCATTTGGAGATAAATTGTTGTATGATAATTTGAATTTCACTTTGCCTCAAGCAGGAATCGTTGGAATTATCGGACCAAATGGAGCTGGTAAATCGACTATTTTCAAAATGATTATGGGCGAAGAAAAACCCGATGGGGGTGAATTTGCCATTGGCGATACCGTGAAGATTGCCTATGTAGATCAATCACACTCAAACATCGACCCTAATAAATCAATTTGGGAAAACTTTTGCGATGGACAGGAACTCATTATGATGGGCGGACGACAAGTCAATTCGAGAGCTTATTTGTCTCGATTCAATTTCGGCGGAAGTGATCAAAATAAGAAAGTTGGAATGCTATCTGGAGGAGAGCGCAACCGTTTGCACCTAGCCATGACATTAAAGGAAGAAGGTAATGTTTTGCTATTAGATGAGCCAACGAATGATTTGGATATTAATACACTACGAGCCCTCGAAGAAGGTTTGGAAAATTTTGCCGGATGTGCTGTAGTTATTTCCCACGACAGATGGTTCTTAGATAGAATCTGCACACATATTTTAGCTTTTGAAGGCAATTCGGAAGTCTATTATTTTGAAGGTGGATTCTCCGACTATGAAGAAAACAAGAAGAAACGTTTGGGTGGCGACTTGACACCAAAACGAATTAAGTATAGAAAACTGATTCGTAGTTAAAAAACAAACGCTGGTTAATACCAGCGTTTTTTATTTTGTTTTGAATTGGCAGACTTTCTCGATTTATGAGCGCCACCACTTCGATTGGAGTTTGGTTGAGGTTTTACTTCTTCGGTTGGACTACCTTCATGCCATGGATAAGGATGATCTGAAATAGTTGTCACATCTACTTTAATCAATTTCATGATATCTTTCCAATAAGGTGCTTCGTCTTTGCTACAAAACGAAATGGCAATCCCGCCATTTCCTGCGCGTCCTGTTCTTCCGATGCGATGCACATAGGTTTCTGGAATGTTTGGTAAGTCAAAATTGATTACAAATGGCAATTGATCGATATCAATGCCACGAGCAGCAATATCTGTCGCCACCAAGACACCAACTTCTTTATTTTTAAATGCATCAAGCACTCGTTGTCTAGCATTTTGTGATTTATCTCCATGAATGGCTTCTGCCGCAACACCATGTTTTCTCAGTGCTTTCACGACATTGTCAGCGCCATGTTTGGTTCTTGAAAAAACCAAAACATCGGATAATTTTTCATTTCGAATCAGATGGTATAATAGATTTCTTTTTTCAGTTTTATCTACAAAATAGATACGTTGTTCTACTTTTTCAGCGGTAGACGAAACGGGAGAAACACTCACAGTTGCTGGATCTTTCAAAAACATCTCCGCCAATTCTCTTATGGCAATTGGCATCGTGGCTGAAAACAATAATGTTTGTCGATTATTGGGTGTTAGTTTTACGATTTTTTTGACATCGTTGACAAATCCCATATCCAACATTTGGTCGGCTTCATCCAAAACCAACGTATGCAGATGGTCTAAATTGATAAATCCTTGTTTGTGCAAATCGAGTAAGCGTCCAGGTGTGGCGACTAAAATATCGACACCTTTGCGCAATACATCTACCTGTGGAATTTGAGAAACGCCACCAAAAATGGTCAATTGCGTGAGGTTGGTGTATTTTCCGTAACGGTCAAAATTCTGTCCGATTTGTACCGCTAATTCACGTGTAGGCGTAATAACCAAGGCGCGAATGACTTTTGCTTTGTTGGATGATCCTACCATTCGGTGTAATTGGTGAATAATCGGAATGGCGAACGCCGCTGTTTTTCCTGTACCTGTTTGTGCACAACCAATTAAATCTCGGCCGGCTAAAACGATGGGGATAGATTGTTCTTGTATTGGGGTTGCTTCAGTATAGCCTTCTTCAAAAACGGCTTTTTGGATACTCTTCGAGAGTGATAAATCTTCAAATAACATATAAGTTGTATAAAATATTCAGAACATAAGGGTTCTAAAAATATCGACAAAGATAGGTTATTTAATCGAAGTGGATTTTACTTCTGTAAAATTGACGTCCATCGCACGAATAATACCTTGCGTTGGGTCATTCGCTTTCATAAAATCAGTTATCAAATATCCGATGAGTTTTCCGATAAGATGGTTGTTTTTTTCTTCACCTAACTCTGGAGCTCCCTCGCAAATGTGCAAATAACTCGCATTTTGATTCTTACCAAAGTAATGCACAAATTGTCGCACTTGTTCTACCGAAAAACCACTGATAGTCATCGCGCTACTCGCAATGTTGGGTAATGCGTCTAAGTCAATTTCTATTCCATACGGTTCTTCTTTTATGAAGTTATGCGCGACTTCAAGTTCAGTTTCGAACTGCTTAAATTTGCGAATACCAATTTCGTCATAGGTGTTGTAGCGCACTCTTGCATGTACTTTCTTTATTTTAGACAACACTTTCTTGGAAGTGTAATTTTCGTGTAATCCAAAAATGAAGTACTTATGCAGAAATCCTTCTTCAAACGCGTAAGAAAATCCATTACCACTATGTCGACCTTCTAATATTCTAAAATCGGAATGGGCATCAAAATTAATGGCATTGACCGGTTTTCCTTTTGCCAAAGCAGTACCTTTAATATTGCCGTAGGAATTGTTATGTCCACCTCCGATAATAATGGGAATTTTATTGGCTTTCACAATAACCGAAACGAGATGAGCGACTTCTTTATCAATTTTAATAACCAAATCATTAAATTTCTTTCTGTCTGAGATATTGTGGTAGTTCAGTCCTTCCGATTCCGCCATTTCTTCAGCAACATCTAATTGACCCAACACCAGCAATTCATTGCCTTTGCAAAATTTATTGAATTGAATGTTTGCAACACTTCTAATAGCACATTCCCACGCAGAATAAGCGCCAGGGCGACCGAAGTTAGCACGGACACCAATATCTTCAGGAATTCCGAATAGCACATAACGCGCAGAAGTAGTTTCTAAGAAAGAAGAAATAGAAGTAGTATCCTTTGGAATCGTAATCATTTTTTCTCCAAATTTTACTTCTCCACTTCTATGGTTGGTAATTTTTGCTAGATCAATATTGGTAAAACGAATTAACTTCTCCATAAATAAAATTTAACACTCAAAAGTAATATATTCATCCAAACTTCCGTTATAACAACAAATATTATTATTTTTGCTTAAACAAAATATAAATTTATGGAAAATCAAAAAAGTAATTCAAATTTAAAAGCAGTCATTGCGATATTGGCGGTACTTCTTGTGGGAAGTTTAGTTTATATTTTCAAAATGACGTCTGACGCAAAAGCGTTGCAAACAGAATTGACCACGACTACAAGTGAGAAAGAATCTGTTATGAAAGACCTAGAAGCCTTGAAAACAAGGTATGATGCAGCAATTGCTGAGAATACTTCCATGTCTGATGAACTCATAGCAGAGCGTGAAAAGATTGTTAATTTGATGGCTGATTTGAAAAAATCTAAGGGTGATGTAGCTTCGATGTCGAAATACAAAAGCCAATATTTTGCACTTGAAGCAAAAATGAAAACGTTAATGGAGGAAAATGAAGCATTGAAAAAAGACAATGCTAAATTAACCGTGCAACGTGATAGTACAGTAACAGTTTTAGGTGAATCTAGAAAGTACAACGAAGTTTTAGTTGGTCAAAATGAGGAATTATCAAAAACAGTAGAAATTGCTCAAAAACTTTCTGTTTCTAATTTGAAAACGGCGGCTTATAAATTAAGAAGCTCTGGAAAACAAGTGGCTACAGAAAAAGCAAGAAAAGCGGATGTTTTGAAAATTAGTTTTACAATCAATGAAAACAAAGTAGCAAAACAAGGCGATAAAACCTATTACGTTCAAGTAATTGACAGTAAAAACAATGTGCTAGGTGAAAAGAAAACGGAAACTTTCGGTTCAAATTCATTAACGTACAGTTTTACTTCAACCGTAAATTATGAAAATAAGTCAGTCGATGTAACTCAAGATTTACCAGGTAAAGACTTTGAAAAAGGAACGTATTTTGTAAACGTATTTGACAAAGGTGAATTGGTTTCTAAATCGAGCTTTAGCTTGAAATAATCAAGACACTTAATAAATAAGAAAAAAGGAATCCAATTTGGATTCCTTTTTTTATTGAATATTTTGGCCTTCAATAATAACTTGATCTATGAGATTACTACCAAAAGCATACGGCAATTGATAGATCGAAGGAATGGCTTTAGTGATAATCAAGTTCGCTTTCTTCCCAATGGTAATGCTTCCGTGAGTATCTGACAATCCCATCGCATAAGCTCCATTAATAGTGGCCGCATTGATGGCTTCTTCCGGTGTCATTTTCATTTTGATGCAAGCGGTGGCGATTACAAAATTCATATTGCCTGAAGGTGTAGAACCTGGATTGAAATCTGTTGCCAAAGCTAATGGCAATCCTGCATTCAAGATGTCACGAGCTGGAGTATACGGTATACTTAAGAAATACGAGCATGACGGCAAAGCGACTGGCATAGTTTCGGTATTTTTTAGAACCTCAATGTCTTCCGCTTGCATCACTTCTAGATGATCAACAGATAGCGCTTTATTTTTTACGCCAACAGCAACGCCTCCAATGGCATTGAATTGATTGACATGAATCTTTGCAACCAATCCATATTTCAAACCAGCTTGCAAAATCTGATCGGTTTCCTCGACAGAAAAATAGCCGGATTCACAAAACACATCAATGTAATCAGCCAGTTTTTCAGCCGCAATTTTTGGAATCATTTCGTTCACGATCAAGTCAACATAAGCTTGATGATTTTCTTTGAATTCCATTGGAAAAGCATGAGCACCTAAAAAAGTAGCTTTGATTGCAATCGGATAATCTGCTTTCAAACGTCGAATGACGCGCAGCATTTTGATTTCATCTTCCACCGTTAGTCCGTAACCTGATTTTATTTCTACTGCGCCCGTTCCCAAACGCATAACTTCTTCTAAACGTCCTTTTGATTGTTGGTATAAATCTTCCTCGGAGGTATTTTGCAACTTCTTGGCGGAGTTTAAAATACCGCCGCCACGGTTCGCAATTTCTTCATATGACAAACCATTAATTCTATCCACGAATTCTTGTTCCCGATTACCAGCATACACAATATGCGTATGACTGTCACACCAAGTGGGCAACACCATTTTTTCATAGGCATCGATCAGCTTTTCAGGATTGATTTCTGGACAATCTTCCATCAAACCAAAGTCCTTGATAATATTATTTTCAATCAGCAAATAGGCGTTCTTAATGCTAGGCAAAGTTGCCATTGCTGGGCCAGAAACTTTCGAGACGTTGATTTCTCTAACCTGAAAAAGTTCTTTGATATTGATGATTAAAGTTTGCATTTTCGTTTTTTTGTAAATGTAATTTAGAATTTCAAAAACTCCTATCTTTAGAACAAATTATTCGCTATGAAGAAAGTCAAATATAGTAAAGTTAAGAAAGTACAACCCAACTTTTTTGAATATACAGGCATTCATCTCACGGACCCAATTGAGATGCAATTATTTGTCTATAATGATGCTGGTTATGAAGAATACAAGAAGGTTTCGTTAGACAGAATTCAAAAGGAAATTGCGGATGAAAATCAAGTTGATGATGTCAAATGGTTGAATGTTCACGGTTTGCACGACGTCGAATTGATCAAGCAAATTGGTACTATGTTGGCAATTGAACCCTTTATTATCAGCGATATTCTTAATGTTGCTAGAAGAAGCAAGATGGAAGAGTTAGATCATGTTTTGTTCTTTAGCATCAAATCGATTCTTCCCGGGGAAGACAGTAATCATGTTCATGTGGAGCAAATAAGTTTCTTACTCAAAGATAATTTGTTGGTTTCTTTTCAAGAGAAAAAGAGCGATTTTTTCACGCATATACGGGAACGAATCAAAACACATAGTGGTATTGTTCGCAAGAAACGCAATGATTATTTGTTGTATTTATTGTTGGATTCTGTGATGGAGAATTTTTATGTAACCATCGAGTTTTATGAGGATGTGATTGAATCTTTATTAACAGAATCTAAGTCAAGTGCTGACCCAAATGTCTTAGTGCAGATCGAAAAGAATCGAGAAGACTTGAACTTTCTGAAACGTTCTATTTTGCCCTTGCGAGATACACTTTTCAATTTGAAGAGTGAACATGACGACGCAGACTATGACGGAATTGAAAGAGCGAACTATAATTTCTTTGCTCGTTTGCATCAAAAATCATTAGAAATTCTGGAGCAAATAGAATATGATATGAACACCTTAGATAGTTCATCAAGCTTCTATTTCTCGTCTCAAAGTCAACGGATGAACGAAATCATGAAGATACTAACGGTCGTGTCGGTTTTCTTTATGCCATTGACATTTATCGTTGGGATTTACGGAATGAATTTCGACGTCATGCCGGAATTGAGAAATCCGTATGGCTATTTTATCGTACTCGGCGTGATGTTTTTACTTTTGGTGGCGATGGTGGTGTACTTTAAAAAGAAAAAGTGGTTTTAATTTGCGTTTTTTCAATTCATCCATTCAATTCTGCAATTGAGTAACTATTTATTTTGTTGCGCTGTTTACCAAGATACATTTGCTGCATAAAACAGTATTTATGAAAACCATCTTCTTTACCATCACACTTTATTTCTTTACCAATTTTATTCTATCTCAAAACATAATTTCTGGAAATGTTATCGACAACAAAGGAAAACCTGTAGCTGGCGCAAACATTTATATAGACGGAACTTACGACGGGACTTCAAGCAATGAACAAGGAACATTTTCCTTTACTACAAGCAGTACCGGAAATCAAACTTTAGTGGTTAGCTTCTTGATTTTTGAGACTTTTACCGCTTTAATAGACGTGGCTAATTATAAAAATCAAACCATCAAACTCCGAGAAAGCGTAACCGCACTAGACGCAGTGGTGGTTACTGCTGGAACTATGGAGTCTGGAGATAAAGCAAGGGTTTCTGTTCTGAAACCGTTGGATATAGTCACGACTGCTGGTTCTGCAGGAAATATTATTGCAGCATTACAAACTTTACCCGGAACAAACAATGTCGGCGAAGATGGACGCTTATTTGTTCGTGGCGGCGAAGCAGATGAAACTCAAACCTTTGTTGACGGTATCAGAGTAGCGCAACCTTACGGCGCATCAACCAATAATTTGCCCACTCGAGGTAGATTTTCTCCGTTTCTTTTTAGTGGCATTTCATTCTCAACAGGCGGCTATTCCGCAGAATATGGGGAAGCGCTTTCGAGTGTATTGTTATTGAATACGCAAGATGAACCCGATCAAAACAAAACGGATATTTCATTGATGACGGTCGGATTGGGCGTCGGACATACACAAAAATGGAAAAAAAGTTCATTGAGCGTGAACACGGCTTACATAGATTTAGCACCTTATCAGGTGGCAATTCCTCAGAACGTTGATTGGAATCGACCGTTTCAGTCGATGTCGGGAGAATCAGTATATCGCTATAATTTCAACAATGGCATTTTTAAATTGTACGCCGCTTTTGATGCTTCGCGCTTCGACTTAAATCAAGAGAGTGTCAATACTGTCGACAAGACTAGAGTCAATTTGAATAATAATAATTTGTATGTTAATTCTTCTTATAAAGGAAATCTTTGGGGCAATTGGCAAATCACAACTGGTGCGAGTTTCGGACTTGGGCAGAACAAAATAGAAATTGATAGTAACAATTTGAACAATACAGAAAACGCGGCTCATTTAAAATTCAAACTGAGAAAGAACTTTTCCGATCGCTTTAAATTATCCTTTGGCGCTGACTACTTTGTGACGCAGTTTGATGAAAAATACGCAGATTTTAATAAAATTGGCTACGATTCAAATATTGCTGCTATCTATTCGGAAGCCGATATTTTCTTCTCTAAGAAATTGGCAGCAAAAGTAGGATTGCGATTGTCAAATAATGATTTATTAGATGAAACCGCTTTATCACCTAGAATTTCAATGGCATACAAAGTCGCGAAAAACAGTCAATTTTCCGTGGCTTATGGCGAATTTTCGCAGTTGCCGAATGCCACTTATTTAAAATTTTCGCAGTTCTATCGATTTGAAAGTGAAAAAGCAGCCCATTATATTTTGAATTTTCAATACAATAAAAACAAGAAGACATTTCGAGCGGAAGGCTACTACAAGGAATACAATAATTTAGTCAAATACGATACGGAGAGTGCAGTCTTTGATTCCAACTACTCTAACAAAGGAGCAGGTTTCGCGAAAGGAATTGATTTGTTTTGGAGAGACGGTTACACTATCAAAAACCTCGAATATTGGTTGTCTTATTCCTACATCGATACCGAGCGTGACTATAAGAATTTTCCAAAGCAAGCGACACCGAGTTTTGTAGCCGATCACACAATCTCGTTCGTCACCAAATACTGGATTTCAGATTGGAAGTCACAAATCGGATTCACGCATAATTTCAGTACAGGAAGACCGTACAACAATCCAAACGAAACCGAATTTATGAACAGCAAAACAAAATCCTTTAATAACTTAAGTTTCAATTGGGCTTATTTGCTAACGCAACAGAAGATTTTGTACTTTTCAGTATCGAATGTCTTGGGAACACAAAATGTTTTTGGTTATGAATATGCGCAAAGTCCAGATGTAAACGGTGTTTACAACCGTCGCGAGATTATTCCAACGGCGGATCGTTTTTTCTTTTTAGGTTTCTTTTGGACCATCAGTGATAACAAGAAAGACAACCAACTTAAGAATTTATAAAACGCATACAATTCATCCGTAAATAACAACAATTCAGTAAGTTTAAGTTGAACAAGAACGCACAGGAACTTAGATTTGTACTATAAATTTCAATTCATTAATTAAATTAAAATATCATGAAAAAACTAATCTTATTTGCAGCATTTATTATGACAAGCTTGACGCAAGCACAACAAGGTCGATTTGAAGAAGGTATGGGAAAAGCCATGCAATTGTGGGGAGAAGGCAAAGCTACAGAAGCTTCCGACTACTTTGAACGAATTGCCTCAGCCGAGAAAAACAATTGGCTTCCGAATTACTATGTGGCTTTAGTCAATACGACTTCATCCTTTCAGACGCGAGATAAAGAAAAAGTGAGTGCGTTGTTGAATAAAGCGCAAAACGCATTAGATATAGAGATGGTCAAAGATCCGAACAATGCGGAATTATTGGTGATGCAAGCGATGATCGATACAGGTTGGGTGGTTTATGATCCGATGACCAACGGAATGAAATTGTCAGGGAAGATAATGGAAACGTATGGAAAAGCTTTATCCATCGCTCCGGAAAACCCAAGAGCTGTTTTTGGAAAAGCGGAATACGAAATCGGCGGCGCTAAGTACTTCGGAACGGATACTAAGCCGATGTGTGCGGAAATAGATAGATCTATCGACTTATTTGCCAAATTCAAACCAGAGACACCATTTTCGCCAAAGTGGGGCTTAGATAGAGCGCTTGAAGCTCAGAAAGAATGTAAAAAACAATAAGAAAAGTCTACCTATGAGAATAGCCAAAAGTTTGATTCGGGAACTCCCAAGAGGAATATTTATTTCGCTGCTTATCTTTATCGTGCTGTTTATCATCAGAGTAATCACGGGAAACGCTGTTAGCTTTGATACGAGATTGGCAATTAGCTTTGGTTATACGATGCTGTATTCTATGTCTTTGTATACTGTCAATGCAGGTTTGTTTGTTTATTTAGATTCGATATTCGTCGATGATCGATTTACAAAAAAGCGATTGATTATAGGCTTTCTGTCATCGTTTCTGATTTCCTTGGTGATTATCTTCTTGCTGAGAATTTTCGAAGATGTAGTTGTCGAAGGCAGTGCATTCAACCAATTTATTCAAAGAGAATCTCCAGCTAACTATTTGGTCGCTACCGTCATCACTTTTATTGTCACATTGGCGTTTCATGCCTTTTATTTTTATAAAGCATATAACGAGAATAAAGTCAAAGAACAGAAAGTAATTGCTAGAACCGCCAATGCGCAGTTTGAGAGTTTAAAGAATCAGATTGATCCTCATTTTTTATTCAATAGTTTGAATGTCTTGAGTTCATTGATAGAAGAAAATCCAGAAAACGCACAACGATTTACGACGTCGCTTTCCAAAATATATCGCTACGTTCTTGAACAAAAAGATAAGGAATTGGTTCCGCTAGAGGAGGAATTGGCTTTTGCGAAAACGTATATGAATTTATTGAAGATGCGTTTTGAGAATAGCATCAGTTACGAATTGCCCGAGAATTATGATTTTCCGGAAGCGAAAGTAGTACCATTGTCGTTGCAACTTTTGCTAGAAAATACGATCAAGCACAATGTAGTAAGTGAACAAAAGCCTTTGCATATCAAAATATATTTGGAAGACAATTATCTCATCGTAGAAAACAATCTTCAAAAGAAAGAAGTGTTGCAAGATCGACGCGGCGTTGGACTTCAGAATATAGTCGATCGTTATGCGATAATTTCAGAAAGAAAAGTGCTCATAGAAGAAGGCGTCGAATTCTTCAAAATCAAAATTCCAATTTTAACTAAACAAATAGTAACTATGGAAACACAATCTATTTTTAATGAAAATACAGCTTATCTGAAAGCAAAGGAACGTGTAGAGAAGTTGAAAGGCTTTTATGGCAATTTGCTTTCTTACTGTTGCGTCATTCCGATTCTAATCATTATCAATGTGACCATTGGCGGTTTTCAGTGGTTTTGGTTCCCGATGATGGGATGGGGAATGGGCGTTAGCTTTCATGCCTTTGATACGTTTGGCTACGGAAAATCTTGGGAAGACAAGAAAATCAAACAAATATTAGATAAGGAAAATTCGTCTAACACAAAATGGAATTAGTCATGGAACCATCAGAATACGAAAAATATCAAAAAGCAAAAGCGCAAGTCAAAGAAATTAAAGGCTTCTACAGTCACTTGTCTTCATACATTATTGTGATTGCGATTTTGATTTATATTAATCTAAAGTATAGCCCAGAATATTTGTGGTTTTTATGGACGCTAATCTGTTGGGGAATTGGACTCTTATTTCACGCCATGCGGGTATTTAATTGGTTTCCGTTTCTAAATAAAGAGTGGGAAGAAAGAAAAATTAGACAGTTCATGGAAGAAGACAAAAATAAAAATAAATTTCAATAGTTATGGAAAATTTAGACGAAATTCGATATCAAAAAGCACTTAAAAGAGTTAAGGAAGTAAGAGGGTTTTATACGCATTTGGTTGTTTTTATTGTAATTAATAGCATGATTCTAATTGTCAATTACCAAGGATTGGAGCCCAAGGAAAGCTTTTTTCAGTTTGGAGTTTTTTCTACTTTTTTATGTTGGGGTGTTGGATTGCTTGCACATGGACTTGGTGTTTTTGCGCCATCGATTGTACTTACAAAAGACTGGGAAGAAAGAAAAATTAAGGAATTGATGGAAAAGGAGAAAAGCAACAAATGGGAATAAGCAACCTTTCGCTTTAAACAAAGAAAACAATTTAAGAAAGCCTAAACATGAATATCATCATCATAGAAGACGAGAAGCCTGCAGCCCGATTACTCCAACGCAAAGTAGAAAAATTGGGTTTGTCAATATCAACCTTGTTACATTCGGTAGAAGAATCTATTGCATGGTTTCAAGAGAACTCGCATCCTGATTTGATTTTCTTGGATATTCAATTGTCTGACGGCCTGTCGTTTGAAATTTTTGAAAGCATAGAAATATCAAGTGCCGTGATCTTTACTACTGCATATGATGAATATGCGCTACGTGCCTTTAAGCTGAATAGCATCGACTATTTGTTGAAACCCATCGACGAAGATGATTTAGCAACAGCTATCAATAAATTCAAACAAAGAACTAGTAGCTCTCCCAATCTTTCTCTCGATTTTGACATGATAAAGAGGATGTTGGTGAATCCACTTGAAAAATCATTTAAGAAGCGTTTTACCATCAAGATGGGGCAACAACTCAAGATGATCAATATCGATGAAGTCGAATGTTTTTTCAGCGAAAACAAAGGAACTTATTTGCATACATTTGATAATCGAAACTATCTTTTAGATGCCACTTTGGAGCAGTTGGAAACTGAACTTGATCCACAAAATTTCTTTAGAGTAAGCCGAAAATTTATTATTCCAATGAAGGGAATCAAAGAAATTCAACTGCATAGTAACTCGCGTTTGAAAGTAATTTTACCTTCATACAAAGAAGATGAAGTCATCGTAAGTCGTGAAAAAGTGGCTGATTTTAAGAGCTGGCTTGGTTGATTTTTCACTTTATTAATACAATCAAGTAAAGTTTTTTAAAACACTTGACTGTAGTTATTTAAGTGTTCGGTATAGATTATTTCTATTGTTGTTTTACGACTTCAAAAATGTTTTTCGGATGCCAATTAAGACTGCGACAAATACCGTGTAATAAACAAAGAATGACAGAATGAAGTCAATCCAATTCATCGCCAACAGCAACGCAATAATCAACAACTGAAAACCCAATCCGTAAAGCGATAGCAATGTCATAAACCAATTCGGAAAGGTTTTTACTTTGTACGCATTGGAATCTAAAAGGTGAATCACTTTGTCAAATCCACCATAAACAATACTGTAAATTTTAAACAAAATATCGACCGATTGTTGACTTTCTCCTGGCAAAGCAGTAGGTGTTTTATATTCAAAAATCTTACTAGTAGCATCGCCGCCAACGGAGCGCGTTCGCAATATCACATAGTAATAATTATATAAAGTACCTTGTAACTGAATGCCGATAAACGCCAGCAATGCTATCAAAATACTAGATTTCGTCATAAAGCAAATGGCCATCAATAGCATCAAGTTCAGAAAAATATCAAACACACTATCCAAGTATCGACCGAAGTAGGAAGGTGTTTTCTTCAGTCGCGCCAATTCGCCATCGGCAGCGTCAATCCCCGATTTTAGAATGATAAAGAAACCAGCCCAATAGTAGTGCTGCGTTAAGATACAATAGATGGCAATCAATCCAGATAGACCAAAAAGCAAAGTAACATGAACAGGAGTAAAGCGGGTGTTCTTCAATTGATTAGCGAGAAATTTTCCAAAAGGTCTTCCGTAATCCGATAAATCAAGAAACTGGTCTTGAGCGGTAAGTTTTGACATTAAAATGTACTCAATGGTACTGCGACAATATAGTCAGGTTTTATTTTGATAATCGATGTAAGGTATACGTCATTGTGGCTAATAACAGAAAAGCAACCACCTGGTGCGTCAATCCCAACCACATGGGAACGCCGCATAAGAGCGTAAAAACGCCTAAAGTAAACTGTAAAAAAACAATTACAACAAGTGTATTTAGCCCATTTTGCTGCTGTGCGGAAAGCGTAAAATTTCTACTTTTATAATACAAGAACAAAATCAATCCTACGACAACGTAAGCCATAGTTCGGTGCACAAATTGAACGCCACTTTTTCCTTCCGTCAAACGCAAGAGCCAAGAGTTTTTCTCGAGTACGACACTTTCGTGCATCCACTGTCCATCGCTCATCATCGGCCAATGATTGTGAATCAGTCCCGCATTTAAACCCGCGACAAAGCCACCGTAGATAATTTGAATGAGCAGAAAAACCAACGCAATTCGTGCTAGTTTTTTTAATGGAAGTATGACTTCTACTTTAGTCGGATAGATCAGGTCCAAAGCAACCCACAACGTATACGCAAACGTGATAAAGGCAAAGGTCAAATGCAGCGACAATCGAAAGTGACTCACATCAGGATTGTCTATCAAACCGCTTTTCACCATAAACCAACCCAAGAAACCTTGAAAACCGCCCATCGCGAGTAAAACAATGCATTTTCTAATCGTCGATTTATCCAATTTTTTTCGAGCCAAGAAATAAAAGAACGGAACGATAAAAACCAAGCCAATGATGCGGCCTATAAACCGGTGAAACCATTCCCAGAAGTAAATAAATTTATAATCCGACAAGGTAAAATCGTTGTGAATATTGATCTTTTGATATTCAGGAAATTGTTTGTATCGATCAAACGTCTCTTGCCACTTCGCTTCCGTCAATGGCGGAAAGGTGTCAGTCACCAAATGCCAGTCCGTCATCGACAAGCCAGAATTCGTCAGCCTCGTAATACCGCCGACAATAACCATCACAAACACCAAAAGGCAGCCGGTGAGTAACCAAATAATGATAGATTTATTTTCTTTCTTCATTTTTAGGAGCTTAATCCCGCTATCCGTTCCAATCTTTTTTGTTTTTGTCACCCCGAGCGCAGTCGAGGGGCTTTCGAGAAAAACAAAAAAGGATTTCTACTGCTATCGGGGCTATGGAATATCGTTTTTCCGTTGCGAATTTAACTTAAAAACGGAAATTATTTTACTTAACAATCGTTAATCTTCAAGCCAATTTTTTGTGCTTTGTTGAGCATAAAAGCGTACGCAGCGTCATAATCATTTGGGATTTCTCCTTCGAGTATCGCTTCTTTAATAGCTTCTTTCAAAACGCCAATCTCTCTCGAAGGTTTCAAATTGAATAAAGCCATAATCTCTTCGCCTGTAATTGGTGGTTGAAATTTGCGAATATGGTCGCGTTCTTCTACTTCAACAATTTTCTTTCTAACCAATTCAAAATTGGCATGATACTTTTTAAATTTCTGTGGATTTTTGGTCGTAATGTCGGCTTCGCACAAAGTCATTAAGTCTTCTACATCTTCGCCGGCATCAAAGATTAATCGTCTCACGGCAGAGTCGGTTACGGCGTCTTGAGATAAAACAATCGGTCTTGAACTCATAACCACCATTTTCTGCACAAATTTTAGCTTTTGATTCAATGGCATGTGCAGTCGCTCGAATAGTTTCTTTACCATTTTACCGCCCAAAAATTCATGTCCATGAAAGGTCCAACCCAATTTCTTATCGAAGCGTTTTGTTGGCGCTTTCCCAATGTCGTGCAATAAAGCCGCCCAACGCAACCAAACGTCTTCCGTGTTTTTGCAGATGTTATCAACGACTTCAAGTGTATGGTAAAAATTATTTTTGTGTGTTTGACCTTCAATTTCTTCGACCTGATTTAGGGAAGTTAATTCAGGTAAAATAATCGACAGTAATCCTGTTTTATACAACAATAGAAATCCAGCGGAGGGCTTATCCGTACTCAAGATTTTATTCAATTCCTCTACGATTCTCTCACCAGAAATAATCTTGATTCTTTCTTTGTTTCTTTCAATGGACGCTAAAGATTCCGCTTCAATTTCAAATCCCAATTGATTCGCAAATCGTATCGCGCGCAGCATCCGTAGCGGATCATCCGAAAAGGTAATATCGGGATCAAGCGGTGTTTTTATGGTTTTGTTTTGCAAATCCAAAAAGCCATTGAATGGATCAAGTAAGTTGCCGTAAGTTTCTGAATTTAAAGATAATGCTAGTGCATTTATAGTAAAATCTCGTCGGTTTTGATCATCTTCTAATGTGCCGTTTTCTACGACTGGATTTCTGCTTTCAAAGTGGTAACTTTCTTTTCTAGCACCAACAAATTCTATGTCGGTATCCTCGTAGCGCAACATGGCTGTTCCGTAGTTCTTGAAAACCTGAACCTTTGGTTTTTTAGGAAGCAGTTCAGATACTTTTAACGCCAGTTCAATGCCGCTACCGATGGCAACAATATCTATATCTTTTTTGAAATCGCGTTGTAAAATATAGTCACGAACAAAGCCACCAATCACGTAACTTTCAATGTTAAGTTCACGAGAAGCTCTTGAAACAAATTCAAAAATAGGATGTTGTAAAGAAGATTTATAATTCACTTTCATTAACGGCGTATCACTTTTACTTGCGAATCATTCGTCAATTTGATGATTGTCGATGGTTTTCCTCCGATTTTTTCGCGGTGCAAATTTACGACATAGTCAACACCATTTACAATCTCTGGACTGATTTCTTTGAAAGATTGCGGCGTTGGTTGTCCGGAAATATTTGCGGAAGTGGATACTAGTGGCTTTTTCATGCGTTCCATCAACTTAAAACAAAATGGATCTTTGACCATTCGAATGCCCAATGTTTGGTCTGGAGCAATGAGATTCGCTGCAATATTCCTAGGTTTATCTAGAATCAATGTCGTTGGTTTTTCCGATAAATCGATAATTTGCCAAGCTACTTCTGGGATCTCTTTAAAAACATTGTACATCATTTTTTCGCCATTCATCAAGCAAATCATGCTTTGTGTTCCTGCTCTTTGTTTTAAGGCAAATATTTTCGCAACCGCTTCGAGATTAGTTGCGTCGCAACCTATGCCCCAAACCGTGTCTGTGGGATAGAGAATGATGCCACCGTTTTTGATGACTTCGAAAGCATTGTGAACTTCAGAATTGAGATCCATTGTGTTATATTTTGGTACAAAGATATTTGATTGAAAGCAGAAAATGAGTCTACTTTAAGTTCAGAATTCGATCTATTTGCGTTTGAATTTAGTTTACCGCGGTCAAAAAATCTGAATTTACATTTTGCAATACTTGAAAGTTGTTGTTGCTAGGAAGTTTTATTTAGAAGATCTTTAATGTATTGGTAATCTTTTGGCGTGAGTGATTCCTTTTTGACTTTTTTTGAAAACAATTTTTGCAACACGGATTTTGGAGTTTTGCCATTGAAATTGGAAATTTTTTTACTGGTAAAGATGTGTATGTTTCCGTCGCGACAATAGTAATTTTTGTTGAGTTTTTCAGCAATATACAGCATTGATTTCGCAGAATAAAAAGCAATATGTTGACCTGTTTCTAAAGTAAGATACCACCATTTTTCCATTTCGGCATTCGAAATTGGTGCGATTTCAGTCGAGAAAATTGCGGTATCGGCGTACGAAAATACTTTAGCTATTTCATTCATCGGATTATTAAAATGCTCGAGTACTTCAAAGCCTGTCACAAGATCAAACTGATGATTTTTTGTATCCGTAATATCGAAATGCGGTGTAAATATATTTTCACAATAATCATCTTGTCTATAAAAATCATAACCATTATCGCGCATCAGCCTGACAAAAACGCCATAGCCTCCCGCATAATCCAAATAGCGTTTTGCCTCTGGAAAATAAGAGTCAATGATATTTTTGATTGGTTTTACCAAAGTTACGTTTCTTTGGATAAGTCCTATATCTAAGGCTGTTATCGCCGATTGATAAGCTTCTTCAAGCCAAATCGGGTTGTCGGTTTGAACGAAATCACAGTTAGTACATCTGTAATAGCCTGTATGATATTTTTGGAGCACTTTCTTTTCGAAAATTAGATTCACTTCAGAATTACATATTTTACAGTTCATAACAGCTAAGTTTAATTTTTTCTTCAAAAATAGAGAAATAGAATTTAAGTTGTGGTGACTATTCAAATTTTATATATTATCACAATTTCATAGAAAATAAATGGCTAGTTTTGTCACTCCAATTAATTTGTACTATATTTAAATTAGTGTTTTAAGTACCTAGAAATGAAAATAATCTTCGACTCGCAAATATTCAATGATCAAAAATTCGGTGGTATTTCTAGATACTTTACGGAATTAATTTTGGCTCTTTCAAAAGAAAAATCGGTTGTTATTGAAAGCACGGTATTGTATTCTGAGAATATGCACCTTAAAGAAGCTGTATTGCATCAGAATTATATGAACGTAGTACTTGAGCAGCGTTGGATACCAAAATTTATAAAAAAGAAAATACTCAAGAGGTTCAAGAGCATCAATATAAAGAATTCTATTAAGATATTGAAATCAGGAGATTTTGATGTGTTTGTACCTACTTACTATTCGCCTTATTTTTTAGAACATTTGAATGAAAAGCCTTTTGTATTGACGGTTTATGATATGATTCATGAAATCCTACCTCAGTATTTTAAGGGCGCTTACGATATTGAAACGGTCAAAAACAAAAAACTTCTGATGGAAAAAGCGACCAAAATTATCGCAATTTCAGAAAGCACAAAAACCGATATTCTAAAAATATACCCACACATCGAAGCTTCAAAAATTGAAGTAGTTTATTTGTCGCACAGTATCAAACTAGAGCATACCGCAAACTTGGATTTACCTAAAGAATACATTTTGTTTGTCGGCAACCGCACGATTTATAAAAATTTCCAGTTTTTCTTAAAATCAATTGCAGTTCTGCTCCAAGAGAACCCAAATCTATATGTGGTTTGTGCAGGGGGTAACAGGATTTATTCCGGGGAACAGAAACTTATCAAAGAACTTAAACTTTCAGAGCAAGTCATACAACGAAATTTTGAAGACTATGAATTATCGACGTATTATGCTAGTGCCTATTGCTTTGTTTTTGCGTCTGAATACGAGGGTTTTGGAATACCAGTTTTAGAATCGATGGCGTGTGGTTGTCCTGTGGTATTGGCAAATCACAGTTCATTTCCCGAAGTGGCTGGTGATGCCGGTGTCTATTTCGAACTAAATAATCCAGATGATTTACGGGAAAAAGTAGCTTCGTTAGTATTCAATAAAGCGGAAAGGGATTTGTATATTAAAAAGGGACTGGAACAGGTAAAGAAATTCAGTTGGCAAAAGACAGCGGAAGAGTGTTTAAAAGTGTTTGAAAAAGCTGCCCGATAATGACAAATAAAACAGCTGTAATTTCAGGAATTACGGGTCAGGACGGAGCTTATTTAGCCCAGTTACTGCTACAAAAAAATTACAATGTAATTGGTCTGTTGCGCGATACCAATAATGCAAATGTCTTTGGATTGCAGTATTTAGGGATTACCGACCAAGTAACGTTGGTAGTTTGCGACTTATTGAATAGGCAAGAAATCGAGAAAGTTTTTGAAATCTATCAGCCCACGGAATTTTATAATTTGGCAGCTCAAAGTTCGGTTTATCAATCTTTTAAAAATCCAATTGGCACATTCGAATTCAATACCATAAGTGTTTTTAATTTACTAGAAACCATAAAAAACTTCGATCCAAAAATTAGATTTTATCAAGCGAGCAGCAGCGAAATGTATGGTAGGGTAAATAATCTCCCAATTACGGAAAATAGTATTTTGCACCCGTTAAGTCCATATGCGATATCTAAAGCAGCTGCACATTTCACTTGCATTCATTACCGTGAAAGTTATCAAATGCATGTTAGTTGTGGTGTATTGTTTAATCATGAATCCTACTTGCGCCAGAATTCTTTCTTTGTAAAAAAAGTCATCCGTGAAAGCATCAAGATCAGTCGCGGTGAGCAGGAAATTTTATGGGTTGGAAATATTGATATTAAGCGTGATTTTGGCTATGCACCCCAATATGTAGAGGCAATGTACTTAATGTTGCAGCAAAAAAATCCTGAAGATTATTTGATTTGTTCGGGTGAATCGGTTACGCTCCGGTCGATTATATATTATGTATTCAATAAATTAGGCATTCCCGAATTTTCTTGTCAAGTCAGTAAAGAACTATACAGACCAGCCGAAATTGTTGATATGTATGGCGATAATACCAAAGCTAAATCGGAATTAGGCTGGCAATATGACAGCACTATTTTTGATGTTTTGGATATATTATTAGAAGAGGAGCTGCAGCAATACAATCATTAATATTTTATTTAAGTTAGATTTTCTAATTTAGCGACTTTTAAATAATTACCCTTAAAAATAGCTTGATGGACGATATATCACCAATTTTCAAAAAATTTTTTTGTGCTTTCGCAGATTCAAATCTTCGTATAAGTTCTGAAAGAATTAAGAAACAGGCAATCGAAATGAATATTTACGATGGTATCTATATTATTGATGAAAGTAAATTAGACAGTGATTTTACAAAAAAATACAAAGATCGCTTAGTAAGTGGGAGTAGAGGGTATGGCTATTGGTGTTGGAAACCGCAAGTAATCTTGCAGGCATTTGAGTTTATGAATGAAGGTGATGTTCTTCAATATACAGACGTAGGCTGTCATTTGAACCCAAAAGGAAAGCCACGTCTTGTAGATTATTTCAATATTACAAAGTGTTCTGAAAATGGTATATTGGCATTTACAAATAAAGTAGAAAGTGAACTATTGCCAAACGAGACCTTTTACGATTATAATGACCTCAATTACACTAAGATGGATCTTGTAGATTATTTTGGTCTGGTAGATAAAATTGATATTCTTAAGAAATCGCAATTTGGAGGAACAGTATGCTTCTTCAGAAAAGATGCCAAAACCATTCAGTTTTTAGAAGATTGGAGTAAAGTTTATGCTACTGATTTTAGTTTAGCCGATGATACCCCTTCTAAAATTCAAAACCATTTAGATTTTATTGAGCATCGGCACGATCAAAGTATTTTTTCTCTCCTTTGTAAAACAAGAGGTGTAGAAGAATTATTTGCTACAGAGTTTTATACTCAAGGTGATTGGAATGAATTATCCGATTTTCCGATATGGGCAAAGCGAGACAAGAAAATTCCTTGGATTAAGAAGGAGATATTAAAAATTCGTAAAATCAAAAACAAAATAATTTCATTCGTTACGATGACCAAGTAATTGTATCGCGAAATTTTGGCCAGTTCCTATGACAAAAAAAATATCAATAATAACGATCAATTACAACGACAAAAACGGTTTGAATAAAACCATTAAAAATGTTTTGGGTCAGACTTTTACCAACTATGAATTCATCATTATTGATGGGGGAAGTAATGACGGTAGCAAAGAGATTATCGTCGACAACAAGTCTAAAATTGATTATTGGGTAAGTGAGAAAGACAATGGCGTTTTCAATGCAATGAATAAAGGAATTCGTGAGGCAACTGGCGAGTTTCTCATCTTTATGAATAGCGGTGATATTTTTAATTCTAATACCACTCTTGAAGAGGTGACTCCTGAGCTAACTTCGCAGTACGATATTTATTATGGTGATAATTTTAAAGAAAGTCCTACATCCAAAAGGCTAAAAACCTATCCTGAAAAATTGAGTTTTTCATTTTTTTACAGTGGTGCAATTAATCATCAATCTACTTTTATCCGTAAATCATTGTTTGACGACCATTTTTATTACAACGAAAATTACAAAATCGCCTCCGATTGGGAGTTTTTCGTGTATGTAATTTGTTATCAGAATGTGCCATATAAGTACCTAAGAAAAACTATCGCTATTTATGATTTTACTGGAATCTCGTCGAGTCCGCAGTTTTCAGGCTTATTTGCAAAAGAAAAACTGCAAACGATGGAAAAGTTTTTTCCGGCATTTGTCGAAGATTACAAGAATGTAAGTGAGGTCAATTCAAAACGCTTCTTGCAATTTCAATATATCAAAAGCCACAAAATATCGTGGAAAATATTGAAAGCCACTATGAGTATTATTATGTTATTTTTGCCTAAAAAAAAGTAAGTAAATATGAAAAAAATTCACGTTGGATTTCTGCTTTCCTATGATTATGATAAATTAAAACTTTCGATTCCTCCTGTCTATAAGGCGGCCGATCGAATTTTTCTTGCGATTGATGAAAATCTAAATACTTGGTCAGGCAATAAATTCGAAATAGACGATTCCTTTTTCAAATGGCTTGACGAATTTGATACGGAAAAGAAGGTTGAGATTTACCGAGATAACTTTTATGTCCCTGGTTTGACCGGAATACAAATGGATACGCGTGAACGCCACATGTTGTCTTTAAAAATGGGGATTGGTAATTGGTTAGTTCAAGTAGATAGTGATGAATATTTCTTAGATTTCGAAAAGTATGTGAAGTCTTTGCGCAAATATGATTGTTACTTAGACAATCCAAAGTCGCACCCAGTGCAAATTTCTGGTTATCATATTGATGTTTACAAACATTTGGACGATGGAATTCTCTACGTGAAAAACACTTGTAAAGTGCTATTGGCAACCAATTATCCGAATTATAAATTGGCGAGACAATCGAGAGAGAGAATTATTTATGTTGATTCCTACACTTTACACGAATCGCTGTCGAGATCTGAAGAAGAATTAGAATATAAACTCAAGAATTGGAGTCATCGCGAGGATGTAAATCCAGTTTTTTTAGATAAATGGAAAAGGGCAAACAAGGATAATTACAACGAAATCAAAGACGTTTTTTATCTCAATCCAAAACAATGGAAAGACCTAGGATACGTTCCCTTCAAGACTTTAGAAGACATTACAAAGTATTTTGAACAAAGAGATGATATGAAATTTTCAAAGTTTTATCTCTTCAAAAAGAACTTCGGACAATGGTTTAAGCATCTCAAAATTTTCAAATTGACTAAGAAAGTCGAATTTGAAAAGTACTTCTAAGAAAGTAGTTTACGATATACTTGCAGATATTCTGACGCCGCTTTTTTCCAATCAAAATGAAGTGCTCTTTGGATCATTTGGCCTTCCATTTCTTTTTGATTGTCATAGAAATGTGTAAGGCCTTGGAGAAGAACAGATTTCATATATTCCGGCTCGAAATGGTCCCAATAATAGCAATTTTCACCTCCAATTTCAGGAAGTGACGTTTTGTTTGCGAGGAATATGGGTTTTCCAAATCGCATGGCTTCAATAGGAGGTAGGCCAAATCCTTCACGGATCGATGGAAATACGAAAGCATGACATTTGGAAAGATAATATTGCTTAGCTACTTCATCCACTTTTCCAGTCAGAAAAATTTGACTATTTAGTTTGTTGTCGTCGATATACTGCTGTATTTCTCTCCCGTACGATTTATCGTTATTGCCGGAAAGAATCAAATTATATTCGCCTAAAAGTGGCATCATTTGTACAACAGCCATAAAATTCTTTCGTTCTAAGAAATCTCCTATAGAGTATAAGAATGGCTTGTCGGTTGGAATTGTAGTTCTGAACTGTGAAGTATCTAGCAATGTTGAAATGGGATTTCCATTATAAATGATATATTCAGGAACATCAGGAACATTGAAAAACTGATGGGTTTGTTTTTTTGCGAATTCTGATATGTAGGTAATTGCAGAAGATTTCTCGAGTTTTGCCGCAAAGAGTTTGTTAAGTCGATGGTTTTTGTCAGATGAAATTTCTTCTACAAAATTTACATCATGCACGGTCAGCAGATATTTCCGCAAGTAAAAAGGTTCTACTTTGGTGTTTTGGTTTACGGAATGCCACAAATCGAATTTTTTTCTCGTTCTAAAAAGGGCATGCCGCGATAGGTTAGTATATTTATGGTATTGAAACTTAGTTCCGAATTCGGTCGACAACGATGCAGTATCTTTTACATTTAAGGTAAGTTCTAAATCGTCAAACTCAAGTTGAGCAAGCCCTTTTATTAATTCGTAGTTAAATGTTCCAAGACCAGAGGCTTTATTTTTGAGGTTATGTGTTTCAAGAAAGACTGATTGTGCCATAAATACAATTATATTTGAGTAAATGTATTGCTTAAATTGGATAAATAAAAAGCAATACTTACTTTTGTTTACCCATAGAGCCAATTGATGCATATAGCAATCCATCCCGATTTTCAGAAATACAAAGCAGAACTAACAAGCTTCATTGATTCGTTTGACGACGCAGGTATTTTGTTTGTAGAAGGTAAACGAAATAAAATTAAGTTATTTCAATGTGACGATAAAGTATTGAGCATCAAATCATTTAAGGTGCCAAATTCTATCAATAAAATCGCCTATAAATTTTTTAGAAAATCAAAGGCACGAAGATCTTTCGAGTATGCAAATCGCTTGCTTGAATTGGGAATTGGTACGCCGCAACCTATCGCATTTGTTGAAAAATGTACCGTTTTAGGATTAGGTAGAAGCTTTTATGCTTGTGAGCATTTAGATGTTGATTTGACTTTTAGAGAGTTGGTCGAAATACCAAACTATCCGGACTATGATACAATACTAAGTCAATTTGTGGCCTTTTGTTTTCAATTGCATGAGAATGGTGTTGAGTTTTTAGACCATTCCCCTGGAAATACCTTGATTAAAAAGGTAGCAGAGGGAAAATATGCGTTCTTTTTGGTCGACTTAAATCGCATGAATTTTCTAAGTGAGATGAGTTTTGAAAAGCGAATTAAAAATCTATCGCATTTGACACCAAGAAAGGATATGATTGCGCAGATGAGTTTAGAATATTCAAAATTATACACAAGCCACTCGGAGGCAATTATATTTCAAACTTTGTGGTCTTGCACAGAAAAATTTCAAAAGAAATTTCATCAAAAAATTCGTTTGAAAAAGAAACTAAAATTTTGGAAATAATTACTATTTTCCTCTCATTTTTTCCAATTCTTGGTAACGAACAAATACACTGAGCGCATTCAAATAGCAAATAATAGCACCTTTTTTACCATCTAGAAAACCTAATCTAATAATGAATTGGTAAAGGAATTTGTACGCTGGATGCAAATAGAAGTGATAGAAATTTGGTCGTAGTCCTTTAGAAAATTCTTCTTTAGCTTTTAGTTTCCCGTAACTAACCATTTTACTTTTATACGACTCATAGTCGGTATAAGAAAAGTGAATAAGCTTATGTTTTAGTTTGCCAATTTTGCCCTTAACTTTTAATTTTTCGTGCACTAATCGTTCCGTAACATACTCTGCTTTATCTTTTTGAAAAAGCCTAAATATTTTGTCGGTTTGCCAGCCGCTAAAATTGATTTTAGTGTCTTCAAACATAAAAATTCGATAAAATAAATACGCACTGGCTGCTTCTGTTTGTTGAATTGTTTCAATTACTTCATCTTTCAGTTCAGTTGTAAAACGTTCGTCGGCATCAATAAATAAAATCCAAGGGTTTTGAGCACATTGAATGGCGAAATTTCGTTGTGAACTATAATCAACAAAAGCATGTTGAATCAATTTTGCATTTGGAAAAGCATCAACTAAATCAACAGTTTTGTCGGTACTATATGAATCTACGACAATAATTTCATCGGCAAAATCAATGTCTTCTAAGACTTCTTGAATGTGTTTTTGTTCATTATATGTTATAATTAAAGCACTAAGTGGCAAACGAATCGGTTTGATGTTAAGCAGAGACGAAATGGGATTCTGTTGTATGTTGGTGTCAATAAATTTGATTAACAAGTCCCGAAATAGTTCTGGTTTAAATTGTGCATACAATTCTTGTGTTTTTTCCTTGAGTTCTTTTTCTGAATAAGTTTCAAAAAGTTTCGACTTAAATTCCTTCAAATGAACAGAAACTTGATGAATGCCGTCTTCAAATGTTGCCCAAATTTTCTTCTCAATCCATGGTGAGAAAATAATAAAAGAAGGTTTGTTTAAAGATTTTGCAATATTAATGGCACCACCGTCATTTCCTATGATCATGTCACATTGATTCATAATGGATATAAAAGATCTCAAGTTTTCTCCCAACAAGTCAAAATATATTTTTGCCTGAGTTTCTTTTGTGCATTTATTGTAGATTGTTTTAGCTATTTCAATTTGTTTTGGGAAATAGTTAAAAAGTATATTGACATCGTAATTTTCTCCAATGGTGTTGACAATCTCTGCCATATATTCCGTTGGATATGTTTTTGATTTTTCGCTGCCAATAAGACTTATCATAATAGTCTTGCGGTTGTCTTTAACGCCAAATTTTTCAAACAGTTGGATGGTTGATTTAATCTCCATTTCCGTCATGAATAACTTAGGATAAGGGTCAATTTCAATAGGAAGATTCAACGGTTTTAAAAGAGAAAGTCTTCTTTCAATCGCCAGTCCTAAATTGGTTTTTGGGAATGAAATAAGCGGAATATTGTCAGTGTAAAGGAAACTCCGCCCAGGTTTTTTATATGATATTCGGCGTTTGGCACCGCTTAAAAACACGAGAACCCAGCTTTCTAACTTTGAGTAGGCATCAATAATGATATCGTATTTTTCTTTACGAATTCTCCACGCCAATTTGAGCAATTTCGTACTACTGGTGCGGTGTTTATTTTTGAAAAGTATAACGGTATCAATGTTTGGATTCCCTTCTATTACTGGGGTAGTTGACTCATAAACCAAATAATCAATCCTGGCATTTGGGTACGCCTTTTTTAGGTTGTTGCAGAGAATACTGCTCACCAAGACGTCACCTATCATTTTTTGTTGAATTACCAGTATTTTCATAAATCAATTATTTTATGGTCAATTCATTTTTGATTTGTCTCGCATTAAATGATTGAATATAAGCCTTGATAAATTTTTCCATTTTCAGCAAAATGTCGTTCTCCTTTTTCATCAAGTTATTTTTCAAGTAAGGGTCTTTCTTAAAATTGTATAAGCCTATAGTTTTTTGACCATCAAAAGCCAAATAATAATCATCTTGAACATAGTTGTATACGTTGTCAAGATAGTTCACTACGAAGTTTTTTTCTGACCTAAATGATTTTCCGTAGGTAACAACATCATCCTTAATATTAAGATAGTCCAATAAGCTCGGAAGAATGTCCGTTTGCTGAAAATTCTTTTCAACTACACCTCTAAAATCAGGGTTCGAAGTGTCTAAGAAAAAGATAGGAATTTGAAATTTACCTACGTTCGTTTTATATATACCTTCGCCGTAAGCAGCGGTATGATCTGCACTAAAAACAAATAATGTGTTTTTGTACCAATCTTGTTTCTTCGCTTTTTCGAAGAATTTTCTTAAAGAATAGTCGGTATACCCAATGCTCTCATGAATAGGACTAGTTCCTTTTGGAAATCTTCCTTT
This sequence comes from Flavobacteriaceae bacterium, assembly GCA_947459635.1. Taxonomy (GTDB): domain Bacteria; phylum Bacteroidota; class Bacteroidia; order Flavobacteriales; family Flavobacteriaceae; genus Flavobacterium. The sequence goes on along the minus strand of CANHEA010000010.1, from coordinate 21,304 downwards.
GTATTCTTTTGGAATATTAAAGGGCTGATGAGAGGATATTGTAAAAACAGTCGTGAAAAATGGTTGTTTAAAAGTGCTAATTTCATCACAGAAGAACTGTAAGAACGGCTCGTCATAAATGCCCCATCTTCCGTCAAAATTGCCCTCTTTTGGATACTGATCTTTGCCATAATAAGCGTCAAATCCAGCTACCTTACAATATTGGTCAAAGTTTTGACTGCCATTAAAAGCACCGTGAAAAAAACTGCTTTTGTAGCCTTGTTTCCTAAAAATCTTAGGAAGACTATAAACTTTGTTCAAGGAATATTCTGAAGCGATTAAGGACTTGTTCATTAAACTTGGAATACTCGACATGATGCTTGGTACTGCATCGATGGATACTTTTCCATTTGCAAAACCATTCTTAAAATAGTATGATTTTGTAATCAAAGAATCTAAGAAAGGCGTGTAGCCTTTTTGAACATTTTCATCACCAAAGCTTTCCAGAATCACGATGACCACATTCTTTTTAAGTGGTTCAGCTTGTGGATTACTTCTAAATTCTGGATCAAATATGCTTTTCAACTCGCTTTTAGAAAAGTAATTAGGATCTACTAATGTTTCTTTTCGCCCCACGGTTTTCAAAATACAAAAAGGTGTATTTAGAGCCAAAGCAGAATTTCCTAAGTTAGAGTATTCTATCGCATCAACAATACGAAGTGGTTTACTTTGAAAACCGCCACGGCCAAAAATAAGTAAAATAGTTAAAACACCTAAAAAAAGCAAACTCTGCTTAACTATCGTAGGTTTTCTGCGTTTTTCAACCGTTGATGTTATGATTTCCGTTGTAAGCAGTTTCCAGAAGAAAAGAGCAAAAATGAATAGGAGTATAGGTAGGTACCAAAATTGCACTAGAAAAGTGGGGATTAATCTAGTAATTTCATGTTCCATTCCTCTTGCTGTAATAAGGTCGAATGAACTTCTTCTTCCTGTGAATTTATAGTATTCAAAATCAACAAAATTTGAAGCTATAAACAATAAGTTGATGATGAAAAACAAAATCTTAATGACCTTTTGATATGCTACATTATATATGAATTGAAAAGGCAGTAAAAACAAAAATCCAAAAAGCAAATTGATGAATCCAATGGCAGATAAATCGTAAATTAATCCACCATAAAGTAATTTTAGCGTGATGTTTGAAAACGCAGTGCGATTGAAATAGAGAAAAAGTAATCGGCAAATTTGATAAATTGCCAACACAACAAGAATCCTTTTTCCAAAAAGTCGAATGATTTTAAAATAAGTCGTCATCAAAATAAAATTTTATCATTTCTAAACAGCTACATCATATTCTCGCAGCGCATCATTCAATGAAGTCTTTAAATCTGTCGAAGGTTTCCTTTTGCCTATTATTAATGCACAAGGAACCTGGTATTCTCCAGCTTCAAACTTTTTCGTATAACTGCCTGGTATCACCACAGATCTGGCGGGAACATAACCTTTCATCTCTATTGGTGTAGATCCTGTGACATCTATAATTTTGGTCGACGCGGTCAAACAAACGTTGGCTCCTAAGACAGCTTCCTTTTCAACTCTAACTCCTTCAACAACGATGCATCGTGAACCAATAAAAGTCCCATCTTCAATAATCACCGGTGCAGCTTGAAGTGGTTCGAGAACGCCACCAATTCCAACGCCTCCGGACAGATGTACGTTCTTTCCGATTTGTGCGCAACTTCCAACGGTTGCCCATGTGTCTACCATAGTGCCTTCGTCTACATAGGCTCCAATATTAACATAACTTGGCATCAAAATAACCCCTTTCGCGATGAAAGCACCGTGTCTGGCTACCGCATGAGGAACTACTCGAATTCCTTTTTCCGCATATCCTCGTTTGAGTGGTATTTTGTCATGGTACTCAAAAATGCCAACTTCTATGGTTTCCATTTTTTGAATTGGGAAGTACAATACTACCGCTTTCTTTACCCATTCATTTACTTGCCATCCTTCGCTAGTAGGTTCGGCAACACGTAATGCACCGGCGTCTAGCAATTGAATAACCTCTCTTATGGCTGAAGTCGTGGTTGAATCTTGCAATAATTCACGGTTCTCCCACGCAGATTCAATGATTTTTTGAAGTGAATTCATATTCGGAAAATTTTGGCAAATATAGGCTGTATTTTTAAGAACTAAAATCGAAAGACACCGATAAATTCTAAAAATAATTAGTCCATATCAGCCAATTGCAATAGGCCTCCTGGATGCTTAAAATTGATTAGAAAACGTTTGGATTTTGCATACAAATACATCTTGACATCATCAATTAGCATTACTGTGATGGGATTTGATTTTTCGTCTTTGCAAAGGTAAATGATTCCTTTATCCGGTAAGCTTGTCTTTGAAATAATCGTGAGTTGATAATTCTTATCAATTCTTAAATTGATTTTGTCAGCACTAAATTCAACAATCTGATCTGATTTTTTTTCTATGTTCTTCCATTCTTGAAAATCATTTCTTGACTGAACTTGATCAAATGAAAAAATCTTATGTTGAGCAATACCTTTTAGAGGAAGTGCTGCAATAACCAAGTAAAAAAGGTGCTTCAAAGACATTCAATAGATTTTGGTACTGCAATAACGCATTTTTTTTTGAACTGATATTAACAGCTGTGATAAGTTATCAACAGTTTTTTTAGCTTATTAACAGTTTTGACGGTAATTTGTATTTGACTTTTTGCAACGTTAAGAAATGTCGAAGGCAAAACTGTTTCTATTTGTAGTGCGGTGAGGCATAAGAAATAATATTGTATTACATTTGAAATAAAAAATGCCAAGAATAATCGCAATTGATTTTGGACAAAAGCGCACTGGAATTGCAGTAACAGACGAGTTACAAATTATTGCTTCTGGATTGACAACGGTTCCAACAGACACAATTTTTGAGTTCCTACGCGCTTATTTTGAAAAGGAAAATGTGAGTATCGTCTTGATTGGAGATCCAAAGCAAATGAATGGACAACCTTCTGAAAGCGCTGCTATGATTGATGCTTTTGCTGCGAAATTCATTACTATTTTCCCTAATGTCAAGGTTGTTAGAGTTGATGAAAGATTCACATCAAAAATGGCCATGCAAACAATGATTGATAGCGGATTAAGCAAGAAGCAACGACAAAATAAAGCACTGCTCGACGAAATATCTGCTACGATTATGCTTCGCGATTATTTGACTAGAAAAATGATTTAAGAATACTGCACTATTTTTATTTCAAACGCAATTCTTATAAAAATTTGCTAATTATTTCTTTCCAATTATTCAATGTGCATTTTTTCACTATTTTTGCCCACCACTTTAGCATTGTATTGCTACCGTGAAATTAAATTTCAGTAAAATGATTTTACCTATTATTGGTTATGGCGATCCTGTCTTAAGGAAAATGTGCGAGGAGATTCCCGCAGATTATCCGCTATTGAAAGAGACAATTGAGAACATGTACGACACCATGTACAATGCTTACGGTGTTGGGTTAGCGGCTCCGCAAGTCGGACTAGCGATTCGCTTATTTGTTGTCGATACGACGCCTTTTGGTGAAGATGATGATCTGCCGACCGACGAGCAAAATCAATTAAAGAATTTCAAACGTACTTTTATCAATGCAAAAATGATAAAGGAAGAAGGCGAAGAATGGGGATTTAATGAAGGTTGTTTAAGTATTCCAGAAGTTCGTGAAGATGTTTTTAGAAATGACACGATTACTTTAGAGTATTTTGATGAAGATTTTAATAAGAAAGTAGAAGTATTCGACGGATTGGTCGCACGAGTTATTCAGCATGAATATGATCATATTGAAGGTATTTTGTTCACTGACAGAATTTCGTCTCTGAAAAAACAACTTATCAAAAAGAAATTGCAAAATATCATGGAAGGTAAGACCCGGCCAGATTATAAAATGAAGTTTATCGCAAAAAAAGGAAGGTAACTTAAGGTAAAACGGTAATTCGTTTAACCGTTTGACCGAATGTTCTTCTAACTGGTTCAACGATTCAATAAATAAACAAGTAAACGATTCAACAAATAAACGAATAAACATTAAAAAATGAATTTAGAGAAAATATTAGCCATATCTGGAATGCCAGGAATTTACGCTTTAAAAATGCAAACTCGTACTGGTTTTGTTGCGGAATCTTTAGTTGATGGCAAACGAGTAACGGTTGGATTGAGAAGTAATGTTAGCTTATTGACCGAAATTTCTATTTATACGCACGATGCTGAAAAACCATTAGCAGAAGTGATGAGAGCCATTGCAGTCAAAGAAGATAACGGACCTGCCATTTCTCATAAAGAAGACAATGCAAAATTGTTGGCATATTTTAAAGAAATCATGCCTGATTACGATGAAGACAGAGTTTATCCATCGGACATCAAGAAAGTTTTTAACTGGTATAATATTTTACAAAGTAAAGGTTTGGTTTCTAAAGAAGAGCCAAACGCTGCAGAAGAGGCGCGGGTGGAAGAAATTGTAAAGGAAAAAGTGGCCGAAGCAAAAAAAGCCAAAACTGAGGCTACTGAGGCCAAAGCAGCGCCGAAAAAGAAAACACCAAAAAAATAGTAAGTATTCTATTTTGAAATAAATAAATCCTGTCTCGATTTTCCTGACAGGATTTCTTATTTTTACACCACTAGTGCCTATTCATTTTACACCAAAATCATTACTCACATGAATTCAAAACAATTGCAACTTCAAGCTTTTGAGCGTCTACTAACCATTATGGATGAGCTTCGAGAAAAGTGTCCATGGGATAAGAAGCAAACCTTCGAGTCACTGCGTCACTTAACTATTGAGGAAACTTACGAACTTGGCGACGCTATTTTGAATCATGATCTCAATGAAATCAAAAAGGAATTGGGCGATTTGCTACTGCATATTGTTTTCTATGCGAAGATAGGAAGCGAAACCGATTCGTTTGATATGGCTGATGTTTGCAATTATATTTGTGAGAAACTCATTCACCGCCATCCACATATTTATAGCGATACAGTGGTTGCGGATGAAGAAGAAGTAAAGCAAAATTGGGAAAAATTAAAATTAAAAGAAGGGAAGAAGTCAGTCTTAGAAGGCGTTCCCGCCGGTTTACCTGCCTTAGTCAAAGCAAGTAGAATTCAAGATAAAGTAAAAGGAGTTGGTTTTGATTGGGAAGAGCCGCATCAGGTTTGGGATAAAGTGCAAGAAGAACTAGGAGAGCTGCAAGTAGAAGTACAAGCGGGTAATCAAGAGAAAATGGAAGCGGAATTCGGCGATGTTTTGTTCTCAATGATTAATTACGCGCGTTTTCTCAATATCAATCCAGAAGATGCTTTAGAGCGCACGAATAAAAAGTTCATCAAGCGTTTTCAATATCTCGAAAGTAAAGCAGCAACACTGGGCAAACCATTGATGGATATGACTTTAGCTGAAATGGATGTGTTTTGGAATGAAGCTAAAAAACTATAAGGATTCCGCGATTCTTCGCAATTTGGAAATATCGTTAATCACGATTTTCTTTCCATCCAAAGCAATCAAGTTTGATTTATTGAATTCTGAAAGAAGACGAATACAACTTTCGGTCGCGGTGCCAATCATTCCCGCTAATTCATCTCTAGAAAGTTGAACATGTAAAGAACCATCTTCATTAACTCCAAAGGTTTGGTGCATATAAATTAAGGTCTCGGCCAAGCGCTCTTTTACCGATTTTTGCCCCATTGAAACCACATGATCGTCTGCTTCTTTCAAATCACCACAAATGGTCTTCATCACGTTCATAGAAAACGCATTGTTTTCATTGAAAAAACCAAGAATTTCCGTTTTAGGAATAAAACAAACTTCCATATTTTCCAAGGCTACGGCGCTTAAGTTGGCTACTTCTTCACTTATCATCGATCGTTGTCCTAGTAATTCGCCCGCTTTGACCAATTTTACAATTTGGTCTTTTCCGTTCGAACTCAATTTAGATAATTTGCAAATTCCGTCTTTAATACAATACACGCCTTTCAACGTATCGCCTTCTTCAAAAATAGGCTCTCCTTTTTTGATGGTATAAGAGGTTTTACAATCGGCCATCTTCAAAAGCTCGTCTTTATTCAAAGCTTTGAGGGAACTAAATTGTCTTACGATACATTGCTCGCACTTACTCATAATGTGAAATACTTTTTTCAGTTGCTCAAAAATACGATTTAATATGATATATATCATATTTTTTGAGGTTTCATAATAGCAAATTTGCATAGGTAAAATGAGCAAAGTTATGGATACAAACAACTGTTTCCATTGTGGTTTAGAATATAGTAATGAAGTTGTAATCGTATTTGAGGAAAAAAATTTCTGTTGTCAAGGTTGTAAAACCGTCTACGAGATTTTTAGCTTGAATGATATGACTTGTTATTATGATTTTGAAAAATCACCTGGAGCAACCCCGCAAGACATTCAAGGAAAATATGATTTTTTAGATAATGAAAGTATCGTATCAAAAATTTTGGAATTTGAAGAAGATTCAACCGCGATTGTTTCACTTAACATTCCTCATATACATTGTAGTTCGTGTATTTGGATTTTGGAAAATTTACAACGTCTTCAACAGGGAATAAACAATTCTCAAGTTAATTTTCCTGAGAAAAGAGTTCGAATTAGTTATGATTCGTCGCTGGTGTCATTGAAAACAATCGTCAATTTATTAAGTGCCATCGGCTATGAACCTTATATCAGTTTGGAAAATTACGAAACTGGAAAGACGGCTGTCGATAGGAGTTTGACCTATAAACTCGGTGTGGCTTTCTTTTGTTTTGGCAATATCATGTTGCTTTCTTTTCCCGAGTATTTTGAGGTGAATGAATTTTGGCTCGATCAATACCGCGGCTTTTTTCGCTGGTTGATTTTTGTTTTGTCGCTGCCCTCCTTTTTATATTCTGCGAGCGGCTACTATGTTTCAGCCTACAAGAGCATTCGTACTAAGATGCTCAACATCGATATTCCGATAGCGCTCGGAATTGTCGTCATGTTTATTCGTAGCACTTTTGATATCGTAATGAATTATGGTTCGGGTTTTTTTGATAGCCTAACTGGACTCATATTCTTTATGCTTCTCGGGAAAATGTTTCAAATCAAGACGTATAGTTTCCTCAGCTTCGAACGCGACTTTAAGTCCTACTTTCCCATTGCAATTACCAAAATAAATAGTGATTTTTCCGAAGCGTCCATTCCGATTTACGAGGTGAAGAAAGGCGATCGATTGCTTATTCGAAATCAAGAATTGATTCCAGTTGATGGAATTTTGATTTCCCAAAAAGCCGAAATCGATTATAGTTTCGTCACCGGAGAAGCCATTCCGATTACAAAAGTCTCAGGAGACAAAATTTTTGCCGGAGGTAAACAAATTGGGCAAGTCATTGAGATGGAAGTTTTGCACTCGGTTTCTCAAAGTTATCTCACGCAATTGTGGAGTAACGATGTTTTTCAAAAGCAAGTCAAACAGCAACACAAAACTATTACAGATCGAATCAGCCGTTATTTTACGCCAATTCTTCTGTTCATTGCATTTGCTGGATTTGGCTACTGGATTTTCTTCAACGCCAACACCGCATTCAACGTTTTTACCGCGGTATTAATTGTTGCCTGTCCATGTGCCTTGGCTTTAACCGCGCCATTTACTTTTGGAAATGTACTTCGAATTCTGGGTAAGAAGAAGCTTTACTTAAAGAACGCACTCGTGATTGAACAGTTGGCTAAAGTAGATACGATTGTTTTCGACAAAACCGGAACCATCACAACAAGTAAGAAATCGAATATTTTATATGATGGAAAGCCACTTTCGTCACATGAAAGTCAGGTGATCAAAAACATATTGCGCGCATCCAACCATCCGTTAAGCAGAATGCTTTATAATCATTTGCCCGACAGCCCAAGAATGGACGTCAGTTATTTTGAGGAAGTTTCTGGAAAAGGAATTAATGCGATTGTTGAAGGCCAATCCGTAAAAATTGGTTCTTCAGAATTTGTTGAACATCATGAAGAAATAACAATAGAACAGACTAGCGTTCATGTCAAAATTGGAGAAACCTATTGGGGGAAGTTCATTTTCACTAGCGAATACAGAGAAGGTCTTTCCGTTCTTTTTGAACAGCTCAGCAAGTCTTATCAAATAAAAGTATTAAGCGGCGACAATGAAGGTGAAAAGGAAAATCTCGAACATATGTTGCCCAAAGGAACAGAGCTCGTATTCAATCAAAAGCCAGAGCAGAAACTTGAGTTTATCAAATCATTGCAAGAAAATGGATGCAACGTGATGATGGTCGGAGATGGATTGAATGATGCTGGAGCTTTGGCACAAAGTAATGTTGGAATTTCGATTGCCGAAAACGTCAACGTATTTTCTCCCGCTTGTGATGCCATTCTTGATGCTGCTCAGTTTCAAAAAATTGATGCCTTTTTGCGACTTTCAAAGAATTCAATCACAACCATAAAAATGAGTTTTACCATCTCTCTTTTATACAACGTAGTAGGATTGTCATTCGCTATTACTGGAAATCTCTTGCCTCTGGTTGCGGCGATCATCATGCCCTTGAGCACCATTACAATTGTCAGCTTTGTGACTTTGATGAGTAATTATTTTGCAAGAAAAATATAGAATTATGTAAGTGCTCCGAAATGAGGTTCACTTATTTTTAAGGGAATGAGGCAAGCATGACAAATGTCATATTTTGTGGAGAATTCTGAAAGTATTTTTGTTAACATAAATTTAAGGTATGAGTGTTATTTATTTATTGATCTCCATCAGTATTATCGTAGCGGTAGGCTTTTTCTTCGCATTTATTAGAGCTGTAAAGTCAGGTCAATATGACGACGATTATACACCATCGGTCAGAATGCTTTTTGACGATGAACTTATCAAAGACAAACCAAAATCACTAGAAACAAAACAAGAAAAACAAATTTAATTATGGAAGTACAACAGTTTTATTATGACAACAAAATTGTAAAGAAATTCCTCTACGCAACAATTCTTTTTGGCGTGGTAGGAATGTTGGTTGGACTTATTTTAGCCATTATGTTCCTTTTTCCCAATATCACCGATGGAATTCCATGGTTGAGTTTTGGTAGATTGAGACCATTGCACACCAACGCGGTTATTTTTGCGTTTGTCGGAAATTCGATGTTTGCAGGAGTCTATTATTCACTGCAACGATTGCTTAAAGCAAGAATGTTTAGCGATGCTTTGAGTAATATTCATTTTTGGGGTTGGCAGCTTATAATCGTTGCAGCCACAGTTTCATTGCCTTTGGGTTATAGTACATCCAAAGAATATGCAGAATTGGAATGGCCAATAGATATTGCAATTGCCTTAATTTGGGTCGTTTTTGGTATCAACATGATTGGTACGATTCTCAAAAGAAGAGAGCGCCATTTATATGTTGCCATTTGGTTTTACATTGCTACGTTTGTTACTGTTGCAGTCTTGCATATCTTCAATAGTCTGGAGTTACCAGTTTCTGCGCTAAAAAGTTATTCTGTTTATGCTGGAGTTCAAGATGCCTTAGTACAATGGTGGTACGGTCATAATGCAGTTGCTTTTTTCTTAACCACGCCTTTCTTAGGTTTGATGTATTATTTTATTCCTAAAGCAGCCAATCGTCCTGTGTATTCTTATCGATTGTCAATCGTTCACTTTTGGTCATTGATATTTATTTATATCTGGGCTGGACCACACCATTTGTTGTATTCTGCTTTGCCTACTTGGGCTCAAAATCTTGGAGTTGTGTTCTCAGTAATGTTGATCGCACCTTCTTGGGGAGGAATGATCAACGGATTGTTAACCCTCCGTGGTGCTTGGGATAAAGTTCGTGTTGAACCAATCTTAAAGTTCTTTGTAGTAGCTATTACAGGTTATGGAATGGCAACATTTGAAGGTCCAATGTTATCCTTGAAAACTTTTAATGCCGTAGCGCATTTTACCGATTGGATTATTGCTCACGTTCACGTTGGTGCCTTGGCTTGGAACGGTTTTATGGCTTTTGGTATGATTTATTATTTAGTACCAAAAATGACGAAAGGTAAATTATACTCACTTAAGTTGGCTAACTTCCACTTTTGGATTGGAACATTAGGTATTATTCTTTACGCACTTCCAATGTATGTTGCTGGTTTTACACAAGCTTCGATGTGGAAACAATTTAATCCAGACGGAACTTTAACTTACGGTAATTTCCTAGAAACAGTCAATCAAATTGTTCCGATGTATTGGATGAGAATGATTGGTGGAACCATGTACTTAATTGGTATGTTGGTTTTAGTATACAACATCATTCAAACAGTGAGAGCGAATTCTAGTGTAGAAGATGAATTAGCAGAAGCTCCAGCATTAGAAAGATTAGGCTCTGGCAGAATCAAAGGTGAAAAATACCACGCTTGGTTAGAAAGAAGACCAATTCAGTTGACTTTACTAGCTTTGGTTTTGATCTTAATCGGTGGAATTATTCAAATTGTTCCAACGATTATGGTTAAGTCAAATATTCCAACTATCGCAAGTGTTAAACCATATACACCTCTAGAATTAGAAGGACGAGATTTATATATCCGTGAAGGTTGTGTGGGTTGTCACTCTCAAATGGTGCGTCCGTTTAGAAGCGAAGTAGAACGCTACGGACCACAAGCCAAAGCGGGAGAGTTCGTATATGATCATCCATTTTTATGGGGTTCAAAACGTACTGGTCCGGATTTGTTAAGAGAAGGAGCGAAGTATAATAACAATTGGCATTTCAATCATTTCTGGGATCCACAAAGTATTTCTGCAGGTTCGCTAATGCCAAGTTACAAATGGTTGTTCGATAACAAAGCTTTAGACATTTCGAACATCGAAGACAAAATGAAAGCGATGAGAACACTCGGAGTTCCGTACTCTGATTTTCAAATCGCCCATGCAAAAGATGCCATTAAAGAGCAATCATCACAAATTGAAGAAAGCCTAAAATCAGATCCTGATTTTGTGAAAAGCTACGCACATAGCAAAGAAAAAGCAGCAGCAAAAGGTGAGCAATTTGTATCGATGGGAGATCGTGAAATAGTAGCGTTGATCGCATACATCCAACGATTGGGAACAGACATTAAAGTAAAAGAAAACCTTAAAAAATAAAGCCATGTTCGAACAAATAAAACACAATATGGAGACGATCGCTGGAGTAGCAATCTATCCAATCCTATCGCTTTTGATCTTTTTTGTTTTCTTTTTGGCACTAGGAATCTGGGTATTCACTTATAGAAAAGAGAAAATCCAAGAATTGAGTCAATTGCCATTAAAAGATAACTAATCTCCTAATTTTAAAACAGTCAATATGAAAAAAATATTCCCAGTATACGTGCGAGTTCCTGTAATTTTCTTTACAGTGATGATGGCTCTAGAATACTTTATTGATTCTGGAGATCGGCCGGCCTTTATAAAGTTCCCCGTAGTTTCTATATTTCTCTTTGTTTTTTTATTTCTACTTGTAGCCATTGAAATTACTGCAAGTGCAATAGACAATGTTACTTATCATTTGTTGACCGAGGAACAGAAAAAACAACTCGAGGAAGTGACCAGCATTTCTATCACTGAAAGTGTTTGGTATCAAAAAATGATGAAGTTACTGACCAAGTCCGTTCCTATCGAAAATGAAGGGCAATTGTTGTTAGATCATGATTACGACGGAATTAAAGAATTGGATAATACGTTACCGCCTTGGTGGGTGTATCTATTTTACGGAACAATCATTTTTGCAGCCATCTATTTGGTTCGCTTTGAAATCTTAGGAGCAGATGACCAAGAAATGGAACTCAAAAAAGAAATGGCGCAAGCGAAAATTGATGTTGCGGAGTATATGAAGACCGCTCCCGATCTTATGGATGAGAAAACGGTAACGCAATTAACCGATGCCGCTTCTATAGCTGATGGTAAAAAGATATTTATGACCAATTGCATAGCTTGTCATCGAGCTGATGCAGGTGGACAAATTGGTCCGAACCTTACAGATGATCATTGGATTTTAGGAGGTGGAATCAAAAACATTTTCCACACGCTAGAAAATGGTGGACGAGATGGTAAAGGTATGATTTCATGGAAGGGAACGCTTAAGCCAAAAGAAATGCAAAAAGTGGCGAGTTATGTCTTGTCACTAAGAGGCAGTAATCCTAAAGATCCGAAAGCACCCGATGGGGAAATTTGGGTTGATCCAGCAGCTAAAGCGGATGTCGCAGTAACTACTAAAGCGGATAGTACTAAAGTAAAATAAATCATGTCCAATCTACCTGACGAATCGTTTAGAGATACCATTGCTACCATCGATGAAGAAGGTCACCGAAGGTTTATATTTCCTAAAAAACCTTCTGGCAAGTTTTACGATTACAGAAAGTGGGTTAGTTACTTTTTGCTATTAATTCTGGTTGCAAATCCGTTTGTAAAAATCAACGGAAACCAGTTTATGATGTTCAACGTACTGGAACGAAGATTCAATATTTTTGGATTTCCATTTTGGCCACAGGACTTCTATATATTCGTGGTTTTCATGATTGTGGGTGTCGTTTTCGTCGTACTATTTACGGTGATATTTGGACGGATATTCTGCGGTTGGATTTGTCCACAGACCATTTTTCTAGAGATGGTATTTCGCAGAATTGAATACTGGATAGAAGGAGATCGTGGTGCACAAATTCGATTGTCTAAACAAGAATGGAATGCGGATAAAATTAGAAAGAAAGGACTTAAATGGCTTGTGTTTCTGATCATCTCGTTCTTTATTGCCAATGTATTTCTAGCGTACTTAATTGGTAGTGATGTATTGATACATATGGTCGAGGATGGTCCAGAGGATCATGCGAGCACGTTGATTTCACTAGGTATTTTTACAGGCGTTTTCTATTTTATTTTTGTTTGGTTTCGTGAACAGGTTTGCATTATAGCTTGCCCATATGGTAGATTGCAAGGCGTTTTACTCGACAATAAATCTATCAATGTTGCCTACGATTATGTTCGTGGAGAAAAAGAACTTGGGCGTGCGAAATTCAACAAACAAGAAGATCGAGCTACTTCAGGGAAAGGGGATTGTATAGATTGTAAACAGTGCGTACACGTTTGTCCAACAGGAATTGACATTAGAAACGGCGTACAATTAGAGTGTATTAATTGCACGGCTTGCATCGACGAATGTAATACCATTATGGACAGTGTGGGCTTGCCTCAAGGATTAATTCGCTATGCATCTGAAGATGAAATTGAGAGCAAAGCCAAGTTCAAATTTACGACAAGAATGAAAGGCTATACAGCAGTTTTGGTCATTCTTATAGGCGTGTTAACTGGTTTGTTGTTCTTGCGAACTGAAGTCGAAACTACCATACTGCGTTTACCTGGACAATTGTTTCAGCACAAAGGCGATAAGATTAGTAACATTTATACTTTTAAATTAATAAATAAGACGACGAAAGATCTAGATTCCATTCATTTTGTATTGCATAATATCAAAGGAACCATTCAGATCGTCGGAGAACCTCACTTAAAAGTGCCGAAACAAGGTATGATTGAAGGAACTTTATTTATCGAAATCAATCAGTTTCTGTTGGATAATGACAAAACTAAATTAGAAATTGAGGTGTTTAATAAAAATAAAAAAATAGAAACTACGAGAACCAATTTCTTGAGTCCACGTAGTTTTGACTAAAAAACTTAAATTATGAAAATTAGCTGGGGAACTTCTATAGTAATATCGTTTGCATTGTTTATCAGTTTCATCTTGTATTTTGTTTTCAAAGTGCAAACCAATTCGAAGTATGACAATGAACTGGTTGTCGACGAGTACTACAAAAAAGACGCAAAATTTGGAGCAGAAATGCTGCGTGTTCAAAATGCAGAAGATTTGACTGAAAAACCGGTGGTTACTGCTTCTAACGGAGCAATTTCTATTTCGTTTCCGAAACAGTTCGATTCAAAGAAAGTTAATGGTACAGTGTCTCTATACCGGCCGTCTAACAAAAAATTAGACTTCGAAATTCCACTTTCGTTGACTAATTCTACTTTGCTCATACCTAAAAAAAGTTTGGTAGGCGGTCGATGGGACATTACAATAGAGTGGCAGTACCAAGGAAAACTGTATACCACTAAGGAAGATTTATATTTGAGATAATTTTAGACGTTCGATAATGCTTTATACCGCATTTATTTTTGGGTTGATTAGTAGTTTGCATTGCATCGGAATGTGCGGTCCAATTGCGATGATGTTGCCCGTGGACAGAAATAACCCGACGAAAAAAGCAACGCAAATCTTGACCTATCACATTGGTCGATTGTCGGCTTATGCTTCTATAGGTTTTCTTTTCGGGCTTTTAGGTAAAGGCTTGTTTTTGGCTGGAATTCAACAAGAATTATCAATAGTATTAGGTGTTTTGATGATACTTGTAATTGCCGTGCCGGAGCGAATTTTTTATAAGTATAATTTTTCAAAACCTGTATTTAGATTGATTTCCAGTGTAAAGAGTGCTTTAGGGCGTCAATTTAAAAAGAGCAGCTATTCTTCACTATTTTCTATAGGATTGCTCAATGGTTTTTTACCATGTGGACTCGTATATGTCGCCCTATTTGGCGCCATCGCGATGCAAAGTGTAGGTTTTGGGATGGTTTATATGATTTTGTTTGGACTAGGTACAATTCCCATGATGAGCAGTGTGGTCTATTTGAATTCGTATCTGACCATACCATTTCGTAGCAAAATTCAAAAAATCATACCTGTTGTTGGTGTGCTCATTGGGATCTTATTTATTTTTAGAGGATTAGGGTTGGGGATTCCGTATGTTTCGCCATCTAATCTAAATCTGTTTGTACAGAATCAACCTAATTGTCATTAAATTTTAGAATTTTTATTATCATAAACTACAATTATTATGGAGAAGCATGATTTATTGCACGAATTTCCGGAGCATCAAGAAAAAATACATCAATTGAAAGTGGAGAATAGCTATTTTCGAAAATTATTCGATGAGTATCACGAATTAGATCATCAATTACTCCGCATCAAAACTGGAGTTGAAATTGCAACCGATGAAGCGCTAAAAGAATTGAAAGCTAAAGCATTGCATCTTAAGGATGAGCTTTATAAGATGATCAAAAACTAAAGAAAAATCACGCTAATTAGCGTGATTTTTTTATTTAGACCGTCATCGAAAATAGGGAAGTAGTCGGAAGTTTTCTTTTGAGTCGCAAATCAAAAGCCATACAGATATTTCGAACAAATGGTCTGCCAGCTTCTGTGATCTTTATTCCCGAATCTAATATTTGAACTAGGCCATCTTTTTCCATTTCTTCTAATTGACCAACGATACTTGGGATGTCTGCGACATAATTACTTCGGTTATCCCAAGAAGTTTCAAATTGACACATCAAATTTAAAATGTGTTTTCGAATAATTAGATCTTCTGTCGTCAATAAATGTCCTTTTACGACAGGGATTTTATCCCATTCTAATAGTTGATAATAGTCTTCTAAGTTCTTTTCGTTTTGCGCAAAACTGTACCAACTATCGCTAATCGAAGAAACGCCCAACCCAATCATCACCTGTGTTTTCGATGCACTGTAGCCCATAAAATTGCGATGCAACTGACTGTTTTTAAAGGCGGTATAGAGACTATCGGTTTTCAACGCAAAGTGATCCATGCCGATTTCTAGGTAGTCATTTTCAAAAAGCAATTGCTTGCCGATTTCATATAAATTGCGCTTTTCATCATCTTTGGGAACATCTTCATCTTTAAAACCACGTTGACCGTTTCCTTTTATCCACGGGACGTGAGCATAACTGTAGAATGCCAAACGATCTGGTTGTAGCGATTTTGTTTTTTCAATGGTATCAATAACATCATCTAGTTTTTGAAACGGCAAACCAAAAATCAAATCATGACCCACTGAGGTGTATCCAATTTCTTTCGCCCAAAACGTAACTTTGGCAACATTGTGAAAAGACTGATGACGATGTATGGCGGTCTGCACTTTTTCTGAATAATCCTGAACGCCAAAACTTACTCTGCGAAATCCAAGGTCATAGAGTTTTTGCAAATGCGCTCGCGTAGTATTGTTGGGATGGCCTTCAAAACTGAACTCATATTTTTCTGCTTTCTTGGCGTGACTGAAAATACCATTGATCAGATCTTCTAAGTTCTGAACTGAAAAAAATGTCGGAGTGCCACCGCCTAAATGAATTTCCTTTATAATTGGCGTCTCATCAAAAAGAGCACAATAAAGTTTCCATTCCTTTAGAACTGCCGTAATATAAGGATGTTCAACGCTGTGGTTTTTGGTAATTCGTTTGTGACAGCCGCAAAAAGTACACATGCTTTCGCAAAATGGTAAGTGAATATAAAGGCTAATTCCTTCCGTCGCATTGGTTTCGTTAAATGATTTCTTTAGTGTATCTATCCAAGCTTTAGCGGAAAAATAATCATCATCCCAGTACGGAACTGTCGGATAACTCGTATATCTTGGTCCAGGGACGTTGTATTTTTGCAATAAGGAAATAGCCATGTCAAATTAAATTGATTACTCAAAAGTAGAGGAGTCAATTGAAAATAATAATGACAATTATCATATTTTGAAAATCAAAAAAAAAGCCTCATTTTCATTGAAAACAAGGCTTTTATCTTATTGAAGATTCGATTATTCCGCTTTCACTTCACGCAATTTCTTTAGTTTTTCTTTCAAAACATCCAAACTCTCTTTATGCTTTGCGATATTTTTTCTTACCTCAAGCACAATCGAGTTTTCTTTCTTCGCATTTTTGGTATTGGTAAAAAACTGAATATTATTCTCTAATTGAAAAATCTCTTGTTGTGTTTCCTCAATTTTGCGAATTAGGAATATTTTTTCACTTTCCAACTTACGAGTATCGTTATTTTCCGATAAGTTTCCGACTCTGTTAGTGAAACGAACCAAATCAGATTCTTTTTTACTCAGACTCAGTTTTTCGAAAAGCACATCTAGAATTTTATTAAACTTTCCTTCGATATGTCTTCTGCCTTCTGGAACTTTGCCACAATTTTTCCAATTTTCAATATGAAGTTTGATGGCATCCAAATCGGTTTTATGATCTCCCGTCATTTCAAAAGCTCTTACGGTTTCTAAGTAAGCTTTTTTCTTTTCGTATGCTTCCGCCTCTTCTGGATTAACCTGGCTTTTTTGGGCTTTAAGATTTTCAAAATAGATGTTGCAAGCCGCTCTAAATTCTGTCCACAATTGGTCCGAAAATTTTCTTGGAACGTGCCCAATGGTTTTCCATTCCTCTTGAATTTGTTTCATGATTGGCGTTGTTGCAGCAAAATCTGTACTTTCTTGCAGTTCCCTTGCTTTGGCAACCAATGCTTGTTTCAAACTAAGATTCGTGTTTTGATCTTTCTTGATATCCTTATAGAAGTTGTTCTTCAAGACATTAAAACTACGCACTGCGTTTTTGAAGCTCGTCCAAGTTTCTTCATTCACTTCACTCGGAACTTTTCCTGTGCTGAAAAACTCATTTCTAGCAGCTTCGACTTTAGCTACTTGAGCCGTCCACGCGCTGTGAGAACTTACATTTTCTTGCGCTAGTGCTTCAATCGTAGCAATGATTTCTTTTTTCTTATTGAGATTGTCTTGTTCAACGGCGCGAAGTCCTTCGAATAGCAACTCTCTTTTGTCATGCATTTGTTTGGTCAAATCACTAAATTTTGTCCAAACTTCTTCACGATGTTCTCTTGAAACTGGTCCAATTTCTTCTTTCCAAAGGCGATGTAAATCTTGTAATTCACGAAACGCTTTATTGATGTCAGTTTCGTGTACAAGTTCCTCAACGCGAGCAATAATTTTTTGTTTTTGCTCTAAGTTGTGTTTAAAATCGACGTCTCTGGCTTCACGATCTAAATGCAAATAATCGTAAAAATTCTCTACATGAAAGTGATAATTGTTCCAAACGTGATTGTATTTATCTTTCGGAATCGGCCCAGCAGTTTTCCAACGATCTCTTAAATCATTGAAGTGCTTCAAGGTGTCTTTGATATTTTCTTGTGGATTGATCAAATTTTTCAATTCTTCCACAATCGCTAAACGATTTTCTAAATTCGTTTTGAGATTTGATTCAAGGCTCTTAAAGTGTTTGCTTTTTTGATCTCTATATTGATTATAAATTTGGTCAAACTTTGTTTTTAATGGAAAATGGTAATGAAATTCCTCAGTAGATTCTGGATTTTCAGCGTGAAACTCATCCTTTTTTTCTTCAATTAAGCTATGGTATTTTGCCAAAAAGGACTTCTTAAGTTCTTCGACGTGATCTTTAACAGCCATTACTTTTTCGGAAGTAGTTAGCGTTTCTAGTTCAGCAACTAATTCCTCCATTGATAGCGTTTCATAATCTTGCATCGGAATGTCATGACGCAATGTTTCATCTTCACTTTCCGCTGCGTTTACGTCAAGAATAGCAGCAATAGCAACGTCTTCTTGTGGCGTTTCCTCAGCAGGCGCACTTTCATTAGATGTCATTTCAACTTCAACTGCTACTTCTTCGACTGCATCTTCAGTTGGTATTTCGATTTCAGATTCAATCGTTTCTGCTATCGTTTCCTCTTGAACATCAACTACTTCTTCTTCAACTTCTGCAGTAGCTTCGACAGTTTCTTCCACAACTTCGTCGGCAGTTTCAATGGCTTCTTCAGCAACAATTTCTGCTACATTTTCAGCAACAGGAACTTCTTGCGATTCATCGTTTTCCACAGATTCATCGTCAGCAACAATGGTTACATCGTCCGAAATGGTTGGTTCAACATGAGCGTCGTGCATTTCTTGAATCACCGCTTTTACTTTTCCGTCTGCCTCTTGATTTGTTTCCGGCAGGTTATCATTCTTTTCTTCTAACATTACAAAAATGTTTAAGGATTATTACAAATTTTCCACTTTTGGAGTGCGAAAGATAGTAAAGGCGGTTTAAAATACAAAGAAAATCGTGTAATTATAGTATTAAGTGTATAGATAGATTGGCTTAGGAGCTAGTTCCCGCTATACTCTCCAATCTTTTGTGTCGAAAAACGCCACAAAAGGATTTCCGTTTCTATCGGGGCTAGGGCTATTGCTGTAGTGATGAAGTTTTTGGTGAATTGCTACTTGTTCCAAATTTTCCAAGCTTTTTCCGCCTGAAATACCAACATGTCTTGTCCATTCTTGGTGATGGCGCCCTGTTTCTTTGCTCTTTTTAGAAATTGGGTTTCCTCTGGATTATATATCAAATCGAAGGCAAGGTGTTTTTCAGTAAAGTACTGATAGGGAATAGGAGGGAATTCCCTCACATTTGGACTGGTTCCTAATGGCGTGCAATTGACTACAATTTGAAAGTTATCGAAAGTGGTGGCATTAAGTCGATCATAAGTAAGGCTGCTTTTCATCGCATCGCGAGAAACAAAAGCCGAAGTAATACCGAGCTCCTCTAATGCAAACGCCACGGCTTTAGAAGAACCGCCTGTACCAAGAATTAGCGCTTTCTTATGATGGGCTTGTAATAAGGGTTTTAGAGCTTTTTTGAAACCAAAGTAGTCCGAATTGTAGCCTTTCAATTTCCCATTTTTCTTGAATCTAATGACGTTCACCGCTCCAATGGCCATCGCTTTTTTGGAAAGGAAATCCAATTGTGGAATAACAGCTTCTTTGTACGGAATGGTTACATTCAAGCCAGCGAGATCAGGGTGAGACTGCAGTACAGCACTAAAGTCGTCAATGCTCTCAAGGTCAAAGTTCTCGTAAACACAATCCGTCGCATTGGTATTCGCAAAGCGTTCCGTAAAGTACTTTTTAGAAAACGAATAGTCGATGTTTTTGCCAATTAAGCCGTAGACTTTCATAGTTTAGTATCTATTTCCTGATATAAATTAGCCACGAATTCTCGAATTATTTATTTCTAATTCGTGAATTCGTGGCTAATACCAGAATTGAAATTCATATTTTTATTTAGAATGTTTTTCAATGGCTTTTTGAACCAACTTCATGTCCCAAACCAATGGGAATAGATGTTCTAAGAGCATTCTGTTTTTGAAATTGAGTCGTAATCCGTTGCTTAGGTGAAATTTTCCTTTAGCAGTTTCTTGTAGCATCAGATACAATCCAGCTAGTCTGTATTCGATTTCATATTCTTCTGGGAAGTATTCGGTAGCTTGTAATAAAGTTTGGATTGCAGAATCAAATTCGCCTAAGAATTGCAAAATATCCACCCAAAATAACCAAGTGTCTAGCATATAATCTCCATGCTCCACCGCTTTTCTGTATCCAAATTCGGCTTCTTCAAAGAAATTGAGTTCTTTGTTGATGGTCGCATAACGCTTCCAGTAAAAACGATTTTCATTGTCAATGCTGAGCGCTTTGTTTACATAATACAATGCCTTTTGAAAATTTTTCTGGCGAACATAAAAATCGGTAATGGCAATCCAACCTTTATCTAATAATGGGTCTTCATGAACCGTTTTATTAAAGAATTTTAGCGCTAAAACTTTATTGCCTAATTTCTCATGACATTTCCCAATTCGCAATAAGGCGTAAGAAGTTGGGTCATCCAATTCGATCGTGCGGTTATAGCTTTCAATAGCTTCCTCGTAACGTTTTAGTCTTTCTAGGGTTTTTGCTTTTTCCATAAAAGCGCCTAAGAATTCATCGTCGATATAAGTCGCGAATTCAAAAGCACGCAAAGCTTCAGGATATTTTTTCAAACCGTAGCTCAAGCGACCAATTTGATGCCAAGCAATTTCGCTATACGGATTGCGATCGATGTATTGGTGCAAATAGGTAATGGCTTCTTCGTTTTGATCTAAGAACTCGAAACAATACACTACATTATACAAAGCAGCTTGATCTTCGGTGTCTTCTTCTAAGCATTTGATGAAATTCTCTTTGGCCAATTCTAAGTTGTCCATAAAAAGATATTCCATTCCGATTAAATTATAAACGTCAGCGTAATCGTCGGTGTATTGCAGCGCTGTCTTTAAGATTTCAACCGCTTTTTCGTGCTGATCTCTTTTAGAATAAATACTGGCTTTTTGGATATAAATTTCTTCGTTGTGCGGTTCGATGGCATACAGCTCATTAAGCAGTTTTTCTGCTACATCGAGCTTGTCCTCATAAATTAACATTTCTACCTGAACCAACTTTAATCCAGTAGATTTCGGATGTTGTTCTAAGGCTAATTTTAAGGCTTTCTTAGCTAAGGAAGCTTTTCCCATATCAAGATAATGCAGGATGATTTCCTCAAATTCCTCGGAGTCAAAAAAGAGTACTTTGTTGGTTTT
>CANHEA010000009.1 GCA_947459635.1 Flavobacteriaceae bacterium | reverse complement strand
TGGAGTTCTCATCGTATAAAGACAATCCGTATTACTCCAAAATGGTTTTGCCCGTTCCTGACAACTGGAGCTATGATCAATTGTATAACGTTCCGATGACGGAAATGACCGATATTATTGATTATGCGCTAACAAAAGGTTATACGATTGCTTGGTCATCAGATGTTTCTGAGCCCTATTTTAGCTGGAGAAATGGTGTTGCTTTTGTGCCTAATGTGACCGATTTGTATGCGATAACTGATGAGCAAAGAAAAACAATGTTTGACGGGCCAACGCCAGAAAAGGCAGTTACTGAAGACTTGCGATTGGAAGGATTGTATACTTTGCATACCACTGACGACCATGCCATGCAGATTGTTGGATTGGCTAAGGATCAAAACGGAAAAGAATACTATAAAGTAAAAAATTCTTGGGGAGAAACCAATGATTATAAAGGCTATTTGTATGTAACCAAAGCTTTTGTTCAATTGAAGTCGACTGGAATATTATTGAATAAAGCAGGTGTTCCCAAAAGCACCAAAGCGAAATTAAGAGCATAAGAAAAAGCCTGTCGATCGACAGGCTTTTTTTTGGTATTTATCGAACAACATTAGTGCATGGCATCAGCAGCATTGATTTTGTTCTTTCCGCGTTTGATAAACAATATAATAGGGATGCAGCAGAGAAAAAGTATTCCCAGATATAAGAATATGTCCATATAGGATAGTACCGTGCTCTGCCGATATACATTAAATTCCATGACTTGATACGCTTTGTTTAATGACTCATTAGCGCTAAAGCCCTTCGACATAAATCCTTGTTGTAATTGATGTACTCTTTGTTGAACTTCAAAACGGGTACCATCTAAATGCGCAATCAAGTTGACGCGATGTGTTTGGGTAAAACGTGTAATTCCAGTCGTGATAATCGCTACTCCGAAGGAACCTCCGAGTTGTCTCACCATGCCTGTAAAGGCAGCGCCTTCGCCAATATGTTTTCCCTTTAGCGTGGATAGTGATAAAGTAGTAATAGGAACAAAAAGCAATCCCAAGCCAATCCCACGTAAAATTAAAGCCCAAAACATATTGTCGACACTCGTATCAGGTGTGATGACATTATACATCCAGAAGGTGAAGGCGAAAAAAATCATGAAACCCAATCCGACCATATATCCTTGCGGTACTCCTTTTTGGATTAAGTTCCCTACGATTGGCATCATAAAAGCGGTTGTTATTGAACCTGGAATTAAGAGTAAACCAGCGTCGGTCGCTGACCAACCTAAAATCGACTGGGTGTAGATCGGGATAATTAAGGTTGATCCATACAAACCAAAACCAAGGATAAAGCACATCACAATTCCAATTCTTAGATTCCCATCCTTTAAAACTTTAAGGTTGACAATGGGATGTTGATAGGTCATTTCTCGCCAAACAAAAAGTAGGAGTCCAACCAGACTTAACACACTTAGTGACAAGATCAAATTATCGTTAAACCAATCGTCTTGCTGCCCGTGTTCAAGGACAAACTGCAACGATCCCACAAAGGCGGCGAGGAAAATAATGCCCCACCAATCGACTTGGTTTGCTTTGAGTTTTTCCCCGTATTTTGGGCTTCGAACATAGGTGAGTGTTAAGAAAGTAGCCGCAATTCCAATCGGAATATTGATATAAAAAATATACGGCCAGGAGAAGTGGTCTACAATATAACCTCCTAGAGGCGGACCAAGAGTAGGACCCACGATGACGCCCATTCCGTAGATGGCTTGTGCCATTCCTCTTTTCGCGATGGGATAACTTTCGGTAATAATGGTTTGTGCTGTAACCAGTAAGGCGCCGCCACCCAAACCTTGAATAAATCGGAAGATCACTAATTCCCAAATGTTATCGGCATTTCCGCACATAAATGAGGCTACCGTAAAAATGATAATAGAAACGGCAAAGTAGTTTTTTCGCCCGAATTGTTGCGAAAGCCAGCTCGTCATCGGAATGACAATCACATTCGCGATGGCATAGGCGGTAATAACCCAAGCGATGTCTGTTAATGTCGCGCCTAGACTACCACGCATGTTCGTTAACGCCACATTGACGATGGTGGTATCTACAATTTCCAACAAGGCACAGAGCACCGCCGTGATTGTAATAATCGTTCTTCGGAATCCGTATTCTACTAAATCGTCATCTCCAACTGTCGTCATACCCCTGATTTATTGTAAATGAACATCAACATCAGCATTCATTCCGGGACGCAATAGTTTTACCTTTTCCGCATCATTGTTGGCGTTTAAGCTAATTTTGACTGGCAATCGTTGAATTGTTTTTACGAAATTACCAGTAGCATTATCGGGTGGAAGTAAAGAAAAACGCGCTCCTGTTGCCGGTGAAAAGGAAGTGATGGTTCCCTCAAATTGTGTGTCGGGATAAGCATCTACATTGATGGTTACTTTTTGTCCGACCACCATTTTGTTGACTTGGGTTTCTTTGAAATTGGCGATGACCCAAGCTTCGCTGCTGTTGATGATATAAAATAGAGACTGTCCAGGTTGCACCAATTGCCCCGGTTGAATGCCCACTTTGGAGACTTCTCCGTCAACCGATGCAGTTACAACAGTATAAGCTAAATTTAATTTAGCAGCATCAACCATGGCTTGCGCTCTTTGAACGTTTGCCGCTGCTACTTCGGTTTGCTTGTTCGAAACATTTGATTTGGCGACAATCACGGATTTTTGGTAGGAACTTGCTTTTTGTTGCTGTTGCAAAATGCGCAATTGACTTTCAGCTTCTTGTTTTGCGGCTAACGATTGCTCAAACTGTTGTTTCGTAATCGAGTGATTTTTATACAAGTTATTATAGCGTTCATAGTCATTCGTGGCGCGACCCAATCTAATTTTGGCAGTTTCGATATTGCCGCCTGCGGATTGCACATTGGCATCAGAAACGGCGATATTGGCAGCAGCACTGGCAATGTCAGCTTTGGCAGCCGCATAACTTCCTTCTGCAGCTAGTAGCGCGGCGTTGGCGTCGGCTAATTTTACCAAATAGTCATTGTTGTCGATGGTAAATAAGGTGTCGCCTTTCTTTACGAAATCATTGTCTTTGATATACACTTTGGTGATGTAACCCGTTACTCGTGGAATAATTGGGTTCATGTTTTTCTCAATTTGCGCATCATCGGTTGTTTCGTGCGACTGCGAATGAACGTATTTGTAGATGCCGTATGTTCCGCCTACGATAATGAGAATCGTAAAAATGAGAATGAATTTCTTATTGGTTTTTTTCTTTTCCATGATGGTGTATTTTACTTTTTGCTCAGATTGAAAGATTCTAATAGTTGCCCGGTGGTGTTTAGTAATTCGTAGTATTTTAATGCCACATTGGCTTTGGCATTGGCTTGATTGATTTTGGCATTCAATTGTTCGACGTCGGCTTCTAATAAGTCGTTGGTGTTGGATAAGCCGTTGTCGTATTTGTCTTTTACAATTCTGTAATTTTCTGTCGCTTGACTTACGGATTCAGCGTATACTGAATCTTGTTTTAATGCCAAATCGTACTCGTCTTTGGCGTTGCTAATTTCTAATTTGATGGCGTCTGTTAACTCGGCTTGCTCTAATTGAATTTCTTGCGCTTTGCTTTTTGCTACTTTCACTTCAGTGCCATTTTTGAACAATGAACTCAAATTATAGGAAAAACCTAGTCCCACATTCATCGCATTTTGAACTGTAATCACATTTTGAAGATCTAGCGCAATATAGCCCGCGCTTAATGCTAACGATGGATAATAGCCGCTTTTGGCTACTTTGATGTTGGAATCGCTGGCTTTGTTTAAGTAGGCTAGGGCAGTTCGATCTTTTCTGTTTTCGATGGCTTCTGCTTCCGGTTTGGGTAAATTGGAAAATAAATTGGGGTCGATGTTACTTGGACTCACTACGAGTTTTGTCTCTGGGTTCAGTTTGAGCAACAAAACCAAATAGTTATTTAGCTTTTTGACATTTTTTTCTGCTTCATCCAAATTCAGTTGGATTTTGGATACTTGTAATTGCGATTTAAGTAAGTCATTTCGAGCGATGATGCCGTTTTGTTCTAGACTCGTAAAATCGGTAACGCGTTGTTGACTACTTTTCAAACTTTCTTGTAAGAAGCTGACTGTTTGCTGCGCTTTGTAGAGTGCTGCGTAATATTCGATGACATGCAATGCGGTTTCTTCTTTGGAGTGTTGCGCTGTTGCCAATTCAGATTGATACAGGTTTTCGGATGCTTCAATACTGTTTTTTAGTTTGAAGCCAGAGAATAAAGGCAGGTTCACATTCACTTGTCCCAAAAGCAACTGATTCACAGGTTTAGCGTCGCCTGAATTGGTGGTTGCTGTATTTGATTGTGTTTTCAAATCGATATTGGCGTTCGTCAATCGCATATATTGCCCAGTGACTTTAGCGTCGGGGTAGCGGTTGTTTTTGACCGATTCGAGCGTGTACTTTTTGGTCATTGCTTTTGCCTCCGCCAATTGGACTGCATCGCTTTTTTCGAGCACTCTTGTCACGGCATCTTTCAACGAGAGGCTGGTTTCTTGTGCCTTTAGATGGGAAATTCCTAACATTAAGATTAGGAAAATCAATAGGGAATTACTTTTCATCAAGAATTAGTGATTTAATAATTTGTTGGATGTGTTCGGTCAGTTCTTTTTCGACGTAGGCATTGTATTTGGTTTCAGAGTCAATTTTTAGAACTTCCTCGAAAAACGATCTGTTGGTATGAAAATGGAAAAAAGTTCCAATCAGCGTAGGGGAAATTAGTGGAACATTGATATTGCTCTTGAACACCTTTGCTGCTTGACCTTCTTCAATGATTTTGTTGAGCGATGCCAGGTTTCCTTTCTTTACTTCGGTGAATGATTCCAAATCCATGGCTCGTTTATTATAAGAAATCTCGAATTGCAGAATCTGATACATTTGCCGGTTGCTGTTGATTTTTTGAATATACAACGCCACGTATTTTTCGACTTTTTGAATAGGTGTCAGCGGCTCGTTGGATAAGTTTTCTAATTGTATCTTGAGGTCCTGGGTTCGCCAATAAATCAGGCTTTCCAGCAGCTTTTCTTTCGAACCAAAGTAATATGATACCATGGCTACATTGATGGCTGCCACTTGTGCAATATGGCGAATAGACGTGCCATCATATCCTTTTTCAGCAAACAGTTTTTCTGCTACTTGAAGGATGTGGATTTGCTTGTCATTGAATTCTAACGCCATACTCGAAGTTTAAATCGATGGCAAATTTAAACAAATGTTTAGATTAAACAGTTGTTTAATTTTTGGTTTTTTTATAAAAATGCTAGATATGCAACAAAATCAACTTTTCGGAAGCTTTTTCAATTGCACTAGCCAATAGATTTCATAAAATCTCCAATCGATTTTACGCCGTTTTGTGTGAGCTGCTTTATGAAAGCACTACCAATAATGGCTCCCTTGGCGTAAGTTGTTGCTTGGGTGAAGGTGGTTTTGTCATGAATTCCGAAGCCGACGATTTGTGGATTTTTGAGGTTCATTTCGGCAATTCTTTTGAAATAGTCGTTTTGCGTTGTTCCAAAACCAGATTGGCTACCGGTTACGCTGGCGGAAGAGACCATGTAAATGAATCCGTTTGAGGCGTTGTCAATTTGACGAATTCGGGCTTCTTTGGTTTGCGGAGTAATAAGAAACACATTGATCAAACCGTATTTTTCGAATAGGGATTGGTATTCTTTGGTGTAAATGGCTACTGGTAAGTCGGGGATAATCAAGCCGTCAATACCAATCTCGGCACATTTTTGACAAAATTGTTCGACACCGTATTGCAAAATAGGGTTGAAGTAGCCCATAATGAGTAATGGAATTTCAACAGTTTGCCGAATGTTTTTCAATTGATCAAACAAAACACGCGTCGTCATACCGTTTTTAAGCGCCGCTGTTGAACTTTCTTGAATGGTTGGTCCATCGGCAAGCGGATCGCTGAATGGGAGTCCAATTTCGATCATATCGACGCCACTTTTTTCCAATTCATGAATAATAGTTACCGTGTCGTCTAAATTTGGATATCCCGCTGAGAAATAGATGGATAGTAGTTTTTTGTCTTTTTGTAGTTTTTGTACGATTCTGTTCATTTTCGATATGTGATTTTCGATATTAGATATGTGATTTTCGATATTAGATATTTGATTTACGATTTTAGATTTGGGATATTAGATTTTAGATATAAGATATTTTGAACTGGACGATAATTTTCACGATTGTTTTTGTTTTGCTGTTTTGATTGATGAAACAATGATGGCTATTAATTCATTGGCTTCCTTCATCAGGAACTCAATTTCTTTTTGAATATCTAATTCTTCAAAAGCGATAATTTCATTGAGTATCTCAAGGAAAAATTTACTTTCATCTGCTTCTTCTTCGACTATTTCTAATTTGTAAATGAAATCCGCCTGTGATTTAGCTCTTTGAGCTGCTCGGTAATTAGCTCCAACGGAACTAGAGCATCTAATTAGTTGATTGACATAGGCATTGTACTCCCTTGATTTAGGTAATTTGCTGCAAAATTTCCAGTTATCAATAGCAAATCGTTTCGTTCTTCTTAACATTAGTTCTTTCATAATTGTTCTGTTTGGCTAATAAAATTATACTTCGTTCTTATACTATAATATCTCCAATATCGTAAATCTAATATCTAAAATCGCAAATTAAAATAATCGATATAGGTGTTCAAGTCTTTGTCGCCGCGACCAGAGAGATTAATGACGATTACATCATCCGGCTTGAACTTTTTATGGTCTAAAACCGCAAAAGCGTGCGCTGTTTCTATTGCGGGAATAATACCTTCGAGCTCGGACAGTTTTCGTCCCCAGTGCATGGCTTCATCGTCGGTGATGGAAATAAATTCGGCACGTTTGGTTTCGAATAGATGCGCATGCATGGGTCCAACGCCAGGATAATCTAATCCAGCTGAAATCGAGTAGGGTTCTGTAATTTGTCCATCGGCTGATTGCATGAGCAAGGTTTTACTGCCGTGAATGACACCGATTTTCCCCAATGTTGAAGTTGCGGCGCTGTGACCCGAGTCGATGCCTTTTCCAGCGGCTTCTACAGCAATTAGGTTAACGTTCTTCTCGTCTATAAAATGATAGAATGCGCCAGCCGCATTGCTTCCGCCACCCACACAAGCGATGACGTAATCGGGATTTTGTCGGTTTTCTTTTTCTTCTAGTTGCTGTTTGATTTCTTCGGAGATGACCGCTTGAAATCGGGCGACCATGTCGGGATAGGGATGCGGTCCGACGACGGAGCCAATGATGTAGTAGGTGTTTTCGGGGTTGTTGATCCAATCGCGGATGGCTTCGTTGGTGGCGTCTTTTAAGGTTTTAGAACCGGAAGTAGCGGGACGAACTTCGGCGCCTAACATTTTCATGCGTGCTACGTTGGGTGCTTGCCGTTCTATATCAATCGCGCCCATGTAGACGATGCATTCGAGGCCCATTAGTGCGCAAACGGTTGCCGTTGCTACGCCATGTTGCCCTGCACCAGTCTCTGCGATGATTCTCGTTTTTCCTAGTCGTTTGGCGAGTAAAATTTGACCGATGGTGTTATTGACTTTATGCGCGCCAGTGTGACACAAATCTTCTCGCTTTAAGTAGATTTTGGTTTGATATTCTGCAGACAAACGTTTGGCAAAATAGAGTGGTGTAGGTCGTCCGACATAGTCTACCAGTAACTGCATGAATTCCTTTTTGAATGCGGGTTCAGCTGAAATTTTCAGGTAGTTTTGTCGCAGTTCTTCGACGTTCGGATAGAGCATTTCAGGGATGAAAGCACCGCCGAATTGACCGTAGAAACCATTTTCATCAACGTGATAACTCATGATATTTGGTGTAAAAGGTTTTTAAAATGTAGTAGTTTTTGGATGTCTTTGAGTCCAGGTTCGATTTCAAATTTACTATTGACATCGATCGCATAGATTGGTAATGACAGTTTTTGAATGTGTTGAATTTCCTCTAAACCTATGCCGCCGCTGAGAAATATTGGTTTATTGGACTTGTAATTTTGTAATATTTGCCAGTCGAAAGCAACGCCATTGCCACCAGGAAGTTTCCCTTTCGTGTCGAATAGAAAATAGTCGCACACTGATTCGTAAGATTGCAATTGCGAAAAATCGAAGGCGGCGTCTATGGAAAATACTTTGATTATTTTGGCATTTACGGATTGTAAATTGTTGCAGCAATCAGGACTTTCTTTTCCGTGTAATTGAATGAAATCTAGTTGGTGGTTGTTTGTGATTTCATTGATCTCATCTAAGGAGGCATCGACAAAAACGCCTACTTTTTGGATAGATTTAGGGAGTACGGGAATGATATTATCAAAATAACGCGCCGAAGGTTTCCAAAAAATGAAGCCCATAAAGTCCGGAAGTAGGTTACTTACTTCGACTATGTTTTCTGGATATTTCATGCCGCAGATTTTGAGTTTCATTTGGATTGGCTATTTAAGTTGTTGCATAAATGCTGTAATATTCCCCGCGATATCGTCTGATTTCATAAAAGATTCTCCTATCAAAAAACCCTCGTAACCAGTATTTTGTAAATCTTTAATTGATGTTATAGTACTTATTCCACTTTCTGACACTTTTACGAAATCTGACGGAATGTGGTGGGCAAGCATGTGGCTCGTTTGCAAGTCGACTTCAAACGTTTTTAGATTTCGATTGTTGACGCCAATCATGTCTAGACTTGGCATGATTGCTTGTTGTAATTCTTCTAAATTATGAACTTCCAGCAACACTTCTAAAGCCAGTGATTGCGCAAATTCGGATAATTCTTGAATTTCCTTTTTACTAAGAACTGCAGCGATTAGTAGGATTGCGTCGGCACCATTTGATTTGGCTTCGAGAATTTGGTATTCGTCGATAATGAATTCCTTACGCAGTAGCGGAACATTTACGGAAGCGCGAGCCAAAAGTAAATCGTCGGTGGATCCGCCAAAGTATTTTCCGTCCGTCAAAACCGAGATGCCGCAAACACCGGCGCTTTCGTAGGCTTTACTTACTTGTTCTACGGTCAAGTTGTAGTTGATTTCGCCACGAGACGGTGAGCGTCTTTTGTGTTCCGCGATAATTCCAACGCTACTATTTCTCAGGTTTTTACTGAGGGAAATCGTGCGACTTTGAAAGAGTTGACTTTGTTCCAATTGCGAGCTAGGCACTATTGATTTTTTGAGAATTACTTCTTTTCTTTTATCAATAATTATTTTGTCTAAAATATTCATATTGTGTTGCTTAATGTTTGTAGCTTTTTGAATGAGTTGAATGCTTTTTTTGACAACAAACTCTCTTTCGCTAACTCAAATCCTTCGATTGGAGCTATGTTTTTTGCGGTGGCGATTGCCATTCCTGCATTGGCGCAAACCACGTTGTTTTGTTCGGCGGTTCCTTGGCCAGAGATAATCGTTTGAAAGATTTGAGCGGCCTCCTCGATGCTGTTTCCGCCTTGAATATCCTGGTGCGAGATTTTTGACAAACCGAAATCCTCAGGTTTTAGTAATCGTTCGCTATGATTAGAAATGGCCTTGGTGTTTCCTGTCAATGAAATCTCATCATAACCGTCCAAACTGTGTAGGATGGTAAAATTGATCGCGGTATTTTGATAGAGATAACTGTACATTCTTGCCAATTCAAGATTGAAAACACCAACCAATTGATTTTTAGGGAACGAAGGATTGACCATGGGTCCCAGCATATTGAAAAAGGTTTTTACTGCCAGCTCTCGTCGAATCGGGGCGACATTTTTCATTGCCGGATGGAATAGCGGTGCGTGTAGGATGCAAATTCCGGCTTGGTCGACGCATCGTTTGAGGTAGTCTTGATTGTTGCTAAATTTGACGCCCAAATTTTCCATCACGTTGCTCGAGCCAGAAATAGAGGAAACGCCATAGTTGCCGTGTTTTGCGACATGAACACCAGCTCCGGCTGTGACGAAGGATGCTAATGTTGAAATATTGAAGGTGTCTTTTCCGTCACCGCCCGTACCGCATAAATCGATGGTGTCAAAGTCGGATAGATCAATTGCGATACACAGTTCTAAAAGTGCCTCTCTAAAGCCAGCGAGTTCTTCGATGGTAATGTTTCGCATCATATAGACCGTAAGGAAGCTCGCAATTTGACTGGGATTATAGCTTCCGTTCGAAATGTTGACCAAGACATTCTTGGCTTCGATTTTCGAAAGTACTTCTTGATTGATGAGTCGATTGAGTATGTTTTTCATTGTGTAGTTTTTCGTACGTTTAGGACGTTATTTAATCAATAATCAAGTGTTAGTCCAATTCCGTAGGATTTCTTTGCCAAAAGGCGTCAAAACGCTTTCTGGATGAAATTGGACGCCTTTGACATCGAACGTTTTGTGACGAAGCGACATGATTTGACCATTTTCGTCTTGTGATGTGATTTCTAATGCCTCTGGAAAATCAATTTGGTTAACAACCCACGAATGGTAGCGACCCACTTCTAAACTTTTACCCAAGCCTTGAAATAGCGTTTCGTCATCAACAATTACGCTGATTTTTGTAGCAATGCCATGGTATACTTTTTCTAAGTTGATGATTTTGCCTCCAAAGACTTCTCCAATTGCTTGTTGTCCGAGACAGACTCCCAGAATACTCTTGGTCGGCGCATATTTTGAAATCACTGCTTTGAGCAAACCTGCATCGTCAGGAACACCTGGTCCGGGCGAAAGCACAATTTTATCAAAAATCTCTAACTCATCGAGTTCAAATTCATCATTGCGAAAGACGGTTACTTGGCAATCTAAATCCTCTAGATAGTGGACTAAATTGTAGGTAAAGCTGTCGTAATTGTCGATTACTACTATTTTTTTCATTTTTACTTGTTTTAAATCGTTTCTGCCAAATCTAGCGCGCTGTTTAATGCAGCTAGTTTGTTGTATACTTCTTGTAATTCATTTTCTTCTTGGGAATCAGCGACAATACCGGCGCCAGCTTGATAATGTAATTCGTGATTTTTACTCAGAAAAGTACGAATCATGATGGCGTGATTGAAATTCCCTTCGAAGTCCATAAAGCCTATTGCTCCGCCGTAGAAACTGCGGTTTGTGTTTTCTATTTGCTCAATGAGTTGCATGGCTTTATGTTTGGGTGCGCCTGATAAGGTTCCTGCTGGAAAAGTATCTGCGACTACTTGCATGGTTGGCGTTTCTTTGTTTATAATTCCGGTGACTTTAGAAACGAGATGGATCACATGGGAGAAGAATTGTACTTCCCGATAGTTTTCGACTGTTACATTTTTTCCATGTCGACTTAAGTCATTTCTCGCCAAGTCTACTAGCATAATATGTTCTGAATTTTCCTTTTGGTCTTCCGAAAGTTCTTTGGCGAGTATGGCATCTTGTTCGTCGTTTCCGGTTCTTTTGAAGGTGCCGGCGATCGGATGAATCTCGGCTTTACGATTGTTTACAATCAATTGTGCCTCTGGCGAGGAACCCATTATTTTGAAATTGCCGTAATCGAAATAGAAGAGATAAGGAGAAGGGTTGATGCTTCTCAAAGCGCGGTACACATTGAATTCATCTCCCTTAAATTTTTGCGTAAACCTTTTTGAGAGAACAAGTTGAAAAACATCACCTAAAGTGCAATGTTTCTTTGCGGATTGCACGTTTTCTTTGAATAAACTGTCTGTTAGGTTGGATTTTACTGCTCCGTTTTTTGTAAATGAATAAGAGGCGAAGTTTCTAGTTTGAAGCAATTGTTCGATCAAGTTGCAATTATCCTCTTGGTTTAGTGCATGACAAAAAATATAGGCTTCATTTTTAAAATGATTGATGGCAATGATGTTTTGATATACGGCATAATACAGATCAGGGATTTGCAGATCATTATCTTTTTTGGTGATATTTATTTTTTCAAAATAACGAACAGCATCGTAAGCAATATAACCAAATAGCCCGTTGGTAATGAATTTGAAATCTGTTGCTTCTGACTTAAACCTGCTGGCGAAATCTTGCACAAGTTGCGGTACATTGACTGTTTTGTCTATTTTGAATTGGGAAGTTTGTCCGTCTGGAAAGGAACGCGTAAGTGTTTCATTTTCGATACTAATCGACGCAATCGGGTTGCAACAGATGTAGGAAAAGCTGTTGTCGCTAGCATGATAGTCGCTACTTTCCAACAATAGACTATTGGGAAATCTATCGCGAATTTTTAGATAGATAGAAACTGGCGTGATGGTATCTGCCAGAATTTGCTTGTGCGAGGTTTTGAAAATGTACTGTTCCATAAAATAGAATTAAAAAATAAAGGGCTTGTCGTGATTGACAAGCCCTTTTGATATTTTGGTTAAATATACTTATAGTAGACTACTTCACGACGATTGACGTAAGTTTTTCCACCACCAAGTTGTATTTAAGATTGATTTCATTGTTGAATTATGATACACAAATATAGAAAGGTAATTTGATTTTCCAAACAAAAATATAAAGTTGTCACAACTATTTTTAAAAAACAAGATTGACGTGCAGTTCAAATTCATCGTATATCGTGCGGTCTCCTAGATCTGTAAAGAAACTACCGGAACCGTATTGTATGCCGTATTTTGTACGATCAATCACGAGATTTGCGGAAGCCTTGTTTCCTTTGATAGCCATTTCAAAAATGACGGGATTGGTTTTGCCTTTGATGGTTAGATCTGCGACTATAGAGTAAGTCCCTTTAGAAATGGGCTTTATTGCCTTAAAAACGAGGGATGCTTCTTTAAATTCTTCTGTACTAAAAAAGTCGCTTGACTTCAAATGGCCTTCTAATTGCGCCTTGTCTTTTCCAGATTGGTCGTCATTACTCAGTGTAGTCATATTGACGATAAAACTCCCATTAGAGAGCTTCTTTTTGGTGTAGGTAAGCGATCCTTCTTTAAATTGTAATGTCCCTTTATGTTCGCCAGTGATTTTCTTTCCCGTCCAAACAATGGTGCTTTTTGTGACATTTATTTTGCGAACCTGCGCATTGACAGCAAGGGAAATCAAAAGTAACAGTAGGAGGAAAGGTGTTTTTTTCATGATGCTATATTTTAATTTGTCGTAACATAATCAATGGATTATCCCAAAGTTACAAAAACAAACCTTTCAAAAGTTGCATGCTGTGAATTTATAGTACAAACAAAAAACCTTGACGGATTAACGTCAAGGTTTCTAATAGCAATTTTCCCCTTTTTTTATAATAACTGTAGCGAAACAGTCAAATCGAAATTATCTGAAATTACTTTGTCTCCTAAATTGTCGAAGAAACTTCCAGAACCATATTTGATATCGTATTTTGTTCTATCAACTACCAATTTTGCAGTCGCCGTTTTGTCTTTAACAATAAGGTCAAAAGTTACTGGCTTAGTAATTCCTTTGATTGTTAAGTCTCCAACTACAGTATACACATTAGTTGATTTTTCTGTTACACTTTTAAAGTTAATGCTTGCTGTTGGGAATTTTTCAACACCAAAGAAATCGTCTGCTTTTAAGTGACCTTCCAATTTTTCTTTTCCTTCTCCAGCTTTCAAGTCATTCACTTGAATACTAGTCATGTCAACGGTAAATTTTCCGCGGGTGATTTTGTTGTTTTTTACAAAGAATGCACCATCTTTTAATTTGATTGATCCTTCGTGTTGGCCAGTTACTTTCTTTCCAACCCAAGAAATGGTACTTTTCGCAACATCAACGCCTTTTGTTTGTGCAGATGCTACTGTTGATGATAAAACTACTGTTAATAGAAGGGCAAGTGTTTTTACGTTTTTCATTTTGTTGTTTGTTTTAATTAAAAATTATTTATAAAGTTAAAAATAGTTCTTCGTTTGATTTACGAACTTTCACGTAGTGTTGCGTTGCGTCTGACACGTCACGGTAACCTATGGTTGCAATCACTGCAGCGTTCAAATTCAAGGCGTCAAGACCAAGAATTTCATTGATTTGCTCAGGTTCAAATCCTTCCATTGGTGTCACATCAATTTTTAGTTCAGCGGCTGCATTCAACAAATTTCCTAAGGCAAGATAGGTTTGTTTTGACGTCCAAATATTTCTTTTCTCTTCAGGTAGTGTCGATATTTTCGATTTCATGAAGTCACCATAACCTGTCAAAGCATCTGCAGGCAAGCCTCTAGTGGTGGTTAGGTTTTGTATTGCCTCGTCAATTTCTTTATCTCCAAAATTGGTGATATTGGCAAATACAATTAAGTGTGAAGCATCAACAATTTGGCTTTGACTCCAAGCGGCAGGTTGCAATTTGGCACGCAATTCAGCTGTTTCTACAAAAATTACTTTGTAAGGTTGTAATCCGTATGATGATGCGCTGAGGCGAATGGCTTCTTTTAACGTACTTAAGTCTTCGGCTGATACTTTTTTTGTCGCGTCGAATTTTTTTGTGGCGTAACGCCAATTTTGATTTTCTAAGAATGTGCTCATGGTATTATTTGTTGTTAAAGGTTCGATATTTTTCTAGCAATTGATTTAAGTATTGTAATTCTTCCGTATTCAAATTTGCGGCGAACGTTTGTTCATGTTCATTGACCTTGGGATCAAGTTCTTCCAGTAGTGCCAGTCCTTGTGGAGTAATCAAAATTTCCATTTTTCGGCGATTCTCAGGACAAACTTCACGTGTCACATAATTCTTAAGCAAAAGCTTGTCGATCAATCGTGTGGTGTTGCTGTTCTTGGCAAGCATTCGTTCTTGAATTTCACACATGTTTACTGCCGCGCCTTTTTGTCCTCGGAGAATTCGCAATACATTGTATTGTTCTGGTGAGACGTCGTAGGGTTTCAATAATTCATTAAAGTTATCCCCAATTACGTTTTGCGTATATATTAAATTGAGAATGACTTTCTTCGAATCGTCTAGTGCGACATTTGATTTTATGATCTCTTCAATTTTCATATTTGTAATTACAATATTTGTAGATACAAATGTAAACGTTTTACACATTTGTATATACAAATGTGTGTTATTCTTTTGTTAATTTATTAATATGTACTTGATCAGACCTTCTGTTTCATTGTTTGTGAGCATTGCCAATTTTTGTTATTTTTACAAAAAAAAACAACATGGACTTATCACAAAAGGAATGGGCCGATCAATTGCAACAAGACAATAATGCCGTAGTTATTGATGTCAGAACTCCAGAGGAATGGAGCGAAGGAATTATTCCAAATGCTCTACAAATAAATATTTATGAAGGACAAGGATTTATCTATAAATTAGATGAATTGGATAAATCCAAAAATTACTATGTGTATTGCAAAGCGGGCGGAAGAAGCGCTCAGGCGTGCAGTATTATGAATCAGTTGGGTTTTGAAAACACCTATAATTTGATGGGTGGTTTTATGCAATGGTCAGGTGAAATAGTGGATCCAAACTAAAAAAGCCTTCCACAGAAATTAGCTTTACTTCCCAATCCGATTTTTCTCCTCCTCTAATCCCGTCTCTCTCTGACGCGACTTCTTTACAGTATCGCTTCCAAAATTGTAAGTCAAATTGAAGCGCACTTGACGGCTATCATTTCCGCCGTCACCTTTAATTTTGACAAAGTCATATTGCGTCCTTCCGTGCCAAGGCGATGAGTACAATATGTCTGAGAATGCTAAGCGTGCTGTCAGTTTCTTATTTAGAAATTGTTTTTGAAAAGCAAGGTCTAATGATCCCAAACTTTGTGTCTTAAAGGTTCCACCCCAAATAGAAGGCGAATTATACCAGCCTGACACTTCCATCACGATACCTTTGGGTAGCGAAAAATTATTTTGCCCATATACACTCAATGATTCCTGATTGATGGATAAAAAAGCATCATTGGTGGCTATATATTTACTTTGATAGGCATTGACGCTGAGAAACACATTCCACCATTTTTTGACTTCAAATGGATAAGACACGCCCAAATTAATAACTTCTTCGTTGGCTACATTTTTAGATGTTAGAAAACTCCTGCTAGGCCCCGCTGCTTCTATGACTTGTGCAAAATAATCCGTAACTCTTGTAAAACTCAAACTGGTATTTAAGGTATAATTATACGTATGTGATAACTTAAAATTATCGGCGTATTGTGGTTTTAGAAACGGATTTCCTTTACTAAAAGACAGCTCGTCTATTTGGTATTCAAACGGATTGAGCGATTGATAGTTAGGTCGCTCGATACGTCGGCTGTAGATAAAAGCAAAGGTGTTTTTGTTATTCCTATTATAAGTAATTCCGCCACTCGGAAACCAGTCTGTATAATTTCTTTTAACTTGCTCGTTATTGGTAGGAATTAACGCAATTAGCTCGCCATCGGACACTGTATTTTCGACACGAACACCTATCTGGAAATTAAATTTCTTAAATGTCTTATTGTAGTTTAAGTAACCTGCATTTACATTTTCCTTATAAATAAATTGATTACTTCTGTTCGGGTTGAGCGTCTGTATATTTCCAATAGCGCCATAGAAATCGAGTGTGTTGTCGGTTTTTACAAAGGAAGTTTTGCCGCCAAGACTTAATTTGCCTTTCAAAAAGTTGCGTTCATAATCTGTTTTGAAAGTCGCAATGTCGATAGTAACAGGCGTGTTTTGAAAACTGTTGTTTGCATTTAAAACGGTCGTTTCATCATTCTCGAAATACGTATTGGGTTGATCATTTTCTTTTCTATTGTTGTAAAGACCGTAATCAATATCCATGTTCAAACTGACGCCAGTCGTATCTTCGTATTTGTAGTTGATATTAGAATACAAATTATACGATTTGTCCTTGCCTAAATTCTTTGCAATCAATATGCTATCTACGATTGCGGTATTTATTGGGCGAATAGGTGTACGTGTATTGGATTGACTGAAATTATTGTTGAAATTTCCGCTAACAATTAGACCAAAGGTATTTTTCTTATTCGCGTAATAATCGTAACCCAGCTTAATGTTATTGGCATTGGTGGTATTTTTTGTACTTGATCTCGAGTTGAAAATGGTATTGCTTTGTTCGCGATAGATGTTGATAAAATCATAGGAATCTCCAAAACGATTGCTAAAATTCCCGTAGATATTTGATTTCTTATCTCTTGAATTAAAAGACACTGAATTGATAGCAGTTTCGTATTTTCCAATGTTCACGCCACTAGAAACGCTACCATTGCTTCCAAATTTCTTGTTTTTCTTTAATTTGATATTTAAGATGCCGGCATTTCCCGCAGCGTCATATTTGGAGGATGGCTGTGTGATTATTTCGATGCTATCGATGTCATTAGATTGCAATGTTTTTAGGAAGTTAATCAATTCGCTGCCCGTCAAATAAGATTGCTTCCCATCGATGTAAATCAGTACACCTGTTTTTCCTTCTACAATAATATTATCATTATTATCGATGGTAATTCCGGGTGCTTTTCGCAACAATTCAAATCCAGTAATTCCAGTTGCATTAAGCGTATTCTGAACGTTAAATACCGTTTTATCCGCCAAGACTTGGACAATTGGCTTTTTGCTTTTGACTACGACTTCGGTAAGTTCATTTGTCTTTTCACGTAAAATAGTCGTTGGTAATACTTTAGAAGCATTGTCTTTTTCAAATGTTTCCGACTGAAAGTCTTCGTACCCAACAACATTTATTTGCAGGTAGTATTTTCCATTAGGAATATTAGAAAATAAAAATGTTCCTTCTTTATCCGTTACGGCTGTTTTTTGAAGAACGTTCTTTTCGGCTTGAAAGAGTAGCACTGATATATTAGATTCTTCACGATCTTTCTTAAGTTGTAAAATTCCTTTAATAGATTGGTCTTGGGCAGATACAAAATGAAAACAAAGGAATAGAAAGGCTAGTAATAATTTTTTCATGCAGTCGGTGATATTGACGTTTAGTATTGGCTTTTGACTAGTCCAATCATTTATTTTGCTACAATAGACACGCAAACGTTATACTTGTTACAAAAAAACATAAAACTTTTCTAGTATTCTCCATGCAAAAGGTGTGGTAAGTTCTAAGTGTATTTCGCAAAGATTTACTTTGGAATTAAAAATTGCAGCAATAGCTGATGTATGGATAGTCAAAGAGTTTAGGTACAATCTTACTCCCTTGTGACAAGTTTATTCTGCTTATTTTTATAAATATATACCGCGATAGGAAAATAGGCAACACTAAATAGTGCATACCCAACTCGTTTTACAATTCTGCCGTAAAAAGGGTCGAAGAGCGGTCCTAATTGTGTGAGAATTAACGCCGCAAAAAAGATTGCTAATTCCCATTTAGGAAGTTTTCTCGCAGATAGAAAAGCCCCGGCGAGAAAAATTTGACTTAAGAACCAAAAATCTAGGTACTTAAAAAGGAAGAACAATTTGGAATTATCGTAAAACAAAGGTTCAATGATACTATTAGATTGAATCTTGCCTAACAAGAGGTATGCTTTATCTTGTGGTAATTTGAATACTTCAACCAAACATAAATCAATAGTAAATTGACCAAACATGACAAAAATCGAAAGTATGACAAAGAGAAAACCAAGTCCAAACCAAAAAGGGTAGTTACGATTTTTTAGAAAAGCGCCAATGGCAAGGTAAGCAGGAATCATAAGTAAAAGTGATAACATCAAAACAAGATGCGCAGTGGTCCATGAGGAACTATATTTAGTTAGCCCGAGATAAAAATCTTTATGATTATGTTCATGTATGAAGAGCAATATTTGGCCAAACGCGTATAGGGGGAAGCAAGCCAATAAACAAAACGCCCAAAAGGCATTCTTAATTTGTATAAACATGGAGTAACGCTATTAGTAGGATAATGGTTTTAAAATAAAATGCTAAAAATAGTAAATTGATTTTGATATGCAACAGCAATAGTATTAATTGTGAGATACCCATTCGGATAAAGATAGAACTTTGGTATGCGTTGGCACCAAAACAAAAAACCTCTGATTTAAGGCAGAGGTTTTTCAATTTTACTTTTATTAGTTTAGTTTAATTGGTTGGAGTCACCGTATACAAAAATCTACACCATACAAAAAGTCTCTAATTATAATTACATTTTAATGCATTTCTTGAGATAGCTGCCATTTTTAGTAGCCACTCTAATAAAATAAATTCCCTTTTGAAACCTGGAAATATCGACAGTAACACGCCCTGAAACATCACAGTTCCTTCTATCAACGCTTTCTCCAATGGTATTAAAGATTTCAAAGCCAACAATATTTGATGTTGCAGCAGTAATTTGGACAATATCGGAAGCAGGATTGGGTAAAACTGTAATTTCATAATTTGCTGTTTCGAAGTATTCATTTGATAATAGCGCACTTTCGAATCTTTTGATACTTTGGGTACCTCCATTTATTGCCCCGCCACTAAGTCCCCAGATAGCATTGTCTGCCACGCAATAACCTCTTGGAAATTGATTTACAGCGATGCACCATGGTGTTGACGAAATAATTTCGCCTGTAGTTCGGTCAAATTTGTGCACCAAGTTAGAGTAAATGTCAATACCATATAAATCTCCACTTATGATTTTAAGGGATAAGATTTCTCCTAATATTGGAATTGTATTTTCAATTACACCTGTGGTTGCATTAACTTTAATTAATTTGTGACCACTATAATATTCGCTAATCCACAGATATCCGTTATCATAAGCGCATGCATAGTAATTAGGATCTAAGGCAGTTGATATTACATAGGAGCTGAGAACGTCACCGTTTAAAGGATTCAATTTATACAAAATGCCCTGCTGCTCTGCCATTAGCCATAAATTGGTCCCGTCATAATCCATATCGCCGAAATAGGGACTAGCAGTGCCTGGTGGAAACGGAATGGTTCCTGCGGGTTGTCCGTCAAGAGTATACTTGTAGATTAATGGCTCCGTTGAATCTAAAGAATATAAATACGTCCCGTCAAATGCCAGTCCAGCAGGGGACGTACTTGTTGTTTGAAAGCTTAACTGCACGTCGCAATTTGCAGCTGGAGCACTGCTCGTGAGTAGGCTGTTTTGCGAATTGAATACATCTAGTCCAGCAATCATTTGACTATGCAAATCTGCAAGTGAGAAGAGAAAAAGTAGGAGAATGTAGATTTTTTTCATTTGGTTTGTTGATTAGTTTTCCTGATGTGAGGAATTACTATTGGATAGTGTTTTAGTGTAAACGTAGAAACTCTAACTCCGACTTTGGGTAGTCGCGTTCGAAGCTGTTAAAGTACAGCTTTATTTATTAATAGGTTAATTATTTTGAACTCTTTTGCAGATTGTACTTAAGTGATTCAAAAGTTTGAAATAGATTTTTACTTCTTTGTTTGTGGTTGCCTATTGTTGTTGTGCAACAAGAATTCTGACCTATAAAAAGTCATTTCAATTAAATTGCAAGA
Source organism: Flavobacteriaceae bacterium (assembly GCA_947459635.1). Classification (GTDB taxonomy): domain Bacteria; phylum Bacteroidota; class Bacteroidia; order Flavobacteriales; family Flavobacteriaceae; genus Flavobacterium. The sequence continues at coordinate 30,419 of CANHEA010000009.1, read as the reverse complement.
GCCTCAATGTTTTATATTTAATAAAAATTTATTGTTTATCAATAATTATTTATTATATTCGTCTCGTAATTTAAACGTTTTACTATTATGACAAAACCAAATAACTTCGTTTTTACCGTGGTACAGATTGTATCTTGGATCATTTTTGTTGGCCTTTGCGTCGAAGCGGGTGCCCTGCTATTCAATTTTATTTTTAGTCTGTTCAAGCCTGAAGCTGTCCACAATTTGTATCAGAAATTGAACCTAAGTAAAATGCACGATCGGAGCAAATTGACTTTTTATAATATGTACAGTTTTATATTGATCATTGCTGTTTTGAAAGCGATTCTATTTTATATCGTGATCAGATTGGTTTCTAAAATTGACCTGTCAAAACCATTTGACAGCTTTGTTTCGAGGCAGATTTCCCTATTGAGTTATTACACTTTTTCAATTGGAATTTTGAGTTTTATAGCTCGAGAAACTACCAGAAATTTATCACACAGAGGATACGACATCAACAGATTAGAGGAGTTTTGGGCAGACGGTCAAGCATTTATTTTGATGGCTGCTGTGATTTATGTGATTGCAATTATTTTTTCGAGAGGCGTTGAACTTCAGAATGAAAACGACTTAACCGTATAAATTATGGCGATTATTGTAAACTTAGACGTCATGATGGCCAAGAGAAAAATGTCATTAAATGAACTTTCCGAAAGAGTAGGGTTGACACTTTCTAATTTATCGATTTTAAAGACTGGGAAAGCAAAAGCGATACGATTTAGTACACTGGAAACGATTTGTGAAGTGCTGGATTGTCAGCCTGGAGACTTGCTGGAATATGTAAAAAAATCTTAACCTACCTCTTATATGGCAAATATTTAAATTCAGGAAAAACGGTCCAATAAAGCTACAGTTTTTTTATATTTATAGCATGATTGCGGTTGCTCGTGTCGTATTTAAATGCTACTTCAATATCTACTACAATGAAAAATGAGAAATCTCGTCTATTCGTGCTGCTTACTGCGACAACAATTGCGGGCAACATTCTTTTTGTCCTATGGATTTTATATAACGGGATTAATGAAAATTTCGAAGCTAGGATGGTCGAAAAAATAGCCTACGTTGCCTTGATGCTGCTATTGAGTATTAATTCAATTTTGCTTATTCGTAGAAGGAAGTAATCACCAAAAAAAGTATTGAATAGAAAAGTGAGACATGTTTTAATCTTGTTACTGGGGATGCATTCAGCTATGTCATTTGCTCAAAGTGATTCGATCAAGAAATTTACTTTTAGTGGCTATGGGGAGCTTTATTATGGTTATGATTTTTCCCAACCGAGGCACCACGAGAAGGCAGATTTTATGTATAACCACAAACTGCACAATACATTGAATGTAAATCTTGCCATGGTTAGTGCAAAATATGCTGCAAAAAAATGGAGAGGCAATTTGAGCTTGATGGCTGGAAATTATGCACAATATAATTTAGTCACAGAACCTATATGGGCTCAATATGTGTATGAAGCCACTCTGGGGATAAAGCTTTCCAATAAGCATAATCTTTGGTTAGATGGCGGGATAATGCCTTCGCATATTGGTTTTGAAAGTGCAGTTAGTGCCGACTGTTGGACATTAACAAGAAGCATTTTGGCCGAAAACTCGCCATACTACGAAACAGGAGTAAAGTTGAGTTTCTCGAATAAAAGTGAGCAGTTGAATCTTGGATTTGTAGTGCTAAACGGCTGGCAAAGGATTAGAACTTCCACCTCTTACCGTCAACCTTCCTTTGGAGTACAACTCAATTACAAGCCCAGAGAAGATTTGAGTTTTAATTACAGTAATTTCATTGGCACTGCCAAAGCTGATAGTCTAAGGTCATTCAGAACCTTTCACAATTTATATATGCAATATCAAGTGCATAAGAAACTTGGTGCCATTGTGGGGTTTGATTTTGGAACGGATAAATACAAAGAAACCAATTATGGTATTTGGTATTCACCAGTAGCAATTATAAGATACGCCTTGACTGAAAGAACAAATGTTGCACTACGGGGCGAATATTATCATGATAAAAACCAAATAGTCATTGCAAGTAATACAGTCAATGGTTTTCAAGTGTCTGGATTTTCGACAAATTTTGACTATAAAATCATGGATAAATTTATCTTTCGAATAGAAGGTAAACTCTACCGTTCAAGGGATAAAATATTTGCTAACGACTCGCAGGGCAATTTTTCACTAACTTCAAATTTGACCATAAAGATTTGAGTAAGAGCAGCAAAATCGTTTTCTATGGTAGCTATATCTTTGGTAGCACAGGAAGCGTTAGACAACAAGATGTTTTCAAAAAGTGTTTCTGTAATGTGGAATAAATTCTGTAATAAAAGCAGAATTAAGCAAGTTTTCCATAAGATATTGAAAGCGGTTTCTTCTTTTTAAGTCTAGCTTTGTATTGTGTTTTAATTCTAAATATTAAGGAGTCATGAAAAAATTATTTTTAACTTGTGTCTTTCTTGCTAGTACGGTCATGGCCATTGCACAAGTAGAAAAACAAGACGACCGTCAAGAAAACGATCAGGACAGAATTCAGCAAGAACCTCAGCGTCCTACTCAAGTTGATCAAGAACGACAAGCTAGAATAGATGCCCAGCGTGCATACAATGAGAAAGTGGCAAAAAAGGCGGCAAGGAAACAGGCAAAAGAGCAGGCGAGGAAAGACGAAAAAGAGCAGCAATAAAGTTATTGCAATGAGAACATCTTTAGACAACAAGCATGGGTTTATGACTCATGCTTTTTTTTGTTCTTTAATTGAAAATACAGGGATTGCTGATGTTAAAGCTTCAATTGACGCAAAGATTTGTTTATTTGAAACTCATCATGGTTTGTTTTTGCTAGTAGTTTTGATTTTTATAATTTGTTCCGCCTTTTAATTACTACAGCATCCAAACAAGTAGCTCCTCTGCCTTAGCAGTAGGGTTTGGTAAAGTAAAACTGTTTTGCTAGTAGCTCGGAAATATGTTCAAATGGAATTAATTTTACTACTTTTGTTACCTAGGTTAGGAATAATGATATGATGAAGATTACGTTACGCTTTTGTTTGGTTGTTTTATTTGCTCTATTTCTTAATGTTTCTTGGAGTCAGATTCCATCGGGTTATTATACGAGTGCAACAGGCTTAAGTGGAGAAAACTTAAGGACAGCATTGAAAACAATAATCAGCACAGGGCATGTTAAGTTACCTTACACAAGCACAAGCTTTGATGTTTGGAATGCTTATGAATTTACAGACGTTCGACCAAGCGCTCCTACTGTAATATGGGATATGTATAGTGATCGTCCTGCGAGTACGCCAGCCTACACTTACACGTTGTTTACTTCACAATGTGGCAATGCCTCTGCAGAAGGCAATTGTTATTCAAGAGAGCATTGTTTTCCGAAATCTTGGTGGGGTGGCGTTGATAATGCAACAAATCCGCAGTATAGCGATTTACATCATTTGTTTCCTTCTGATCAATATGTCAACTTGAAAAAAAGCAATTATCCTATCGGAAAGGTAAACTCAAGTGCTGTTTCATGGACATCTACCAATGGTAGTAAAGTGGGGAATTGCGGCGTTACAGGTTATACAGGTTTTGTATTTGAACCAATAGACGAATATAAAGGTGATTTTGCAAGAGCGTATCTCTACATCATAACAAGGTATAAAGACCAAGTCAGCGGATGGGTAACGGCTAATTCAACTACGCAAATTGCCGACATTATTACGGGAAATCAATATAAACCATGGTTTTTAAATATGCTTTTAGACTGGAGTACCAGCGATCCGGTAAGTGCGAAAGAAATAGCACGAAATGATGCTATTTATTACCAGACGCCGCAGCACAACAGAAATCCTTTTGTTGATCATCCAGAGTATGTATCTGCCATTTGGGGAGCACCTCTTGTGGTGGTTGCTCCAGTAGCAACAGCTGCTACATCGGTAACTGCGAATTCATTTGTTGCGAATTGGAATACTGTTTCTAATGCAATTGATGGTTATTTACTGGACGTAAGCACTACTCCCAATTTTTCAAATGCCTACACGCAAACTACAACCGATTTGTTGTTCTCAGAATATGTTGAAGGGTCCGGATCTAATAGATACATAGAAATTTATAATGGAACAGGGGCATCCGTAAACTTAAGTGATTATAGACTCCAGCTATTTCTAAACGGGTCGACCGTGGCTTCAGTAACAAATCAGTTGAGCGGTACTTTAGCGAATGGTGCTACAGTTGTTTATAGGAATGTAAATGCTACAATATATACTGGCACTGCCGCGAGTTCAACAAGTGTAGATTTCAATGGGGATGATGCCATTGCTTTATTTAAAATTTCTACTAGTTCTTATGTAGATATCTTTGGACGAATAGGCGAGGACCCAGGAACTGCTTGGATCAATGGAACTTCTACTACGCTGGATAAGACTTTGGTACGTTTACCAACGATAATGTCGGGAGTGACCATCAATCCAGCATCAGGTTTCCCCACGTTGGTGACGCAATGGACTGCTGCTGATTTAGATGATGTTTCAGATTTAGGTATTCATTCTTTCAATACGATCAATTTGGTTGATTCTTATGTATCAGGTTATCAAAGCAAGCCAATTGTAGGACAAAGTACCACTTCTTCGATAGTTAATGGATTGACAGCAAGTACAATTTATTACTATCGACTAAGAGCCAAAAACGGAACCGTAATTTCAGCTAATTCTAATACCATTGCAACTCCATGTTCTTCTTTAGTCACACCCACATTTGCATCGGTTAGTGCGAGTTGCCCTGGTAGCACTCTAGCGCCATTGCCCACCACTTCAATAAATGGCATTGTTGGTACTTGGTCGCCAGCATTAAATAATATGGCTACTACCAATTATACGTTTACGCCGACTACTGGTCAATGTGCTGCGACGGCTAGTACGACAATTACAATAGGATGTGGTGCTGTCGTCAATCTTAAGTTTTTCGTGCAGGATTATTATGACATGGGAACTCGGGCTATGCGACCGGTGCGTTTATTTCAAGGTGTTGGTGTAAGTACTACGGATGTAGAGACTGTGACAGTGACTTTGCATAATGCGGTGAATTTGTCCGTGGTAGGAACTACAACAGCCATGCTTCAAACAAACGGTACAGCGGTTTGTAATTTTGCTTCTTTACCAAGCGGATCGTACTATATTGCAGTTTATGGCCGTAATTTTATTGAGACCTGGAGCAATACGCCGCAAGCAGTAGGAAATACAGCCCTTAACTATGATTTTTCAAATGCAATATCTAAAGCGTATGGGAATAATATGAGTCAGATTGATACTGGTATTTGGGCGTTTTATTCCGGAGATATCAATCAGGATGATTCTATTGACAATAGTGATTCTACGGAATTATTTTTAGATATCGAGAATTCAAGTTTTGGAGTTCTTGCTTCCGACTTAAACGGAGATGGTGCTGTAGATAATGCAGACACTGATAGCTTTTATACCAATATTGAAAATTCATTTTATTCAAAACAGCCGTAATAGTTTCGGTTTGTAATGTGGAGTTGCGTCCTTTCTTCAATTAACAGCAACAAAAAATAGGGAGCCTTTATTTCTCCCGTATTTCATTATACGTAAGCTGTAATCAAACGATGAAAGTCTTGGCTTCTTCTGGATTTAAGTCGAGGTAGGAGCAAAGTTCATTAAGGGTCACGACTTGGTGCTTTTGCTTGTTGTGAATGGCTTTAATTTGTGCCAGGATATTGCGACATTGTCTTTCGCTTTTTCCCGTTATTCTTTGGATGTCTTTTGGGTAAATACACAATCTGTTCATTGCTCTTGATTATTTGGTTTGTATCTTACTTATTTGGCTTTTACTTATTTGGCAATTATCGTCTTCCGCTACCTATTGTTCTCCTAAGATTGATGTAACGTATATAGCGAGTATATAGCAAGCATATAGCACGTTACACATTTCTTTTTAAAAAAGAAAGATAAAATTACAACATTTATTTTTGAATAAAAAACACTTTTTCGGCAAAAAAGTACAAAATCGGCACTATAGGAAATTGCTGCTCGTACATTGTTTTTGACTTCGTTACTTTACAATTATTAACCTATAAACTTTATTACTATGGCTAAAGCGGTAGGCATTTTGGGTATTGAAGGAACTATTGAGAATTTGACGTTTTACCGTCGCGACGGGAAGCTATTTGTTCGAAGAAAGGGAGGTGTTTCTAAACATCGAATAGAAACTGATCCGAATTATGTGCGAACACGTGAAAACATGAATGAGTTTAAGCAGAGTGCAACCTCAGGTAGGTTATTGCGCGTGGCATTGCATGGTCTGGTCATCAAGGCGAAGGATAATCGGTTAAGCAGTAGGATGTTTCAAACCATGTTTCGGATTAAGAACTTGGACGCTACTTCAGCACGAGGGAATCGCAGGGTAGCGATTGGTTTGTCTACACCCGCCGGTAAGACTTGTTTAAAAGGGTTTGATTTTAATGCTAATGCGCCTTTGAAAGGGGTTTTGTTTGCACCATTTGATTTGGAGCCCACTAGTGGTGCCATTGCATTTACTGGATTTATTTCTGCAGCGGAATTACTGTTTCCGGAAGGCGCCACACATGCCAGCATACAGGTTGCCGCATTGGCTATCGATTTTGACACCGCATTTTCGGAAATCACATATAGTGCCATAGAGAATTTTACGCTTTCCATGACGCCATCTACTTTTAGCTTGACACCGAGTAGTCTTCCTAGCGGCGGCGCTGTTACGATATTTTTGCTTCATGTTGCGTTCTATCAAGAAGTCGGTGGCGTGCAGTACCCGATGAAGAATGAGGAGTTTAACGTTCTTAACATTATCGAGGTGTTATAAGTTGCGTCTCTAAAGCCTATCGACTGAATCGACTCTCGTCTTGACATTTAAAGGTTTAGCTATAACCTTGGGCGTATTCCCTGACTTTTGTTAAGTAATTTATGAAGTCTACTGTTAGTAAATTATTTTCAAAATTAAGTATTTGACAGTAAATGAATTAGATGGTTAATTCACCGAAAATTGATTTTGTACTTTAGAAAATTGCCGAGCACTGACCTAAAAATATAATCAATCGAAAAAAAGGTACTATATTTCGCTAACACAATCTTTTGATTTATTTTCGTTCTATTGCTTATTATTGGGAAAGAAAATATGGTTTATTGTTTACAACAGAGTGGCAGAATTAATCAAAGCCAAATAATGGCGACAGTATGTTAATTGTATTAAATACGTTTTGTTGGGCGCTGGTTTCCCAGCGATAAAGACCTTATTATGAAAGAAAATGTGGAATGGAATAACGGAATTGAAAGTACTATGCCTATAAAAAATATTTACACTTTACTGCTTTTGGCGGTTGTTTTTTTTGGCTATGGTCAAGAATATCCATGTGGTAAGCGTCCGTATGGTCAAATTGCTACCAGTTCTAAAACGAGGTGGATAGATGTTAAACGGAAAGTACGTCGAGGAGATACTGCTACTGGGGGTATTGGGAGTGATTTAGTTTCCTTTGCACCTAAATACAGAGCCACCGTTATTAACTCTGGAGATGCAGTTGCATTTTCATTAATTGAGCCCAATTACCTACCTAGCGACGCGAAAATTCATTGGGAAATCGTAAGACAATTTGAAAACGCCCAAGGTTTGTGCCCTGCCATTGGGGAGCATTATTTAAGAATAGGAATGCGAAATACCGATCCCATTACTTTTACTAAGGACAGTAGTGAAACTTGTGGTTTGTTTGAAACCTATGTTGTCAACTTATATGAAGGAAATGACTTAATAGATTGCATGGAATTATTTGTTCTAGGATCAAGTTATCAGTCGTATACCAATCATTTTGATTTCGCTGCAGATGCTGAGCAAGATGAAGCAATTCCACCCAGAAATAAAGGCGTTTCCTATCCAGATTTTAGCTCGGAGTTTATCAATTCTTCCTGCAGCGATGGACCTATACGAGAGAAAATAGACGACAAAAGCGTTTTTACTACTTATAACGATATTTCAGTTGCTTCTCGAAGTGGAAATCCAGGTGTCCTAAGAATGACTTCTCCAAATAGTAGTGATGGTTCTCTTTCCTTTTGCGAACAAAATCCACCGCCGTGGAAAATCAATAATAGAAGCAGAAACAAACGGAATGATGTTATTTTTTATCCTAGACATATTGAAGGTTCTGAATACTACTATCAAGTGAGCATTATGGTTCCTACAAGCAATGATCCTTCATTTTACGACGATTTTTACAATATTGTATTTGAATTTCACCAATCGACATTTCCAGTTGTGGCATTGAGACCGCATTTTAAAGCGATCATGCATCTGCTCATCAATGGGTCTAATAAAATGAAAATAAACTACGGCTTAGTGGGCATCGGTTATTGTGCCTCACAGGATATACCCTACCGGCCTGGAGAATGGATTGATTTTACTTTTCATATCAAATGGAAAAATGTGTATCAAAAGCCAGCTGGTCAGTCATGGAGCACTGACGGCAGTGATGGCTTGTTTGAATGTTGGTATGACAATAACAAGATCAATTTTACCCAATCGAAAGTTGACAAGTATAAACTCACTAGCGGTTTTACAGGTGGAACCACTATTTATGGTCCCAATTTAGACAATTATAATCCTGCCAATATCGTTTTCAATCAATATCGACTTAGAAGAGATAGCGACGATGACTACGAGGTACCTTATGAATCCGATGTCTTGTTTGACGATTTTATCATCACGAAAGATAGACCTGCAAGCCTTTCAAAACCAAAGTAAAATTAGGAAGTTTATATAGGGTAATTAAATTTTGTCGGAAATAGTAAGAAAAAAGAACAAATGGAAAATCATCAAATAGCTAATCGCTTTAAAGAAGTTATTCTAAATGGAACTTGGATAGCAAATACAAATTTTAAAGACCAATTATCGAACTTAAATTGGCAAACAGCAACAACCAAATTGGAATCTTTAAACACAATTGCTGTGATAGCTCAACATATTCATTATTATATTAATGGAATAAATACTGTTTTGAGAGGCGGAACACTTGACATAAGAGACAAATTTAGTTTTGATTTTCCAGCCATTGAATCTCAAAATGATTGGGAAACATTTTTGTCAAAATTTTGGAATGATAGTGAAGCATTTGCCCATTTGGTTGAGCACATGTCGGATGAAGAACTAGAACAAATTTTTGTGGATGAAAAGTACGGAACCTATCAAAGAAACATTGATGCGATGATTGAACATAGTTATTATCATTTAGGACAAATTGTATTGATCAAAAAAATTTTAATTAACGCTGAGTAAAAATACTCCAGACAACAGCCAAGAAGGGCACTTGCTAACTTTTCGGTTTCAGGAATATTTAATTTCGTATTTTCGTTTTGCTTTAAGGGAAAGATTTCTTTTCATTAGCCGCAAGTGCGCCTAGAGGCGGAACGTACCATAAAGGTATGTGTACCGCAATGTAGTCGCAGATTTTATCCTGGTCTTTGACTACTTTTCTCTTATCTTCTTCAGCATTACTTTGTTTTCATACCTATTGGTTTCCATTTGGAAGGGAGCATGGCCGATGACGCTGAACTGGTGCTTCTCATAAAATTGAATCGCACGCGTATTTGATTCTAAAACCCATAGCCAAAGTAGGTTTTCGCCTTCGTCATTTATGATTTCTTCTGCAAAAGCTAGTAATTTTTCACCAATGCCCATGCCGCAAAACCATTCTAGAATGTAGGGTTTATTGAGTTCCGCAGCGATAATGTTGTCGATAGGGCATTTTTTGGCGAATTCGATTTCCGCGACGCCAACGAGATTGTTGTTATATTCGGCTACAATAATACTGTTCGGATTTTCTCGTAGGGTATTTTCAATCCGTTCTACTGCGAATTGTTTGGTGATAAAGTTGGCAAATTCGTCTGAGACACCTTCCGTACCATACGTTTGAATATAGACCTGCTTGTACAAAATGGCTAGTTTCCTCGCGTCTCCAAGTTGTGCTTTTCGGTAGATGATGATTTTCTCCATGGCTCATTTTACTTACGATACAATCGCTACTAACGGAAATAGTGCCGTAAGATTGTATCTAAAAGTCGCGCTCGATTTGCTTTGCTGTGATCACTTTTGCAATTAAACGCTCGTAAGGAATACCGTCACGTTTGCTCAATTCGTCTAAAACAATGAGCAATGCTTCGAAGTCGCGCTCGTGTTCGATAATGATATACTCGATTTCGTTTAAGTCTAATGGCATGCGGGCAGGAGTGGTAGGTGCAGCAGCGGCTATCGTCGATTTGTGTTGTTTGAACAAGGGCTCGACGAGGGAATTGTCGGGTATGTAGCGCCATTCCCGTTCATCATAAAATATTTTCCGTTTTTCGATGCTGTCTCTAAAAAGCTGTTTGCCTTGGTGTTGTTTGAGATAGGGCAGTAGGTACTTGCGCTCGTAGGGAGCAAGTGGGTCGTTTTTGATTAAGTTTTTGACCAATAAACTCTCACTAGTGACATACCAAACTGGTTTTATGCCATGGGCACGCGCATAGGTGCGTTTGATGCCGATGCCATAACGGCCGTACCAATCAAAATGTTCTTTGATGAGACTCAATGGTATATCGCAAAAGCAGGCCATGGGCACACGGTAGCCGTGGTTGGCGACTGGTAGCTTTTCATAAGTAGGATTGCAGTAAAACCCGTCGCGCAAGTTGTCGATGAGGTAGGCGAGACTATCGGTAAAATTAAAAAGCGTTAGGGAGCTGATGCGAGACATGGTGGTGGTTTTCTGTGTGGTAAATATAGAAATTACGAATTATGAATTGGGAATTACGAGTTACGAATTGGGAATTACGAATTGGGAATTACGAATTATGAATTACGAATTACGAATTACGAATTATGAATTACGAGTTACGAATTATGAATTATGAATTACGAATTACGAATTATGAATTACGAATTGGGAATTACGAGTTACGAATTGTGATTTTCGAGGTACTAGTTCCTAATTAGTAATTACCAATTTTGATTTACGGTGCATCCGGAATATTAGGTTCAACCAAACGCTTGAGTTTGTCTAGGGATTCCTGCCAACCTAAATAGCAGAATTCGGTAGGGATGGCTTCGGGAATGCCTTCTTGCGTGGCAGTAAATTCGGTTCCGCAAAGGACCTCTTTTAGCGTTATGGTCGTGATCATTTGGTCTGGTAGGTTCGGGTCGTCAAATTGGTCGGTGTATTGAAGCAGTTCATTTGGAACTATTGCAACATATTCACCACCAAAGGAATGACTGCTGCCCGTTGAAAAATTGGTAAACGACATTTTATAGGTGCCACCAATCTTGAAATCCATGTGGTGAATTTTGCACACAAATCCGTAGGGTGGTAACCAAGCTGCCATCGCATCTGGATCTGAAAACGCTTTAAATATTTTCTCTGGACTGGCTGCAAAAACACGGTGCAGCGTGACTTTATGATTGGCCATGGTGATGTTTTTTTTGGAGATAAATATAATATTTTCTTGTTGTTTAAAAGCTGGAGTGGTTAGATATCTTGAATTTTGCTCGCAAAGGCGCAGAGACGCAAAGGAAGTTACTCTTTTAACTTGGCATCCTCTGTATTTGGATAATCTCTTGACCTTGTTCTATTTTGATAATGGGATTGTTTTATATGTTAATTGTTTGCGTGCGTGAACTACCGAATCACTTAGCACGTCATCTCCATCAGTTACTACAAAAAAGGCGGTAGTTGCCTATTTATAAGTGATTGCGGGAGATATTTATCTATATTTACCGTGAATTATTTTACCTTTTAGCTTATGAAAAAACTATTACTTTTAGTTGCCTTGGGTGGTACACTTTTTTCTCATGCCCAATTGCGTTTGGTTAAAAACCACGACGGCAATAATTCGTCTGGCGCCCTTCCGAGATTGGTCATCAATGACCGATTGGTTTATACCGCAGATGAAGCGGCTATTAACTATCCGTTTTTTACCGATGGGACTACCGACAACAGCTCGAATATTATCGATACGGCGACTGGTTTGGTGGCGATGACCACTGGCACCGCTTTTAGTAATGCTGTTTTGAACGGAGAAGCGCATTTTTTGGCTAGTTACAACAGTGTCGCAACTGGTGCGTTTAGTCGCATTACCAAAGCTGGATTTACGACTACTGACTGCAATGCCTATGGGAACTTAGGCGGATTTACTGGCTTTGCGAATTCGCAATTGAGTAAACAAGTGGTTTTGAATAATCAAATTCTATTTGTTCCTAATATCGTCAGTGCTACGAATGTTGTTGCCAACGAATTGTATAAATCAGATGGTAATACGCTTAGTTTGGTCAAGGATATCAATCCGACTGCCACTGTTTCCTCACAACCCTCGGACCTTACTGTACTCAACTCGACTTGTTTTTTTACTGCCAATGATGGAACTGGTAAAAAGTTATGGAAAACCAATGGTACGACAGCTGGCACAATACCTTATATCGACCTCAATACCAACACGACGATTGCTAATCCTTCTGGCTTGGAACTGTTTGGCAGTGACTTGGTGTATGCTGCGAGTCCAAACTCGATTACAGGAAATGAATTGTATAAAACTGACGGCGCAGGAAATGTGACACTTATTAAAGATATGCGACCTACAGCGTTGGCAAGCAGTAACCCGCAACAGATAACGGTGTTGGGCAATTGGATTTATTTTAGTGCAGATAATGGCAGTACTGGTCGCGAATTATACAGATCCAATGGCACTAACGCAGGAACCCAATTGATAAAAGACATCAATACTGTTGGCGGTGGCGGAGGTCAACCGACGTTAGATAGCAATCCATCTGACTTTTTTCAGGTAGGATCTTTGGTCTTTTTTACCGCCAATGACGGATATCACGGCGAAGAATTATGGAAAACCTCTGGATCATCTGGCAGTACAGTGATGGTCAAAGACATTACCGTTGGAACTGACAGTACCATTATTGATGACATGGTTGCATATAACGGCAAGTTGTATTTTACGGCCTATAACGTCATCGATTTTAAAGTAAATTTGTGGGTAAGCGACGGCACAACTGCAGGAACCACTATGATTCCGATTAATCCGTCGGGAGACAGCGATGTTAGTAGCATTGTGTTATTTAACAACGAGTTGTATTTTGGAGCTGATGATGGTTCTGGCATTGGAACGGAATTGTATGCGTATCACGATCCGTTTTTAAGTACGGATACAGTTGACGTTGCAACTAAAAATGTAATCTTATTTCCAAATCCATCCAGTGACTATTTTGAAGTGCAATCGGAAAGTAACCTCCAACAAATACAAGTTTATTCGCTACAAGGTCAACTGGTTAAATCTTTTCACCAACAACAACGCTATGACGTTTCGGATTTAGCTAATGGGGTATATGTGGTAAAGATTTCTGGTGAAGGGACGGTTAGTCGTAAACTGGTGAAGGAGTAGGATGAGGGTTGTCGGTTGTGGGTTGTGGGTTGTGGGTTGTCAGTTGTAGGTTGTAGGTTGTAGGTTGTTGGTTGTGGGTTGTTGGTTGTGGGTTGAGGGTTGTGGGTTGAGGGTTGAGTGTTGTTTGCTAATGATTGAAAATCCGGGATCTGGTATTTCAGTATTTTAAATTATAAAACGATACGAAATGATTCTTGTTATTGCAGGAGCATGAGAAAGATATTCTCGTTACCAGGTAATACTATTCAAAAAAAAATCAGCAAAAGAAATAATTCCTACCAAATAACTAATAATATGTACCAAGACTTTTGGACCTTGGGGTTAGCCATTACCTTCCAACATCCAATACAGCAATCAGTTACTATTTAGTAATGGATGACTTTCGTAATCCTAAATCTCTCGTGAAATTAGTATGATAGATATGAATACTGCGAATGTACCTCTAAAAAATGCAGGATTGCTACTAGTGCATCCGTTCTTGAATAATTTGTTTAAATATTTGGATTATTTAGATGATAAAAATCAATTCAAAAATGAAGTAACGGTTTGGCGCGCCGTCTATGTTATGCATTATATCGCCACTGGGCAGGTTGGTGCTACTGATGAAGCCGACTTAGCAATGTCGAAATTGCTTTCGGGAATGCCTATTGGAGCCGCTATTCCCTTAGATTTAACGCTGTCGAGCAATGAAATAGACTATACAAATGAAGTATTGCAAGTCATCATTTCTAGATGGGATAAATTGGGTAAAGCTAGTAATGACGGACTTCGAAATACTTTTCTTACGCGCAACGGGATAGTAGAGGAGCACAATGAAGCGTTCAATTTGTCTATAGAGACTAGCGGCACGGACATTTTGTTAGATTTCTTGCCGTGGAATATTACCGTAGTCAAATTACCTTGGATTAAAAACATAATTTATTCCTCCTGGAGATAGGTCACTAGTTGGCTAAACCGAAACAATAACAGCGATCTCTGCACCAAGAAGGAGATTTTCCTTACTTCTAATCGTTGCTTTGATTGGCAATAAATACGTATTTTTTTTCGTGTCGAACCAAATGGCGGTTTCCCATTTGGCGTTGCCGATTTTTGCAGTGGCTTTGAGTCGACCCCAGCCTTCTTCGGAGGATTTGAGTAGGGTTCTAATTTCGGTGGAAGTTGTTTCGGGCAGGGATATAAAATGCCAACCTCCAGCGCCTGTGTGTTGCCAGAGGATTGCTTTGAATTCGTATCTAATTTTGCCGGTCATTTCTTAGCAGTTAGGCTTGTTCTTTTTCTAGATTTTAGTATGGGTTATTTCGACAGTCCGCAATACTGCGGTAGAAATCCTTGCCTTTGGGTCTAAGGGTAGGCACGAGTATTAGGCTATCGCTCGCGCCTGCTTCTTTTTATTGTTTCACAAATTTAGTTTCGAACGAATTAGTTCCTGAAGTTGCTTGCAGGATATAAATTCCAGTGGCTAAATTTTCAACATTGATGAACTCTGTGTTTTGACTTTGTTCTTGTACCATTTTGCCCGTTAGGTCGGTAATGGTAATCTTGTCGATCGTTGTATTGTTTGGAAATTTTAGATTTAGTATACCGTTTGTTGGGTTGGGGTATACTGCAATTTGGTTATCGGCGATAGACTGAACTGTAGCCAAAGGATTGGTTTGATAGAAGGTCAATGAATTTACGAAATCTCCTGAGGCGATGAGATAAAATGGATTGACATTAAACCAATCATAGTAGTCACCACTTCTTAATCGTATTGCATTATTATAGACACCAAACGGCGTGATGATGGTGCCATAAGCATCATATTGGTTGGAATAATTATTTATTGCAGGATCACCTAAAGTTTGATAGGTATCATCCACAATTGTGTTATAAGTGTATGGAAATGTAAATATGGTTTGTGTGTTTGGACTGAAATCACTCCACACTGATAGCTCATCTGTAAATCCAATATTTTCAAAAGCACTATTGTTTAAATTAAAAAAAAAGTAATTGTTAGCGTCTGTGAACACGTATTTCCAGCAATAGTTGGCTGTTGGAAAGGTACTTGCGAAAGGAGCGGATTCGACTGGTATCTTAATTATGGCATAATTATAAGTTGTCGGGACCGAACCATAGTTCCAGACTTGGTTTGCTCCTGCATTACCTGCACTTAAGCCAGTAACATCGGCATCATAAACCAGCGCCGAATAATTTGATGGAAAATTAGAGGCGTTGAGTTGTGGTTGGCTGTAGCCCGCAGTAAAGCTCATTGCAATTAGGAATAAGAATAAGTAGTTTTTTGTCATGATGGTAGTGTTTTATTGTTTTATAAATTTAGTTTCGAACGAATTTGTTCCTGAGGTGGCTTGCAGGATATAAATTCCATTTGCAAGATTTTCAACATTGATGACTGCTGTGTTTTGACTTTGTTCTTTTACTATTTTACCCGTTAGGTCGGTGATGGTGATCTTGTCGATCGTTGTATTGTTTGGTAATTTAAGGTTTAAGATATTGTTTGCTGGATTCGGGAAAATGGAAATTTTGGAGTCAGCAGCAATGACTTGGTTTGTGGCGAGACCTGGAGAATTTTCCCAGATCACAACATCGGTTATTAGGCCAGTTGCATTTGAAACATCAATACTCATTAATGGCGTGTAAGGATCAAATTTGTACCAACTATAGGAGGTAGAAATGTCATCCTCCTCTTTGATTCGAACAACATTCGTAAAAGTACCATAGGGAGTATAAAGGCTTCCGTACGCGTCATATGTACTTGTTGAAACTGAGAGTATAGGGTCTGAAGTTAGTTGCTCGCTATTGACAAAGCTGTTTGTATAACTTAACGGAAGTGGCACTAATGGTGTGTCGATGTAGCCTTCAAAATCTCCTGCTGAATTGATTGTTCCGAGTGGCTCATAGCCTGATGAGGTTATTTTTATATAACTGAAATTTTGATAAATTACATTATTAAAAATAGAGGAGACGTTAATGAAATAATTTGCCTCCGGGATTTGACTATGTGCAGGTGCTGCACTTTCAGGAATAGATTTTAAATAAACAAACGGCGGGTCGGTAATCACTGAACTATAGTTCCAGGTTTGGTTTGCGCCGGCATTTCCCACTGTTATTCCAGTAAAATCAGATACAGAATGCGCTCTTACTGAAAAATCTTGAAATGAAGCGGAGGTAACCACGGGTTGTGCGATAGCAAAGAATCCAGAGGTTAGTAATAAGACGCATGCGAAGTAGTTATTTTTCATGATTGGCTGTTTTATTGTTTGATAAATTTAGTTTCAAATTTTTTATCTCCAGAAAAGGCTTCTAGAATGTATATGCCATTGGCCAGATTTTCAACATTTGTGGTACCTGTGTTTTGACTTTGTTCCATTACTATTTTGCCGGTTAGGTCGGTGATGGTAATCTTGTCGATTGCGGTATTGTTTGGTAATTGAAGGTTTAGGACGGATTTTGTTGGGTTGGGGTATAGCATCACTGCTGGATTTGCCACCGTTTGATTGGTAGCCAAACCAGAGGTGTCATATACGTTAACACCAATCACATCGCCGGTTGTATTGTCAACCGTAATAGACATTAGTGGACTATAGGGATTCACTTTGATAAAGCTATAGCCCGTATAAGTTTCTCTTAGTTGTTTTAATCTAATTACATTTGAATAGGTTCCAAAGTACGTAATTAGCGTTCCATAGGCATCATAGGTGCTTTCGGTCGTACTTGGACTAACATCTGTAGTGCTTTGAAATGTATCTGAATACATTTGGCCGAAAACTAGTGGCAATGGCGTAAAAGGAGTATCGGTGTACTCCGTTGTAATTTCAAGTGGATCACTTGAGCCAAAAGTCTCAATTCCTGCTGGACTTAGGTTGGCATAACCGTAGCTTTCATATAGCACCTCATTGACAGTAATAGATGCTTTTTGACAATAGTTCGTGTTTGGAAAAGACGTATAAAAAGGCGCTGAATTTACAGGAATGGTACTGATATAATAAGCGGGTGAAAACTCCGTGGAAGGAATAAGTGCACTATAATCCCAGGTTTGGTTCGGACCGGCGTCAGTTATTATGGTTCCTGCAACTTCTGGAACACTGTAGATGGTTGCGGCATAATTGGTGATCTCTGATGATGTAAGGGTAGGTTGCGCTTCCGCCAATAATGTGGTACAAAATGCTAGAAAGCTAAAGAAGTAGTTTTTTTTCATGCGCTGCGATTTTAGAGTTGTTAGAATTGAAACAGTAAAACCATAGCGCTATTACGCACTTATTCTGCAAATAGAAACTAGTTTGTTGCCGGAAAGTAAAAGGGGAAGATGAGGGAGTTGTAAACTTAAGTAAAAATTATAGAATATACTAGATTAAATGTTAAGATATTTGATTTTAGATATTGGATATTGGATATTAGATATTGGATATTGGATATTGGATTTCGTTTATCGTAAATCAAACATCCAATATCCAAAATCTCCTATCGTAATTCTCCTATCGTAAATCTAATATCCAAATTCCAAATCGTATATCATTATCTAGATAAGTTACCATTGAAACAGCTAACGCTACACCGCTACTGCAATCCGTACAATGGCATCTAGTATTTTACAATCTTACCTGAATTGACAGCACCGTTTTTATTGGTCATCGTGTACAAGTACATTCCAGCAGGAAGACTTGCGGTATTGATGGTTGTCGTTTGGGTAAATGATTGTGTCAAAAGTTTTGTGCCAGTTAGGCTATAGATACTAATTTCTGTTGCTTCATTTAGTGGTGCCGTGATTCTTAATGCCTCAGCGCATGGATTAGGTAAGACCGTATAACCCTGTGCTGTATTCTGATTTGTGGCTAAGTTATCAAAAGTAACGAATAGGTTATCGAAGATGAATGCGGTAGCGTTTTCATCATCTATTGTCATATAAGCAGCCGAAGCCACTCCCAGATCAATTACCACATGTTCAAAACTGGTGCTCAAATAGTGACGCAACAATATGCCATTGCTGTCATAGACATCGACATTCACATAATCGATTTCTGCGGCTGAATTGATGGCATTGTCGAATTCAATTTTGCTCGCCAGTTGATATTGTGATGGGTTTGCTGGATCGACGAAATCAACACGGAATGGCAAGTACCAAGTATCGCTATGCAATATGGATCCATACGAGCCAGTACCATAATCATAAATTACAGGAGGATTTGAACCGTTAAAACCGGAAAATACGACGCCTTCGTTGAGGTATTGTGTCGTAATTATCGTCTCTGGCGGATACTCGCTGAAAGTGATGACATTGCTATCTGGTAAATTATTGTTTGTGGGGTGATTCGTGTTGACTTGTTGCGTTGGTGGACTCATTTGCGCGGAGCAGTTGATTGTTACCAATAGCATTGTCATTGGGATAAATAGAATTTTTTTCACGTGTTTTTTCTTAAAGTGAGTAAATCGTCTTTTGCTTTCGGACTCAAATCTAAACAAAATTATTTATTATTTTAGGTATTGGGCGTATTTTGTTAGGTTGTGGGGGTGAATGACGTGCGAGCGGGGTTGAGAAGTAAACTTGTGGTAGGGTGTTTCTTTTCTTTTACGGCACAGATACTATTTTTTAGTGGAGTTTGGTGCATTTGCGATGTGTTTTGACACAAATCGACGAAGGAGATTCAGCGAACACCTCTAATAAATATTAAAGAGGTGCGCTAAAAGAAACAAAAAATCAAGGCTATGAATTCATGGCCATCGCGCCTGCTGGCTCTTTCGCTAAAAATGTCCACTGGACATTTTCTTGACGCTTGGCCCGGTCAGATTATTCTTGACTCCTAAATGAAAAGAATCAAGATTGTGCGGATTTACAATCCGCTATCGTTTTCTTTTGTCTTGACACAAAAGAAACAAAAAGTCAAGGCTATGAATTCATGGCCATCGCGCCTGCTGGCTCTTTCGCTAAAAATGTCCACTGGACATTTTCTTGACGCTTGGCCCGGTCAGATTATTCTTGAATCCTAAATGAAAAGAATCAAGATTGTGCGGATTTACAATCCGCTATCGTTTTCTTTTCTTTTGTCTTGACACAAAAGAAACAAAAAGTCAAGTCTCCATATTTTATCCTGTAAATCATCACAACCCATTTTGACTATCGCGACCACAGCCGTTCATGCTTCACTCGGTGGTCACTCCCTTCTCCCAACGCAAAATGCTTTGTGTGATTTACAACGGAGAAAATATGATGACGGGTTCACGGTGCAAACGGGTACTCGGTAATTTTAGACGTTTTTGTTTGTTTTTTTAGTGGTATTTGTGAATTTGTGATTTCAGGAATTCATGGCCAGCGCGCCTGCTGGCTCCTGCGCTAAAAATGTCCACTGGACATTTTCTTGACGCTGGGCCCGACCCCAAGCCGTTCCCCGCTGAAGCGGGTCAGCTCGTGGAGCGCTGCCGCTTCGATTCTGCGTTGTTTTTTTACGTTTTTTATATAAGGGCAGGGGGCGTGTTTACATTGGATATTAGATATTGAATATTAGATATTGAATATTAGATATTAGATATTGGATATTAGATTTTGGATGTCGTAAATCGTAAATCGCATATCGTAAATCGTAAATCGCAAATCGCATATCGTAAATCGTAAATCGCAAATCGCATATCGTAAATCGTAAATCGCAAATCGCAAATCCAATATCCTACCAATTATTAACCGATCAAGGCCGCCAGTCCACTTTTGCTGCAACAAGGACATTCTCGAATATGATTGCTCAAGACACAGGAGGTGACATGGTCGTGCGAGGACGAATTTAAATTCTTGAGACGGTAAAGCGTATCCAGTGGGCTAAATGATTTTACTCTGTCATATTGTGCCACATGAAGATAAATGAGCGTTGCGTCAATGCGAGAATGTCCGAGCAAATCTTTAATGCTAACGATATCGAGGCCATCTTCTAGGAGGTGGGTCGCGAATGTATGCCTTAAGGTATGAACAGAAATATTTTTGATAATTTGAACTTTTTTTGCCGCTTGATGTATGGCCCAATTGATCCCGCGATTAGAATATCGACTGTCGAAATCACCGCCGGCGCGACCGTCTGGGCGACCGTTGAAGAGCCACAGCGTTGGATTTTCGGTGGAAATATATTCTTTCAGCCACTCAGCCAAAACAGCACTTAACGGAACATACCTGTCTTTTTTTCCTTTTCCTTGGCGCACGTGTAAAACCATTCGGTCAAAATCGATATCCGGAATGGTGATGTTTCGGGCTTCAAAACAGCGAAGCCCGCAACCATATAATAAGCCAATTAGGACTTTGTGTTTTAGTAGTTTCGGCGCAGCAAGTAGTCGCCTAACCTCGTCTTTACTCAGCACTACTGGCAGTTTCTTCTCTCGTTTGATTGATGGTAATAAAATGTATTTATCGTTTAGTCCTTCCATCCGATAGGCAAATCTCAAACCATAAACCGTGAATTTGAAATAGGATTCTGAAGCTGAATCGTAGTTTTGTTGTAGATAATATAGGTAATCATCTATTTGTTGGGCCTCGACCTTGGTTGGAACACTATTCCAATAAACTGCTGCTTTTGCAAGATGCCTGGTATAGCTATCGAGTGTGCTTTTACTTCTTCCTAATAAAGAGATTTTCTGTACTAACTTATAATGAAATGCTGCATAGCCAGCTATATCATCGCAGGCTGTTTGAATGATTGTTCTTTTTTTTCCATGTTTGATGTTTTTTGGATGCAAAATTAGAATTATTATGGCAAGTGTGTTTTGCGGTGATGATGTTTATACGCCAAATCCTCTTTTGGTATTGTCTTATGAGATGTAAGGGATTTTATGGACAATGGATATTTGATTTTCGATATTGGATATTGGATATTTGATTTGCGATATTGGATATTGGATATGTGATTTTCGATATTGGATTTTTGATTTAGGATTTATAAGATTGGATATCGCACATCCTAAATCTCATATAGTTTTTTGGAACTGCTGCTTAATGTGGTGATTAGGCGTTTTTTGGTGTGGTGTTATATTGGTGTGGGAGCACGGATTGCTTCGTGAATTGGCTACGCTCGGGTTTAAATCGACGCTATAGGGTATTTTTTTGATTTTTCATTCAAAGGTTTTTGTGTATTTTTGAAACCAACGACTAGTATTTTTATTTTAGTCTAAACTTCTGATAGTAGCTATGGGTACTTTTGTAATAAGTAAAAGATATAACGGTGATTATAAATTTGTTTTTGCTACGCGAAAAGGGAAAACTATTTTTACCAGTATTCCCTGCAAGCATAAATGGGATTGTGAACAAATGATTGCGGGTATCAAAGAAAATATGGTGCTGTTTGCTTTTACAAAAATCAGAAAGGCTTCTAATCAACATTTTTTTAGGCTGTCTAAAGACGGGTTGGTTTTGGCGCATAGCCGAAAGTTCTCGACCGAATTGATGCTAGAGAAGGGCATTAAGGAAATTATCAATTATGCTTCTAAAGCGGAAGTTTTGGATTTTTCTGAAAATAGTTTTTCCTTTTTGAATGAGGAAGAAGTTTTTGAAAATGAGGTTTGATAGTGGATATTTGATTTACGATTTTTGATTTACGATATTGGATTTTTGATTTGCGATATTGGGGATTTGATTTAGGATTTGTAATATCGGATATCGTACATCCTAAATCTCATGTGGTTTTTTTGGAACTCCTGATTGCTTTGGTGGTTTCTATTTTTTGATGAATTTCCCGCTATAGATCATTTCATCCGTAACCACCCTAAGCAAATAAATCCCTGGTTGCAATTGCTGTACATTAACTTCCGAAGCATCGCCTTTTTGTTCCAGCATTATTTTTCCCGAGATATCAGTTAATGCAATCTCACGGACAGCGCTAAAGTTTTTAAGATATAGGATGTCTGACGTTGGGTTTGGATAAATCAAGTAAGGAGTAGTACTGTCAGAGAATTGCGCTGCTGCTAAGGGAATGCACATGACCTGCGTCGGCGAAAAAGTTGTGTTTGTCGTACCGTTCCCCACTTGACCATAAGGATTGTTTCCCCATGCCCAAAGTGTTCCATTCGATTTTTTTGCCACGCTGTGAGCGTTACCGGAATAAACCATTTCCCAATCCGTTGCTTCTCCTACTTGTGTAAGCGTATGCCTTTCAATGGTAGTGCCATCTCCCAATTGTCCATCAAAATTATTCCCGCTCGCCCATAAAGTTCCATCGGTTTTTATTGCAATGGTTTGTTCGCCGCCGGCAGCCACGGATTGCCAATCGTTAGCGTTGCCCACTTGCATAGGTGTATATTGAAAGCTATTGGTACCATTGCCCAATTGCCAATAATTATTATTGCCCCAGCACCACAATGTCCCATCTGTTCTTATCCCAAAAAAGTTCTGATCGCCAACAGAAATGGATTGCCATTGTTCAGTTCCAATGGGAATGGGTACATTTGAATCATTCGTTGCGCCCGTGCCCAAATAGATTCCGGAACCCCAAGCCCATAACGTCCCGTCGGTTTTTAAAGCCATCGTATACCGCCATCCCGCATCTACCAATTGCCAATCGTTGTTAACTCCTACCTGTGTGGGAATTGTTACGCTGGTGTTATTCCCGATGCCCAGCTGCCCCATATTATTTTCGCCCCAAGCCCATAAAGTGCCATCGGTTTTGATCCCCACAGAGTAGTAATCCCCACCACAAGCGGTTTTCCACTGGTCATTTCCGATTTGTACCAATGAAGTTCTGGTAAGCATTGTACCATCGCCGAGTTGTCCCCCAGAATTATACCCACAGGTCCATAAAGTGCCATTGGTTTTTATAGCCAGTGTATGCAAAAGTCCCGTCCTAGCGCTTTGCCAATCTGTATCGGTACCCACTTTGGTGGGTATGTATTTATTTGAATTGGTTCCATTGCCCAATTGTCCAGTTTGGTTTCCGCCCCACGTCCAAAGGCTTCCATCCAATTTTACGGCAACGTTATGACTAAAGCCCGCGTCAAAATTACGCCAACATTGTGCATCACTTTGCGTGCTGACGAGGACTGCAAACACGAATAGTAGTAATTTTTTCATTGTTTAATTTTTTTGGATGCGTAGCTTGGCATTAACTTCATAGTAATCAGGACAAAAATAGACAAATATGTGCATAAAGTAGGTTACTACTTTTGGTGATGAGAAGTGAGCGTTAGGGGGGAGTTTTGATTGTTGATTTACGATATTGGATGTTTGATTTACGATATTGGATGTTTGATTTGCGATATTGGATGTTTGATTTGCGATGTAGGATATTTGATTTACGATATTGGATGTTTGATTTGCGATGTTGGATGTTTGATTTGCGATGTTGGGTATTTGATTTAGGATTTGTAATATCGGATATCGCACATCCTAAATCTCATATTGTTTTTGGGAACTTGTGATAACTGTGGTGATTGGGCGTTTTTTGCGATTGCTTTAGAAGTTTGCTTCACTCTTTGAGGAGATGATTATTTGTTAGGGCGCAAAGTCTCCCGACTTTGCGCAGCTGGGGGTAGTTTTTTATAAGAACACTTTTCGAAGCTTTTGCGCGATGTAATTGATTAACTTAGTAAAGAGGTTTCTTTACAACACTTTACACAAGTAAAATATGTACAATTTGATTTACCAGTTATTTCAACTACATTTGTTTTAAAGATAAGAGATAATTAAACAAGAAAGACCCTTGCTATGAAGAAAATACTTAGTCTTATTGCATTGATTCTTGTTTGTTCTTGTTCAACAAGTTCTGATGGTAATGGCAATTCTAATACATCAGAGTTGCCGACATTAACTACTGCTGCGGTTTCAACAATTGCACCCATCACAGCTGCATCGGGAGGAACCATTTCAAGTGATGGTGGCGCTGCTATAACAGCAAAAGGAGTTTGTTGGAGTACGAGCGCTAATCCGACTATTTCATTGACCACTAAAACAAACGATGGTTCAGGAAGTGGGACATTCATAAGCAACATGACAGGTCTTGCAGCCAATACTATTTACTATGTAAGGGCTTATGCCACCAACAGTCTTGGAACGGCCTATGGCAATGAAATTAGTTTTACCACGGCAAACACATCAGGTACCACAGTTACTGATATCGACGGCAATAGTTATCAATCGATAACAATCTGTAGTCAAACATTGACCAAACAAAACTTGAATGTATCCAAATATAGTGATGGAACCCCAATTCCGCAGGTGCAAGACACAACAGCATGGGCTAATCTCACAACGGGCGCATGGTGTTATTACGAGAACAATACAGCCAACGGAGCTGTATGTGGCAAGTTATACAATTGGTATGCTGTGGCAGGTATTTATGATGCAGCTTCTGCTACCAACCCTGCCTTGCGCAAAAAACTGGCGCCAAATGTTTGGCATGTTCCCACAGATGGGGAATGGAGTACTCTTATCAACTGTCTTGACCCCAATGCAGATGGCGGAAATAATTTTAATACCGCAGGAGGCAAAATGAAAACAACTGGAACCCTACAAGATGGCACTGGCTTATGGAATTTCCCTAACGCAGGAGCTACCAACGAATCAGGATTCTCAGGTCTTCCTGCAGGTTTTCGCAACTACGATGGGACTTTCAGCTACGTTGGCAATGGCGCGATTTGGTGGAGTTCGTCAGAGTCAGAGGACCTTACGACGGAAGCTTGGGGCCGCGGCCTGAATTTCTACACTTATGGCGCAGCCAGGCCCACCAACGATAAGACTTACGGTTTCTCGGTGCGTTGCCTCAGGAATTAGACTACCTGCCTGCCGGCAGACAGGTTTTGCTCTTTGAGTTTTTGATAATTCGTAAGCCCGCACAGCGGTGTGTGTGAGATATGAAGTTACATTGTTGCAAAGGAATAAGCCGCATTTCCTCTTGTCAGAGGAGCGTACCAATAGAATTTTCTTGTTTTTTTATAATTTGGCGCTATACTGAATCATGTCTAATTTGATTAATTCCCAATGCTTGCCTCGTAGGCAGTTTGGTTCAAAATCATCGTCTGCTTCGCTAAAATCTGTAAAGTTATTCTTTAGTAATGTTGTATCGTGCGTGTAAGGATAACGCTTTTGATGAAGGGCAAACATTTCAGCGATTGAGTAATCGTCTTTAAGTTCATGTATATCCCAAAAATCTTTCTTTCTGCCTATCCTGGAAACTACATCGAGTTTCATAGCAATAATTTCTTCCACAGTTGCCATACGGATGTTGTCTGTAATAAATTCTTCATCAATAAAAGGATCGGTGTAAAACAAGTCTAATTTGATACAATCCTCCTGGCTGTCGCCCACGTAATATGATTTGCCAAAACCAATTTCTGCAAAATCATTCGTATCTACATAAGGGTATGTTCTGTGTAAAAAAACATCGATTGCTTCAAAATCAACTGAACCATACTCTCTATCAGTAAAAAGGTCGATATCAACAGACATGCGATGCCCACGATAGAGGCTTAGTGCAGTTCCACCGACTAACCTAAAATCAGTAAAAACATCAGCAGCCATTAATGTCGCTAAAACCGATTTTAATAAGGGAGTTACCGTATTGTAATTAAGCAGGTTTAGCATCATTTAGGACTTTGGAAATAGTCTCGTTT
This sequence comes from Flavobacteriaceae bacterium, assembly GCA_947459635.1. Classification (GTDB taxonomy): domain Bacteria; phylum Bacteroidota; class Bacteroidia; order Flavobacteriales; family Flavobacteriaceae; genus Flavobacterium. The sequence goes on along the minus strand of CANHEA010000009.1, from coordinate 4,379 downwards.
CCATAAAAGCTGGTAATTTCTTTTTTCTCCATTTCATTGCCACGTTCGAATATTCTTTTAATGATGGCTTTTTTTTGATTTTGCCAGTCAATTTTTTCCGTTTTTGTGTCCCAGAAAAGTATTGACCTAATTATAGACAAATTGGGGTGTGCACTATTTTGTTTCTTTTTTTCCTGCTCAATATCATAATATACTTGAAGAATCATAAAGAATCCTTCCTCAATTCCGAGCACGTGTTCAATTTTTAAAGCCAAACCAATGTTCATATCGCGCTTTCCTTTTGTGATGGTCGATAATGTTTGTGGGTACTCTTGAATTTGGAGTGCAAAGTTTCCTTTTCGTATCTGACGTTTTTCGAGTTCACGTTCCAATACGAAGCCAGGATGAATACCTTTTAGTATGTTTAAATCCTTTTTCATATTACAAAACTAAACAAATTTGTTTACATAACAATGTTAATGACAAATAATAACTTTACGTTGAGATAAGCAGGAGCAGCACTAAAGGAATGACTGCAAAGATAAACAGCGTCACTAAGCAGCCGCGAGAGGTTTTGTTATAGACCTTGTTGTAGACAAATTTGTTCGGATTGGTTATCCAACCATAACCGCGCGGTGCTTTTAATCCTAGTTTGTTTTGAACGATTCTTTTTACGGAGGTTCGCGCCGCAATTCTTTTGGTAATTGATGGTATTCTAAGTCCAAATTTCATATTTACTCTTTTTTATTTAGATGGTATCGGTATTTGTGACGGTAGTTGTACCCTTTGCTGTAATTCTGACGCTTCACCGCGTTTGGGCTTGTGCTTACTGATTTTCTTACATGTCCTTTTACCATTTTACCCGTTCTGGTGTGGTAGGGTTTTACGTAGCTATTGCTGGAACTGGACGTGGAACTATTGCCTGAAACTACAACGTAAAGTACAATGACCACCATCATGAAGAGGATGTAGAGGCCGTTGTTGTTTTTTCTTGTTGGTTGTTGCATAGTCAGGTTGAAGCGGGTTTGCTATTATTATGTTGTTCTCATGTGTTCTATAAAACGGTTTTGCGAGTTGATCAAAAGTAGTGATTTTTCGAAACCGTTCTGCAGCCGCTTTTCGATTTGTGAATTCAGGTTACAGGCTTTGGTCTTTCGGCAGCGGGGAATTTGCTCGGTAGCGGTTAACAACCTAAAAATCAGGGTTTATGGTAAAATACGCTCGTTTTAAATCACAGGCAGCATCACTAATTACACCATTGAACTACAGATATAGTTCATTAGTCTGCAGATAATACAATTTCAACTTTATTCGAGTTTTTTTGTGCGGGTTTTCACTCTTGATTTTGTTATTTTGTGAGAGCGCCGAATGTTTTTTATAGAAAATACGTAAACTATGATTAGACCAATACCCCATCAAAAAGAAGAACAAAGGTTAAAATTGTTGCGATCATATTGTATTTTGGACAGTGAATATGATGCTGATTTTGATAATATAACGGCAATTGCGGCTCAAATTTGTAATACGCCTATTGCATTGATAAGTCTGTTGGATGAAAATAGACAATGGTTTAAATCACATCACGGATTAGAAATTTCTGAAACGCCCAAAGATTATTCTTTTTGTGCTCATGCCATCAATCACAACGAGGAATTATTGATCATTGAAGATGCTAGGAAAGAGGAGCGATTTCGTGATAATCCTTTTGTTGTCAATGAACCCAGTGTTGTTTTTTATGCAGGTGTTGTTTTGAAAGATGAGCAGAACTTACCATTCGGAACACTTTGCGTCATTCATCAAAAGCAACACAACCTATGTGAAAATCAGATTAAGTTACTAAAAGCACTTGCCAATCAAGTCGTTCTTTTGATGGAAAGCAGAAAGAATAGAATTCTTTTAGGTGCTGCTTTGAAGAAACTGAAAGAAAAAACCAAACAATCACGAATAAAGGAAAATGAATTAAATCTTATTCACAAGAACATTCCCATTACTTTGTTTCAATTTGTAATTAAGAAAAATGGGGCCAATTACTTTACTTATATCAGTAATTCATTCAAAAAGATTTTTCCAGTACAATTGCCATTAAATGACATTCATTGGGATAAATACTTAAAGTTTTACCCTGATGATTATGTGGCATTACAAGATAAATTTGAGCAAATTGACGTAGCAACCGATGAACTTAATTTTATTGGTAGGTTTATAGTAAACGAAGAAATTATCTGGTTTGAACTTAATTCTAAAGTCGTTCATAGACAAAACAGAATTATTCTAGAAGGATCCATAAAGAACATCACCAAGACGATAAACGTAGAAGATAATTTAAAAAAGAAAACCATTTTTAATGATTTAGTCTTAGATAACATTCCGGCGGATATAGCGCTCTTTGATAAAGATCATAATTATTTGTTTATTAATAAAAATGGGGTTAAAGATGATGAATTGAGAAATTGGTTGATTGGGAAGAATGATTTCGATTATTTCGCTTTAAAGGGTCTTGATCCTGCATTAGCTCAGAGTAGAAGAAATTATTTCAATCAAGCATTAGAAACAAGAGAACAAGTTGATTATATTGATGAAATAACCAAAAATGGAGAAACGTTTTACATTCATCGCAGGCTTTTTCCATTTTTTGTTGAGGGCGTTTTTGCTTATATGATTGGTTATGCTGTCGATATAACTGCCTTAAAAAAAGCTAAAAACGACCTTTCTGTTCAAAATCAAATACTAATAAACAAAAATAGCGAACTAGAGCGTTTTGCTTATATCGCTTCTCATGATTTGCAAGAACCACTTTTATCCATCATGGGGTATTCCAATTTATTGCAGGATGACTACAAAGAAAAACTTGGCCATGACGGCAAATTATATCTAGATTTTATAGAAAAGGCGGCAAATAGAATGCGTAATTTAATAACCGCTTTAATGGAGTATAGCCGTATTGAAAAAAGAGAGTCAATAGCTATCGTAGATTTTAACGACTTGCTTTTAGAAGTAAAGGAAGATTTGTCTACTAGTATCAACAAATATGACGCAAAAGTAACTTGGAAAAAGTTGCCAACATTATATTGCTACCCGACATTTATTAGAATATTGATTCAAAATTTAATTAGTAACGGGATAAAGTTTACGGCAAAAGATACCGTTCCAGAGGTTACCATTTCTAGTACAGAAAGAGACTTGGACTGGCTGTTTGCCGTTGAAGATAATGGTATTGGAATTGATGCAAAGCATTTTGATAACATATTCTACATCTTTAAGCGATTACACAACGAGGATGACTACTCTGGCAATGGGATAGGTTTGGCTCACTGTAAAAAGATCATTACGATTCATGGTGGCGATATTTGGGTAGATTCTACTGAAAATAAAGGGAGTACATTCTATTTTACAATACCTAAATTTATATAATATGGTAAAGAAAAAATCGATAATTTTACTCATTGATGATGATCCTATCATAGATTTTTTGCATAGAAAATTATTAATTAAAGCAGGAATAATAGCGCCTACCATTACGCTTTATAATGGAAGGACTGCTCTTGATGCGTTAGCAAAAATAAATCATCAATTAGATCAAGAGGATACTGTGCTTGCCTTATTAGACATTAATATGCCTGTTCTTGACGGTTGGAGTTTTTTAGAGGAGTTGAAACTGCTGCATCCTACATTAAAATTTAATTTGGAGTTGTTTGTGTTGAGTTCTTCAAATAATCCTGATGATATTCTAAAATCAAAAAGCTATCCTTATGTCATTGATTATTTAAACAAGCCCTTGTCGATTGAAAATATCGTCAAGTATTTGCTGTAAGGTCCTATTTACTCCTTTTTAGTTTTTCGATAACGGTATTTGTGACGGTAGTGATACCCTTTGCTGTAATTCTGACGCTTCACTGCGTTTGGGTTTGTGCTTACTGATTTTCTTACGTGTCCCTTTACCATTTTACCCGTTCTGGTGTGGTAGGGTTTTACGTAACTACTGCTGGAACTGGACGTGGAACTATTGCCTGAAACTACAACGTATAGTATAATGACCACCATCATTAAAAAGATGTAGATGCCATTGTTGTTTTTTCTTGTTGGTTGTTGCATTATATAATTGAAGCGAGATTACTATTGTTATGCATTCCTTGATTGTTCTATAAAACTGTTTTGCAATCTAATCAAATGTAGTTATTTTTGAAAACAAGTGCTTCGTTTTGCTAATGGGCACGTACTGCACTCGAGCGTAGCGAACTAGGGATGTACTCTAGATAGCGCGGATTTTCAATCCGTGCCAAAAATAAATGTAATTAAGCAAAACTTAATACGATTCGTTTTTTTACATTTATAAAATAAATCAACGCCATGTCAACAAAATACAAAGCCACTACCACTGAAGAAGCTTATTTTATTACTAT
>CANHEA010000008.1 GCA_947459635.1 Flavobacteriaceae bacterium | reverse complement strand
AGCAAGATCATCTGTGGTGTTGCCTGTCTTAATTCGACTTGCAAATTTTTGATGATAAATAGGTGAGGGTTTGGATTTTAAGGCAATGGCAAGATGTTCGTTTACAATTCGATTGCGAACCATTTTGTCCTCTAATGTCAATCCTTTTTTAGTTTCAGCATCGGTAAGTTCTCTAGGTACAATATCCAGGAGTAGAACCTCGATACCAATATTAGCAAAATGGCAGGCGATTCCTGAACCCATGATTCCGGAGCCAATTACTGCAACTTTTTTAATAGTTCTTTTCATTTTTTATTTTTCAGTTTGCTGCGCCATGTCAATGGTGCTCGGGTGATTAAAAATGCTTTTATCCTGTATTAATTCATTGATGGATTCTGCGACTTCCATGAAGTGTTGCAGTTTTTCTGCGGGTATATTTTTGCGAATTGTATCATTAAATTTCAAAACTGTATTTCGTGATAATTCTCTTTTTTCTTTGCCGAATTCGGTTAAGTATATTAAGACACCACGCCCGTCATTGGGGTTTTTCTTTCTGATTATAAGACCGCGATCTTCCATCGACTTCAACGTTCGAGTAAGACTAGTTGCTTCCATTCCCATTGTTGGTGCTAATGCCGTTGATGGTGTTCCGTCTTCTCTGTCTAAACTCAAAAGTGCAAAACCAGTGGACATAGTTGCGTCATATTTTGTCGCTTCTTCATTATACATTCTTGCTACTGCTTGCCAGGTTGCTCGAAGAACATAATCAATAGTCTTTTCTTTCATAAATGTAGTATTGGAATTCAAATGTAGTAAAAAATACTATGCACGCATAATAAATAAATGTTTTTTTTATGTTAATTAAAGCAACAAAAAAACTCCTCGAATGGAGGAGTTTCAGATTTGGTAAAAAACAAAACTATTTCATTTTGCTACATGTAAGTGCAATTGCTGCGCCCATGATGGTACCTATAAACGTAGAAATGGCAATATCAATAAACATATTTTGATAATTAACTTCCATTCCAGAATACATAAAAAGATTCATAGATAGGCTGCTAAAAACTCCAATTGTTGCACCTGCTTTCATTCCAGTTACTGGATTTGTGATATGTGCCCACTTATTGAAGATATAAGCGAGAAATAAACCAAATGTCATACAACCAAGAAAGATGAACACTAAATTTACATTCTCATTTTGAGGATATAAATCTTTAAATAACATTCCGTAGAAAACCCAACCTAGGAGAAAATCAACTATTCCTCCCACAATTCCTGAAATTAAAAAGTTTTTTACATTCATAATTTTATAATTTATTAGTTAGTATTATAAAAGTATTAAAATTGAATGCGTTCTTATTTTGACAATAATTTAATTATCAACGTTTTGATTACGAATTTGTTAATAAGTAAAAAATGTAAGTCAGATAAAATGTGGTTAAAGTCGACCTTGTCTTCTTAAGAATTAGGGTATATTTTCGAGTATAAGTCTTTGTATTTTTCCCGAACTATTTTGCGTTTTAGTTTCATAGTTGGAGTCAAATGACCACTGTCAATAGTCCAAACATCTGGAGTGAGTTCAAAGCGTTTGATTTTTTCCCAGTTCCCAAATTTCTCATTTAGTCGCTCCACTTCCTCATGGATCCGTTCGATTACTTTTTCGTTGCTTATGATCTCTTCATTGGATTTACCGACTTCAAGTCCGTGGATTTTTTCCCATTCCCGAATGAAATCAAAATTCGGTTGTATAAAGGCAGCTGGCATTTTTTCGCCATCGCCAATCACCATGATTTGTTCAATGAATCGCGATTGTTTCATCACATTTTCGATGATTTGAGGCGCAATATATTTTCCACCAGACGTTTTGAACATTTCTTTCTTTCGATCAGTAATTTTCAAGAAGCCATCCTTGTCGATTTCCCCAATGTCTCCAGTCATAAAGTAACCGTCGTTCATGACTTCATTGGTGAGTGCTTCATCTTTATAATAGCCCATCATGACGTTTGGTCCTTTGCAAAGAATTTCTCCGTCTTCGGCAATTCTCACTTCTACATTTTGAATTACCCGACCAACAGTACCGATTCTAAATCCACCCTCTTTATGACAATTTACGGAAATCACTGGTGAGGTTTCTGTCAACCCATATCCTTCCATGACTGGCATTTCCGCAGCGGCAAAAACACGTGTGAGACGCGTTTGTAAAGCAGCACTTCCGGACACCATCACATTAAGGTTACCACCCAAACCTTCTTTCCATTTGCTAAAAATTAGTTTTCGAGCAATGGTTAATTGAAGTTCATACCAAAAACCATTGGCACCGTATGGCTCGTATCGCAATCCTAAATTAACCGCCCAAAAGAAAAGTGTCTTTTTGATTCCGCTTAATTCTGTTCCTTTTGCATAAATCTTGTCATACACTTTTTCCAGAAGTCGAGGTACAACAGAAAAGACCGTTGGTTTCACTTCTTTAATATTATCAGATAATTTGTCAATTGATTCCGCAAAATAGATGGAAACGGAATAATATTGATAGATATACAAAATCACCCGTTCAAAAATATGACAGATTGGAAGAAAGCTCAAGGCTACGCTAGTGCCTTCGTCAAAGGGAATTCGCGGAGAACTATCAATTACATTAGAAACAATGTTATGATGAGAAAGCATAACGCCTTTGGGACGACCAGTAGTGCCAGAAGTATAAATAATCGTGGCTAGATCTTCTGGTTTGACTTGATTCTTACAATCTTCCACTTCATCTTGATTTGAAAAATCCTTTCCTAGTTGTAAGAGTTCCTTCCAATTTTTGCATCCTTCAATGTCATTAAAAGAATACACCTCAATCAGATTTTTTAGATTTTTCCTGATGAGATTTACTTTTCGCAAGACTTCATCATCTGCAACAAAGCAATAATTAGCTTCGCAGTGATTTAAGATATATTCGTAGTCGTCTTCTGAAATTGTCGGATAAATCGGGACGTTTTGTGCTCCAACTTGAAGAACACCAATGTCCATGATATTCCATTCCGTTCTATTACTAGAAGAAATAACCGCGATTTTGTCATTTTTTCGGACGCCCAAACGCAATAGCGCTCTCGAAATACAATTCGATTGATCGACGTACTCTTGTGTTGAAGTTTTTACCCATTTACCATCGTATTTGGTGACCAATGCCGCCGGAATATTATTCTTTTGAAGTTGATAATAGGGAAAATCAAATAAACGTGTAATCGAGTTCATTGCTACTCATTTTGGAACTGCAAAATAATCAAATAATTTCATATCTAAATATAATTTATTTGAACTGACGGAAGTGTTGCATTGTGTATCATAAATTTAAGTTTAATTTAAAAAGAATAAATTTTTCTTCCATTTAATTTGATAATTTTGCGCCATATCAATCATCAATGGTCAAGCACTTCAGATTAGGCGAGTATAAAGTATTGGGATACAGAATCCTTTTGGCGTATCTCTTTTATTTTATTGCCCGTGTACTTTTTTATCTTTTTAATGCCAAGTTGCTCAAATTAGATTCTATTGCAGAATTCTTCGAGCTATCATACTACGGTTTGGCTTTCGATACAACGGCAATTCTATACGTAAACCTGCTGTTTATTGTTTTTTCCATTTTGCCTTTCAAGCGCAATACGACTGCAGGCTACCAAAGATTTATTTGGATTCTATACTTTGCGACGAATTTAATTGCTTATGCGACGAACTTTGTAGATTTGATTTACTATAAATTTACTTATGCGCGTACCACCACGGCTGTTTTGAATGTCATAGAACATGAAGTCAATTTGAGCAAACTCTTTCTTAGTTTTATCGTCGATTTTTGGTATGTATTTGCCCTTTATTTTCTATGCGCTTGGCTGTGGATTTATCTCTATGGTAAAGTCAAGATTGCGCCCTTTAAGCCTACGAAAAATGTGCCCTATTACAGTTTTTCAGTTTTCGGTTTTTTACTTATTACGACGCTAGTTATTGGCGGTATTCGTGGTGGTGATTTTAAAAAGTCGACTAGGCCAATCAATCTATTAGATGCCAATCGACATGTTAAAAACATTGCGCATGCCGATATTGTTTTGAATACACCGTTCGCAATTATTCGCACTTTGAGAAGCAATAGTTTTGTAAAAACAGATTACGAAGGTGTAACAGAGGCTGTAATTTTAGAGAAAATTCAACCTATCAAAACCTACAAAAACAATCCGCCGACCAAGCCCAATGTCGTGTTGTTTATCTTAGAAAGTAACGGACGAGAATATTACGGTTCTTTTAATAAGAAATCAAACATCAAGGATTTTAAAACACACACACCATTTCTTGATTCGCTGTCGCAACATGCAATGATTTATACGAATGCATATTCTAATGGGAGACAATCTATTCACGGAATGTCGTCGGTTTTGGCTGGAATTCCTTCATTTAAAGATGCATTTACGTCGTCACCTTTTCCAAAGCAAAAAATAGAATCTTTGGTATCGACTTTAGAAAGCGAAGGCTATGGTACTTCATTTTTTCACGGCGCCGCCAACGGATCGATGGGATTTTTGGGCTTTGCCAATATTTTAGGAATCGATAAATACTACGGAAGAACAGAATATAATGATGATTCCGAATTTGATGGCTTTTGGGGTATTTGGGATGAGCCTTTTCTGCAGTATATGAAAAAGACTTTAGATAAAGAAAAATCTCCTTTTTTCTCTACTATTTTTACCGTGTCATCTCACGAGCCCTTTAATATTCCGAAGAAATATCAAAAGAAATTTCCAGAAGGAGACATTCCGATTCATAAGTGTGTTGAATATACCGATTATTCATTGCAGCGATTCTTTGCTGAAGCCAAGAAGTCACCGTGGTTTGCAAACACGATTTTTGTATTTGTTGCTGATCATGCCAATGCGATTTTTTATAAGGAATATACTCGCGGAACAGAACATTTTGCCATTCCAATTATGATTTATCAGCCGAATAGTAAATATGTCGGTGTTGATGAAGATTTGGCGCAGCAAATAGATATTTATCCGACGGTTCTCGATATGATTGGTTATCAAAAGCATTTCAGAAGTTGGGGAAGAAGTTTGTTGGATAAAAAATCATCAACACCTTTTGTGATGAATTCCACAGGTAGTTTGTACCAATTCTCCCGCGGCAATTATATCTGTATCTTCGACGGAAAGAAGTCGATTGGTTTCTATGCTAAAAATGATAAAGCGCTACTTCATAACTTAATTGCCAATAGAAATGCAGAAATGAACGACATTGAATTAAATTGCAAGGCCTTTATTCAAGATTATATGGAACGCGTAGTAGATCAAAAATTAACCTCTCATTAATATGAAAAGTACCAAAAAAAGAATTGCCCTGGTTGTGTTGCTTGTTGTCTTGGTTTTTGTTGGTAAATATGTCTACGACATGAACATCAATCATAATTTCGAAACCATTACAGAAGGAAAAGTATATAAATCGGGGGTTATTCCACCCGATGAATTGGAAAGTTACGTTAAGAAATACCATATCAAATCTGTGGTCGATTTGCGTTTTCCCGGAACTGCCGATTTGGTGAATAATCCAGAAATCCCGCAGGAACTTACAGCCGAGAAAGAAGCAATCGCAAAGATCAATGGTGTTAATTATTTCAACAATGGTTCTGATCAAGTACCAAAACCTGAGAATTTAGATCGTTTCTTTAAAATCATGGATAATCCCGATAATTATCCGGTTTTGATTCACTGTTACCACGGTGTTGGTCGCGCTGAAATGTACTCCGCATTATACCGTATTGAGTACGAAAAATGGACTAACGAGCAGGCTAGAAAAGGCGTAAGAACCTTAATTAAATTTAGTTCATTTGATGACGGAACGCCAAAAGGTGAATATCTAAAAGCCTACAAAAGTAGAGCAGAATTGGCAGCAAAACAGCAGTAGTTTTTCAGTTTTCTTTAATTCTTATAGAATTTCTGTCTTTCGATAATGTTGTCAGATTTCATTTCAATAATGTAAATGCCAGTAGTAAAATCACTAACATTTATACTTTGAAGTCCATCATTAGCTTTCTTTGATAATACCAATTGACCAACCAAATTATAAATATCAATATCATAGTCATTTTGTATGGTATTAATATGAATAATCGAATTCGTAGGATTGGGGTAAATTCTAAATTTCGAAATTTCTGAAGTATTCGATGTAAGTGTTGCCGAAACAGGCACATTCAACTGCAAATCATCAAAATAAAACCCATCTAAATTGCTTCCCTGATCGGAATTTAAAATAAAACGAATTCTAATATTCTGTCCTAAATAATCTTCCAAACTGATTTGTTCTGTAACCCAAGTCGATTGTACACCATCGTAAAGCGGGCCTTCTGGCTGACCGCTATTGACATTGCCGAAGTTAGTATATTTTCCACATTGTGACACCCAAGTATTGCTATTTGCAAGTCTAATTTGAAATCGAACCGAATCATAGTTGTTTTCAATCGCCCATTTCGCTGAAAATGTCAAATTGGCTCCAGTAGTATTTGGAACCGCTAATGGCGCCGTAAGAGTAATCGTTTTTTGCTGCGAATCCGCGTAATTGCTATTTGGAGAATCAGTGATTGAAGTTCCTGGCGAAACAAAGTCTTCCGTTGTTGTACCCCAAGTTCCTGTGAAATTTGAAATGGTAGAACAATTATTACTATAAATCGTCTGCATACCACCAAATCGTTTGGTGACTAAAGTCTTTTCGATAAAGGTTCCATTATCAACTACCAATTCGTAGACAATAAGATCTCCCGTAGCAGTCCCACTGGCCAAACCTAATTCGATATTGGAACTTACAGGTTCAAATATATTGAGGTTATTTGCCACAAAAGGAACGCCAACGCTAGTGATATTTGATGAAATCGGATTGATAGAAACCGTATAGTTATTATTGGTTGCCAATCCAATTTTGGTCAATTTAAAATTTGCATTTACAATTGAAGTACTGCCCAAATAATCAGCAGAAGTATCTTCCAAAAGTGTATAATCGTTAACGAATTTAGCCGCCGTCAAATTCGTGTACATCATTGCTTTGCAAAGTGGTAAAATATCCGTTTCGGCTGGCCAAAAGGAATCACCAATTTCTGGTGTATAGGAATAAATCTTACTGTGATTCATGGTTTGTCCGTACATAAAATCATCTGAGTTCCCTGAAGCGGGATATAAAAGAGATGAAATAATGTTTGCAAATTGGTTTTTTGACACCATGATTTCGCCTAGTTTGCTAAAGATAAATTCATCTGGACTTGGCGTATTGAGATCATAACCAAATGGATGAAGTAATAAATTACTGAAAGTGTGTGCATTTAATGCCGCTTTGAAATTATGCGTATTCACGAAGTATTCAATCGCAAGATTCTCAGGTTCAGACATCGCACTTGGTCCCGGATAAGTTTCTCCTGTTACGTCCGGCGAAACTCCTGTAGTATTCCAAACACTTTGTAAAGCGTCATTGTCTTTCCAATAGTCGTAGTTTCTATTATTGTCTACTCCGAAAAGACCACCATCAAAAGGTCTTCTGTTTTTTCGCCACATCCCGCCACCATTGGGGTTTGTGGTTTCGTTATAGATATAGCCATCAGGATTTACCACTGGAATAAAGTACAGTTCGGTATTATCTACTATTCTTTTGATAGCTTCATTACTTTCATAATTTTCGAGCAAATACCACATGTAAAATATGGTTTGCGACAACGAAATGGGTTCTCTTGCATGATGCACTGCAGTGTATAAAACTTGCGGTTTTGTGGACGGAACGTCAGGATTACTGGTAATTTTTACGGATTGTAAAAAACGGCCTTCTTGCGTAGTAAAGGTTCCTATGTTTTCTCTTGCTGTGATCAAATTGGGAAAGGCGGAATGCATAGCATCTAATTGAAATAGCATTTCTTCATAGGTGAGGTAACCGCCCATCGAACCTAAACTGAAATTAAAAGGAACCACGTAGTCTTCCGGGATTTCATTACAGGTACCATTCTGTGGACTGGCGATTCGTTGTTTTTTACTTTTGTTTTGTTCAACGTAGAATTTTTGAACGTCTTCTATTTCAATGTCGACCTGAAGTCCTAAGTTTCTTGCTTTTTGAATTTCGGAATCGGAAAAATCTGACGTCAAAGAATAGCCCATTTTATGGATTCCATGGTCTATTGGCACTCCTAATTCTTGCAATTTTGTTAGATTTTGGATGGAGTTGTAGATGATTTTTGCCCGGTGGTAATGCTCCACTTTAGGTTGTGCAAAAAGTGACAAGGAAACAATACAAAGTAATATAGCAAGTTTGAAATTCTTCATGAGCGTGAAATTAGATTTCAAAGATATTCTTTATTTCTAATTTGCTTACATGATTAACATTTGTTTCAAATAGTTGAAAAAAATCGACTTATAAGTTGATGTAGAAAGCGCCTTTTCCGTCAGTCAAGTTCGTTACAATTATGGAAAGAAACAACAGCAAAACAGTGAATACGCATATGTAAAATAGTAGGATTCTCCAGAAAAATCCACCAAATGAATACAGTCCTTTTGTTGCATTGTAGTACGTCCAAGAAACAAATAACGGAATCATGAAAAAGGAAGCGACTTCGAAAAAAGTCATAAAAGAAGGTATCTCAAACTTATTTATGAAATCAAATAAACTAAATAGAATTCCAATCAATAGCATTCCCAACAAGCAAAACCCGCTGAGGATAAATTGCTCAGCTAAATTAAGTTTGAGTCTACGAAAAATCCAATAAGAATTTAAACCTAAAATAGGGATGATGCTCAGCAGGATCGCTTTGAGATGTTCTTTGAAAAAATTGCTTACCGCAATGGTGTCGTTTTTCGGATCAACTTCGGTATGAAGAATTGAATCATATAAATGACTCAATAAAAGATTCAAACCGATCACGAGTAAGCAAAGGTAAAACACATTATAATATCGAATTCGTTTGCCTTTGATATAATCTAGTGCTGCTTGACCAGGCCGAACAATTGTTTCCTTTAAAGTAAATAAAATGCCTTTGTCGATATGCCAAACGCCATGCAGCAAGTCATGAAATAGAAAATGCTTAACGGTAATGCGATGAATGTCTGTCTTTTGTCCACAAGTTGAACAATAGTTCTTGTCAATTTCAGCTTGGCAGTTTAAACATGTAGTTGTTGTCATCGTTTAGCAAACATACATTTTATTTCTCTTTTTCGGTATAACTCTTCTCGCGTTCCCCTTGAATAAACATTTTTAAAGTACTAAAATGAATGGTAAACGGAACAAGATTCCAATCTAAATTCGTGTCTGCTTCGTACGTTGTTAGGAATTGATACCAGAGGGAATAAGCTGCCGTATTAAATCCTTTTTTGAACAGTGGTTTTCCTTCTTTTTCACACTCAATTCCCCAATTGATAGGTCTTTTGGGCTGATCATGCAGTTGGTAAAACCCAGTTCCATCCTCGTTCAATTCGACGACGGGTTCACCACCATTGAAAAGATACTTGCCCGTGACAGGATAGTTTATATTTGTTCTGATAAAATGTATACCCGATCTTGTTTGTATTTCGGAAACGGTATTTTGCGAGAAACTTTTAAATGTAAACAATACGACGACAAAGAAGCATACAATACGTAATTTCATATGAGTTTTTTTAAAGGTTATCAATCCATTTTTTTGCATTTACAAATGCTTCCAACCAAGGCGAAACTTCATCGTTTCGATCCTTTGGATAATGTGCCCAGTTCCATGAAAACGTAGATCTTTCTATATGCGGCATCATCACTAAATGTCGACCGGTCTTATCGCACAGCATCGCGGTATTATAATCAGATCCGTTGGGATTGGCGGGATAATTTTCATAACCGTATTTGGCCACGATTTGGTATTTATTTTCTTCGTACGGCAAATCAAATTTTCCTTCGCCGTGAGAAACCCAAACGCCTAAAGTGCTACCAGCAAGAGAACTTAGCATGATCGAATTGTTTTCTTGAACTGTCACTGACGTAAAAATACTTTCGTGTTTTTGACTGTCATTGTGTTTCATTTTGCCGTGAATTTCGTGCTCAGGATAAATGACTTCGAGTTCCATAAACAACTGACAGCCATTGCAAATTCCGACCGATAAGGTGTCGTCTCTTTTAAAGAAATTCTCCAATATCAATTTCGCTTTTTCATTATACAAAAACGCGCCAGCCCAACCTTTGGCGGATCCGAGAACATCCGAATTAGAGAATCCACCCACAGCGCCAATAAACTGAATGCCGGTCAAATCCTCGCGACCTGAAATCAAATCGGTCATATGCACATCTTTGACATCAAACCCAGCAAGGTACATGGCGTTGGCCATTTCACGTTCTGAATTGCTTCCTTTTTCGCGAATGATGGCTGCTTTTGGTCGTGGTTTTGAAGTATCAATTACTGGTTTTCTTCCGGTAAAATGTGTAGGAAAACTGTAGTGTAGTGCTTGGTTTTTATAATGGTCAAAACGCTCTTTGGCTTTGTTGTTCTTGCTTTGATGAGCGTCGAGTAGGTAAGAGGTTTCAAACCAAATGTCTCTGTATGTGGACAGTTGTAAGTTGACAGTTGTCGGTTGTGAGTTGTTGTTGGTTGTGAGTTGAAGGTTATCGGTTGATGTAACTGTTCCTAATTTGTAAAATGGAATAACGTTGTTTTTTAAGGCACTTTCGAAAACGGAATCTTGTTTGGCTTGAACGACAATTCCAATATTCTCAGCAAACAGTACTTTGATGGCATCATTTTCATCAAAAACAGTCAAATCGATGTTCGCTCCTATATTAACATCGGTAAAGCACATTTCCAAGAGTGTCGTAATCAATCCACCGCTACCAATATCGTGTCCAGCAACAATTTGATTGTCAAGAATCAAATCTTGAATCGTATTGAAAGCACATTTAAAAAAGCTACTATCTTTTATTGTCGGTGCATCGCAACCAACTTGATTCAAAATCTGAGCGAACGAACTACCGCCTAATTTGAATTCATCTTGGGATAAATTAATATAATAAATAGAGCCCGCATTTTTTTGCAACACAGGTTCAACGACTTTAGTAATATCGGTGCAATTTCCGCCGGCAGAAATGATCACAGTTCCCGGCGCAATGACTTCTTCATTCGGATATTTTTGTTTCATCGACAGCGAATCTTTTCCGGTCGGAATATTGATTCCCAGTTCGATGGCAAAGTCCGAACAGCCTTTAACTGCAGCGTATAACCGCGCGTCTTCCCCTTCATTTTTACAAGCCCACATCCAATTGGCAGATAATGAAATTCCTTTGATTCCGTCTTTTATTGGCGCCCAAATGATATTAGACAAAGCTTCTCCAATGGCATTTCTGCTTCCAGCAACTGGGTCAATCAGTGCGGCAATTGGCGCGTGTCCGATTGAGGTTGCGACGCCTTCTTTTCCTTGAAAATCCAACGCCATCACACCAACGTTATTTAGCGGCAGTTGCAAAGGTCCGACGCATTGTTGCTTGGCCACTTTTCCACCAACACAGCGATCGACTTTGTTGGTCAACCAATCTTTGCAGGCAACGGCTTCTAGTTGCAAAACTTGCTGAATGTAGTCTGTTATTCTATCTGGCGAGTAGACTAAATCTTGATATTTTCTATCGACGGAGATGTCGGTCATAACTACTTTTGGTGAACTTCCAAACATGTCTTCAATAGCAAAATCCATGGGTTTGGCACCGGTCGTTTTTGATTCAAAAGTAAAGCGATGATTACCAGTGATGTCGCCAACCTGATACATCGGCGAACGTTCGCGGTCTGCAATTTTCTGCAATAATTCGATGTCGTCTTGACCAATCACCAAGCCCATGCGTTCTTGCGATTCGTTGCCAATAATTTCTTTCGCAGACAAAGTCGGATCGCCAATTGGCAATTGATCTAAGTCGATAAGTCCACCCGTTTCTTCTACCAATTCAGAAAGACAATTGAGATGTCCACCAGCGCCGTGATCGTGAATGGACACAATCGGATTAACGTCGCTTTCGACCAAACCACGAATCGCATTGGCAGCACGTTTTTGCATTTCAGGATTCGACCGTTGGATGGCGTTTAGTTCAATACCCGAACTAAATGCACCCGTATCGGCAGAAGAAACCGCAGCGCCTCCCATTCCGATTCGGTAATTTTCACCACCTAAAATCACGACTTTGTCTCCCATTTTAGGTTTGTGTTTGAGCGATTGATCTATTTTCCCGTAACCAATGCCGCCAGCTTGCATGATGACTTTGTCGTAGCCTAAGGTTCTGTTATTTTCTTTATTTTCGAAAGTTAGTAATGAACCAGTAATCAGCGGCTGCCCGAATTTATTTCCAAAATCTGCGGCACCATTTGACGCTTTGATCAAAATATCTAATGGTGTTTGATACAACCATTTTCTTTCTGGTAAGTTTGCATCCCAAGTTCTGTTTTTTTGTAATCGGGAATAAGAAGTCATGTAGACTGCGGTTCCTGCGAGTGGTAATGAACCTTGACCACCGGCAAGGCGATCTCGTATTTCTCCACCCGAACCTGTTGCAGCTCCGTTGAAAGGCTCGACCGTTGTGGGGAAATTATGGGTTTCCGCTTTGAGGGAAATTACCGAATCGAAGTCTTTGATGGCGTAGAAATCTGGTTTTTCTGGAGATAGTGGTGCAAATTGTTGCACTTTCGGCCCTTTGATAAAAGCGACATTATCTTTGTAAGCCGACACAATATCGTTCGGATTTTCTGCGGACGTTTTCTTAATCATCTTAAACAAAGACGATTCTTGTTCAATGCCATCAATCACAAAAGTGCCGTTGAAAATCTTGTGTCGACAGTGTTCGGAATTCACTTGCGAAAAACCAAAAACTTCTGAGTCAGTCAGTTTTCTTCCAATTTTTTCGGATAATTTATTTAAATAATCAACTTCTTCGGCGCTCAATGACAATCCTTCTTTCTGATTGTATTCGGCGATATTGTCAATCTCTTTTATTGGTTCGGGTTGAATATGAATCGTAAAAATATCCTGATCTAAAACCGTGTATTTTTGAGAAAGCATCGGGTCGAAGTCGGTAAATTCTGGACTAGATTTTTGAAATTCCTCGATGCGAATAATCCCACTGATGCCCATGTTTTGGGTTATTTCGACGGCATTGGTGCTCCATGGCGTAATCATGGTGGCGCGTGGACCAACAAAAAAATCCGCAATTACGGATTTTTCTATTTGATTGACATTGCCAAAAAGCCAGTTTAATTTTGAAATGGTTTCTGCCGAAAGTTCGTCTTGCGTCTGCACGGCAAAAACAGTTGTACTTTCGTTTCCGAAGAAATGAATCATTGTTGTGTAGTTGTAGTTGTTGTCGCAAATTTAGGTTAAAAAAGCACAATCTACAATCAACATTTATCACGACTTTTAAACAATTACTCTGGGAAAGGAGCACTTTGATAGGCGCCCAAATCTGGCGGATTGGAGGTTCTAGGTAATCCCAAAACATCCAATGGAACTAAATATGCCAAAAGACCTTTTTGAAAAGCACCGCCATCGGGATCATCGCTGATGTTTAATTTATTTAAATTGGCGTCAAAGAATTTCGGGTCTTTATTTTTGATGTTGCCATTTAATTGACTTCGAATGAAATCGTAAATAGGTTTTCCAGCCAATGACGTTCCGCTATCTCTAAATTTAATCAAGCAGTATTGTACATCAAAAAAGAATGGAATGGCATCATCATTTATTTTGTCTAAGAAAAGGCCAATATTGTTGCTGCTGTAAATAATGCAATTGTAAAAATTGGCTTGTGCTAAAGATCCCGTTATGTTCGTTCCGTCCGGTTGTTCTTCATAATTACTCATCAAAACGGCAACTTGGTTTGAACTTGCCCAGTTGTTATTGAACGTACAATGTTTGAATTGATAACTGCCGCCAATAGTACATGCTAAAGAGGCTTGTCCCGCCAAATTAACAACCAGATTCTCGCAATTATTCATCGTTGCGCCACGTGCCAATATGCCATAATTGGCAGAATTGTAGATTTGAGAATTCTGGATATTTAAGACACAATTTTCCACCAATAATCCTACAGTTGCATTCTTTAACGTAAGATGATTAATGCTGTTATTGATACTTCCGCTCCGCAACCAAATAGTACCCCATTGACCGGGAATATCTTCATATAACGGCTCGAGACGATCGCCTTCAAAAGTGACTTCATTGGCCTGAGGATTATTCGGATCTGGTGAAGCGGCACCATTAATATTGATGGACGCGCCAGGTTGAACAACAATTCCAGAGGCGTCATGAAAATAAACTTGAGCACCAGGATCTATAGTCAACGTTTTGCCGTCCGGAACTCCTGCGTAACCATAAATCACGTATGGTTTGGTATTGTTAAAGTGATATTCGTCGCCGTTGACAGGATCGTTTTCATCCAATTCAAAGCCGTTGATGCGAACTTCTTCACCACTATCGTCAGTCCCTAGAAGTAAATTCTCTTTGATACCATTGGCATCTTTTTTGGGAAATAGAAAATACGCATCGCGAATCAGCGTCACTAAATTCACCTTCTGTGGACCGTTGGCTGAATCAAATACGATGTCATCGGTATATAAAAAATCATCTGGATTCGCATCAGCAATATTTGCCGTTGTTTCTATAAATACGTACATGCTGTCTTTGGCAAGCAACTCGACATTGTTGAAAATTCTTCCATCGCCAATGCCGTTGTTATCTTCGTCTTCACCTGTCATTCCATCGAGCATCATGCGGTATTTAGAACCTGGTTTTCCTAACTTGATTTTAGGAATCTTGATATCTTCATTGCTTCGATTGTACACTTTTAAAGTGTAAGTACTTGAACCAATGTTGCTAAAAACGGTATCTAAATAAACGGTATCTTTTGAGAAACCAAGATTTCCTTGACTAGGAACGGTTTCAAAATCTTTACGGCAGGAACTAAGTGAAATGATAAAACCTACAAGGACAAGACAAATGAGAGTGCGCATTTTATTTGATTTTTGGTAAAAATAGTAAAAAATGTTAAGTCGACTTAACTTGAATTGTTTTAAAACGCTTATTCTAAATTTTTATTCTATGCCAAAGTAAACTTTCGAAAGTTGATCATTTCAAACCTAATAAATCTTAATTTTGCACAAAAAAGATATGGCCTTCGATAAAGAGAAAATGCTCGAGCTTTGTAATACGATTTCGAAGAATACTTTGATGGAGACTTTAGAAATCAAGTATATCGATGCTGGAGAAGATTTTTTAGTGGCGCAAATGCCAGTCAATCCTAGAATTCATCAGCCCATGGGTTTATTGCACGGTGGCGCGAGCGTTGCTTTAGCAGAAAGTGTGGGAAGTGCTGCTTCGATGTTGTTGGTTAATAATGAACTCAGTGAAATTCGAGGCATCGAAATCGCAGCCAACCACTTGCGGGCCAAACGAACAGGCATGGTTACCGGGACAGCTCGAATTGTTCATCAAGGCAAAAGCATCCATTTATGGGAAATTAAAATTACCGACGAAAACGGAAAATTGATTTCCATCTGCAAATTGACCAATATGGTTTTACCAAAACGAAAAATATGACCTCGAGCACGCTGCAAAAATTCAGACAGCAGTTTGATCAGCAATTGCCTTTTGTCCTTTATAGAAAACCCAATGGCAATCATGTAATTGGATTGCTTCAACGAAATCAGGAGCTTTATACCATTACGAATTTTGAGGAAAAAGGTTTTGTTTTTGCTCCCTTTGATGGCGACAAATTGGTACTTATTCCGCAAAATCAATGCGAAATTGCGATGATGCCTTTTGAAGTGCTTGAGTTGACGCAGAATGAACTTCCGACGCCTGAAATTTCTGATGCAGTCGCGAAAGAGCAACATATTCAACTGGTAGAAAAAGCGATTCAACAAATCAATCAAGGCGATTGCAGTAAGATTGTAATTTCTAGAAAAGAAACTTTACCGCTTGTTGATTTTGATCTTTTTGTTGGATTTCAAAAATTAGCGCAATTGTATCCAAGTGCATTCGCTTATTGTTTATATCATCCTAAAGTGGGATTGTGGTTGGGCGCTTTTTCTGAATCGTTGTTGTATGTCAATGAATTAGAATTTCGAACGATGGCTGTCGCTGGTACGCAAGTATATGACGAGAATGCCATTGCCATTTGGGGTAACAAAGAAATGGAGGAACAAAAACTAGTCACTGATTTTTTGGTTTCCAAGTTAGAGGATTTAAGTGCTGAGCTCCATATTTCTAAACCTTATGATTTGAAAGCAGGACAGTTAATTCATCTAAAATCAGATATCCACGGCACATTTAAAACCGGAACAGATTTGCGAAAATTATTGTCCATATTGCATCCAACACCAGCCGTTTGTGGCTTCCCAAAAGAGGTGGCTAAATCATTTATTCTACAGAATGAAGGCTATGATCGCCGTTATTATTCTGGATTTTTGGGAGAGTTCAATATTGATTTTCAATCCAATGAAAACGCTACGGATTTGTTTGTAAACTTAAGATGTGTTCAAATTGAAACCGACGAAATGTCAAATACGCATACTGCTCATATTTATGTTGGTGGTGGGATTACCGCCCAAAGTAATCCTGGGAGCGAATGGCTAGAAACCGTCAACAAAGCAACGACAATTAAAAAAGTGTTACTTTAGATTTGTTATTTTACGATATTAATTAAAATTCAGAATATGAAATTAGATATACTCGCCTTTGGAGCGCACCCAGATGATGTTGAATTAGGTTGCGGTGGCACCATTGCCAAAGAAGTATCGCTCGGAAAGAAAGTAGGCATCATTGATTTGACTCGCGGTGAACTAGGAACGCGCGGAACTGCCGAGACTAGAGACATGGAGTCGGCTAAGGCTGCAGAAATCTTGGGCATCGCAGTCCGCGAAAATTTAAATATGAGAGACGGTTTTTTCGTTAATGACGAAGAGCATCAATTGGCTGTTATTCGAATGATCCGAAAATACCAACCCAATATTGTGTTGTGCAATGCAATCGATGACCGTCATATTGATCACGGAAAAGGAAGCAAATTAGTGTCTGATGCGTGTTTCCTTTCCGGACTAATGAAAATTGAAACGGAGTATGATGGTAAAAAGCAGCAAGCATGGCGCCCAATAGCGGTGTATCATTATATGCAATGGAAGAATTTGCAACCAGATTTTGTCGTTGATATTTCTGGTTTTAATGAAAAAAGAGTTGAAGCTATCTTAGCTTATAGTTCACAGTTCTATAACCCAAATAGTACCGAACCAGAAACACTAATCGCAACGAAAAACTTCTTAGAAAGTTTGAATTATCGTCCACAAGATTTTGGAAGATTAATTGGAAAAGACTATGCCGAAGGATTCAATGTTGAAAGGTATTTGGGTGTCAATAGCTTAGGAGATTTGATTTAATTTTTTAAATTATTTCTTTGTATAATAAAACTTTTGCAATACATTTGCACTCGTTAAAATGGTGGTTGTAGCTCAGCTGGTTAGAGTATTGGTTTGTGGTGCCGAGGGTCGCCGGTTCGAACCCGGTCAGCCACCCAAAAGCAAAAGCTTCGAGGAAACTCGAAGCTTTTTTTGTTATACTTTATTATTTCTTATTTACCGTCTTTGTCTACGATCAATCGTTTTTCTCGATTGGCAATTTCCCAAGCGATAGCAAAAGCGTATTTCGTTCTTTTGGTTAAGGCATCAAACTCAATTTTATCGACATCATCTCCAGGCTTGTGATAATCAGCATGTACTCCAGTAAATAGAAAAACAGATGGGATTCCATTTTTAGCGAAGTTGTAGTGATCAGAACGGTAATAGAAGCGATTCGGATCAGCGCGATCATTGTATTTATAATCTAGCGCAAGGTGTCCGTATTTTTTGTTGGTTTCTTCACATACATTAAAGAGATCGGTCGAGAGATAATCTGAACCAATTAAATAGATGTAGTTGCTATTGTCAGGGTGAAATTCGTCGTGTCGACCAATCATATCAATATTAACATCAGCCACGGTATTTGCAATTGGGAACAAAGGATTTTCAGAGTAAAATCGGGATCCATGAAGCCCATGTTCTTCTCCCGTTACGTGTAGAATAAGAATCGAACGCTTTGGTCCATGGCCTTCTCGTTTTGCTTTTTGAAACGCTTTCGCAATTTCAATTAAAGCAACTGTACCCGAACCATCGTCATCTGCGCCGTTATAAACTTCTCCTTTTTTAATACCAACATGATCATAGTGTGCCGAAACAACGACAATTTCATTAGGTTTTTCAGAACCTTCGATGAATGCCCAAATATTCTCGGAATCGGATAGATTTTCTTTGTACTTCTCATTAAGATAAGCGGCAGGAATCGGCTGGTAAAAACTATTTGCTCCTTTAGGAAACGACAATCCATTGGCTTGATGTTGTTCGATTAAGTAGCGTCCTGCTTTTTTTTGACCTTCTGATCCGGTTTCTCGACCTTCCATGGCATCAGAGGCGATGTAAGTTAGATTTTTAGTGAGGCTTTCCGCGGTAATGACGTTGATATAATCTGAGACTGTTTTTGCGTTGTTTTCTTTCTTAGTAGCACAACTATAGATTATAAAAAGGGACAATAATGGCAATAGACTTTTTTTCATGTTTTTTAATGGATATTAATGAAGGTATACAGTGCAAATAATAAAATGATAATAAAAATTAGAATTATATTGATAAAGAATAGCGCAACACTTTTGACGAAGGAAACTAGACGAGTTTCTCCATAAAATCGATGATGCGCTGGGAAGAAATAATAGAACATCCACAGAAATGCGACAAGGTCGACGACGCCTTTAATCGTGTCTGAAATAGTGGAAGTTCCAAACAATGACAAGAATTTACTAAATAGGAATACAATGAGTACGATGAGCAAAATAAACGAGAAATAATGTAAAGTAAAAATTCCGTGGTCAAAGTAATACCAACGTTTCTTCCCGTGAAATAGCCAAAGGGAAAAGGCAAATAGTGGCATATAAATAAACAAGGTTTTAGAAAAATTATGAACGAATGACTCCTTGAATTTTTGTATTAGTTCTTCGTTTGTGTTCCGTGCTTTGACTTCAAGTGTCTTTTTGACAAACCAATATTCAATGGCATCTAAGTGATCATCTTTGCTACCGAATTTCTGTAAAGAGTCTAATTCTTTAATTGACTCATAACCGAAATTAAAAAAAGAATCCATTTTCTTATTTTTCTCATGTGTCACTTTCGAAATATTTGCTTTCAAAGAGTCTTTAATTTGGCCTTCCATCTTTTTGGCTTCAATTAGCTCGTCAAGGCTTACATTCTCGGTTTTGATTATTTTCTTATTTGATCCCGTCTGCGAGGTAGTTGTCCTCTTTATTTTAATTAAATTATAATCCGTATTAGGCATCACTGTAATTAAAAAGAAAGTTATAAAACTGATAAAAATATATAACCTAACTGGTGCCAAATAGGACAGACGTTTCCCTGAAAGATACTCCTTAGTTAAAGATGCGGGTTTGAATAACAGGTTCTTGATGGTTCGCCAAAATGCATTTTCGTAATGCGTCAAATCTTCAAAAAAGTGCAGAAACAATTGATGAAAAGATTTTCGGCTATCTATATTTTCTTGTCCACAATGTGGGCAGAATCGTTCTTGAACAACGTGGCGGCAGTTTAAGCAGGTCTTATCGTTGCGAATAGAATTGTGACTCATAGCGTAAAAATTAATTGATCTAAAGTAATTAAATAATGTTTAAAGTACTTCGTTCAAGAAAAGCAAAAAGTGTTGCCAAGATCGGTCTGCGGCTTTTTTGTTGTAAGCGGCTCCTGTAGCATTGTCATTTCCCGCTTCTGGATCCGTAAATGCATGAACGGCATTTGCGTAATAAATCATTTGGTAGTCTGCCTTGGCGTCGTGCATTTCCTTTTGAAAAGCCATCACTTCATCGTGCGGCACATATATTTCGTCGGCTCCATGACAAACTAGAATTTTGGTCTTAATTTCCTTTACTTCTCTTGTGCTGTCTTTGCTTAAACCACCATGAAAAGAAACAACTCCCGCTACCGGAAAATTAGCTCTGGCAGCTTCTAAAGCACCAGTTCCTCCGAAACAAAAACCAATGATTACGATTTTTTTGGGATTGGCACCTTGGTTTATTAGTTGTTCTAGCGCTAATCGAATTCGGGTTTGGTATTTATCAATATTCTTTTTGTAAAACCCAGCTTGTTCGCCTGCTTCTTTAGTGTTTTTTGGATAGTTTCCTTCGCCATAAATATCTGCGACAAATGTATAATAGCCCAAATCAGCAAGTTGTTGCGCTGTTTCTTTGGCATGATTGTCAATTCCTTTCCATGCTGGTAAAATCAGGACGCCTGCTTTATTCTCATTGTTTTTTTTGGGAAGCAGTCCCAAACCTGTAAGTTTTTGATTTCCGTCAACATATGATATTTCTTTGAGCTGGGCTTGTGTAACTATCGAAAAACATAAACTGACGCAGAATAATAGTACAATTGTTTTCATTTTTTTTCTTTTGTAAACAAATATCTATAAATTTAAAGTGCAATGAGACAGTATTTTAAAAATTCTCAAAAGATTTATATTTACAAAGGTAAATCGTATTCGATATTATAGATAAAATTTATCTTTAGCAGATCATAGATATGAGATTCAACTATTAATTTGATAAAAATGCAATCAACCGCAAAAACACCGTCAGAGTATGTAGACAGCTTGCCTGACGAAAGAAAAGAAGCCATGATGAAGATTCGCGACGCCATTATGCAGAACCTTCCAGAAGGTTTTGTAGAAGTCATGAATTATGGAATGTTGGGATATGTTGTTCCGCATTCTATCTATCCGAAAGGCTATCATTGTGATCCTAAATTGCCGCTTCCTCTGATGGCATTGGCTTCACAGAAGAATAATATTTCGTTATATCACATGGGGATTTATGCAGATCCTCAATTGCTCAATTGGTTTACAGCAGCGTACCCTGAGCATGTTAAGTCCAAATTAGATATGGGAAAAAGTTGTATTCGTTTCAAGAAGATGAATGAAATTCCTTATGCACTGATTGGAGAATTAGTCGCCAAATTGAGTACAGATAAATGGATCGAGATGTATGAATCTCATTTTACAAAATAGCGTTATGCTGTAGGATAGAATTTAATGGTACTGGCAATTTTTGCTAGACGCATTTGTGCTACTTTCTCTTCGTTTAGCGATTTTTCCAGCAATTCAAAAAGGGTGTTTTCTTGCAGGTTTTCTGCGTATAAAGTCAATATCGTATACGACGCAATTTCGTAATGCTCAACCTTGTGTAAAGCTAAGATGATTCCAGCATCACGGATCATTCCGAATTTGGTATTTTCAATAGTTGCATCTAAGTCAGCAATCATGGTGTCAATGGCGTTGCAATGTGCCAGTAGGACTTTTTCTTGAAGAAGTTCGAATGATTCTTCAATTCGAAGCACTTGTTTTTGTGTGTCTTCTTGATGAATGTAAATCGCTTCGATTAGTTCAAAATTGCATGCGTTCTTGATAATCTTTGCAAATGATTTGGCGACTACTTTTTCGACATAATACATCGACCGAAGTTCCTGCAACATCAGTTCTCTTAACCCTGATTCACCGTCAAGTTTTGGCCTTTGGGCGTGGATTTCATTTTCCTTTTTTTCAGGAAGGTTCTCTTCAGATTTTCTCGCATTTTCCATAACATTTCAATTTTAGAGACTGTTCATGATATTGATTTCTATTGATAGATTTTTTGGGTAAAATTCACTAAATCAATCGATTAATAATTAAATGACCAAATTAGCCATTAATAATTTGAAATAAAAAAATACCCGATAAACGACAGCAAACTTTAACAGATTGTGTTGATTTAGCCTTTATTTGAACTTCATAACTGACAATTCCATGTATTTTAACGGTGAAATGATGTAAGTTGTCCAGTTTATTAGGATTTTACGCTGATTTTTTCTAACTTTAAGTACCCAAATCTTAAGATGATTTATTAATCTAAATAAATTTATCATGAGAACGCGGCTAAGAATACTTCAACTCATACTATTTTTGCTGCTACAGTCAACGTATGCACAAGTAGTTTTGGAAACTGTTTATGTTTCAAAGCAAAAAACGGCTAAAGTCGTTCCTGCCGTTCGATATTATTATTATCCCAACTTACAGGCATATTACGATACTTGCACAGGTCAGTATTTATATACGAAAGATGGTGAGTGGATTACCGCAGATTTTTTGCCGTCAAATTACCGAGGTTACTGCTTATTTAACAACAATTATGTTTTGATAGAAGGATTTACCGAGGATGAACCGTATACTTTAATTAACGAGCATAAAAAAAAGTATCCCGCTAATTTTTCTAGTAAAAGAAGAAAGGATCATGCTATAGCTCAAAACTAGCATGCATTTGATGGTTTTTTTTCGGTTTGCCAAAGTGAACAATATTGCGCTGCGATGGCTTTGTAATTGTGTTCTCTTTCTACAAATCTTCTTGCGTTTTTACCAATCTCAATGATGTCGTTTGGATTTTCAATTAATTGACTGAGCTGATCAACCAAATATGGGACATCTGGCCGGGCATTTATATTGACGCGTTCTTGAAGTTGATAATAATCATAGAACTCCTTTTCAGCACAAGTAAAAACGACTTTGCCTTTCGCCATAGCTTCGAGCGCATGAAAACCTTGATCATAGCCGTAAACCATATCTAGCAGGATGTGAGCCCGATTATATAAGTCGATATACTCCAGATAGGGAACACTTCTGGTTGTGACAATTTCTACTTGATCGGGGTATTTTTTTTCAATAATGGTTAGTGCCTTTTCAAAATAGTCGTTCCCTTTTTTGAAATAACTTTCCGAATTAATCCCGTGAAAGATGATAATCTTGCCCTTAATTTCAAGCGGCACAAAAGTGATTTTGTCACTGTTTATTGGGTTTGGAACCATTCCAAGGTACTTCATTTCATTTCGCATCGGGATATCATAATCGATATCAGAGGCAATAACTCCTTGAATGTTTTGATAGATATACTCATGAGTCTTTCGAAACGGTTCTTTGCGAAACTTGAGCACGTTTTCAAAATTTTCAGGTCTAATTTTTCCTTCTAGGTAAGGCGGTAACAATGACATGAATGTTGGATTTTCGAAATAGTACTTAACGGTCAAATAGTCTGTTCCGCAACACATCAAAAACACATTTTTATTATTTTCAAATAGAAATTGTAGCATCTTCTTTTCATAATAATAACCGCAATAGAACGCATTCTCGTTGATCAGCTGAACGACATCGAAGTTTTTTAATTGCGTTTCATATGATTTGAACTGCCGGTAAGTTTGCCATGAAGTGATATTAAAACCTACAAGTTTATAGACCAATACTTTGATCTTCTTTAAAAACCCAGAATTCCATTTTTGATGAAGAGGCAAATCAACTGGAAACTTTTTAAAACCATCATTAAATCCAATGATGACAACCTGGTGCCCCAATTGTTCTAATCCTTCTTTTAAAGAATTGTGAAGTCGACTGTATTCACCTACAAGTAGAATGTTCATATATTGTTATATTTGACAAATATATTTACTATTTGACAATTAATGGATACCGCCAAAACTAAAATTGCAATCGTCTCTTATTCACTCGGAACAGGTGGTGCGGAACGTTTTGCCGGGACATTGGGTAATATGCTGGAAAGCCTTGGTTATGAAGTGCATCATATCATTGTCAATAATGAGGTTGATTATTCGTTTTCGGGTAAGCTATATAACCTCGGTTTGATTTGCGACGATTGCTTTTGGATATCGAAAAAAATCAAGAAGGGTTTCTTGCTAAAAAAATATTTAGAAAGCGAAGAAATTAATATCATTATTGAAAATAGAACGCGCAATCTATTTTTGAGAGATTGGTTTGCCAATTCGATTTATGGAAAGAGAAAAGGATATTTTATGATTCACAGTTTTCATCTCCAAAACTACCTTCCCAAATCTGTGTTTCTTGCTCGAAAGTTATATCAAAAAGCGATTCGAATTGTTTGTGTGTCAAAAAGCATTGAGGAACAAGTAAGTCAAAAATACGGTCTAAACAATACCATTACGATTTACAATCCTATTCAATCCATTTCAATAGATTCGGCCAAAAAAACAAACGTTCCTGAAAATTACATTTTGTTTTACGGAAGATTGGTAGATAAAGTAAAGAACTTTACTTTGTTGCTAAACGCTTTCGCACAGTCAAAAATCTATGAAAAGGGAATGCAGCTCGTCATCATGGGCGATGGTGTTTCGAAAGAAAAAATTGAAGAACTGATTGCTACATTAAAATTGACTAATTATGTTACTTTGATTCCCTTTCAAAAAGAGCCATTTGCGTATGTGAAGCAAGCAAAATTTACTATTTTGACGAGTTATTATGAAGGTTTTCCTATGTCGATTATCGAGTCTTTATCGATGGGGACGCCAGTTGTTTCGGTCGACTGTAATTCTGGTCCGCGTGAGGTAATTGTGAACGAACGAAATGGTTTGTTAGTCGAAAATCACAATGTAATTGCCTTGAGTAATGCCATGAAACGTTTGGCAGAAGATCACGAATTGTATCAGTACTGTAAGGAAAATGCCGTTGCAAGTGTAGCTCATTTAGCAATTGATAAGATTGCAGCGCAATGGAAAAAAATACTAGAAGAATAATCAAAAAGCGGAATTCCGAAGTTTCAAATTGACCAAAAGCAGATCAAATTGAACTAAGAATTGTAAAACAATCCTAGGTAATTCTAGTAAGATTTGTTTTTTAAGCGAAAGTTTTTTACGATCCATTTTCTGATAGTAAAGCGCAAAATTCTCTTTGTCATTGATTAATTTAGCCCTGATTGCAAACGAGAATAGATTCAGGTCGATAAACTTCTTCAACTTGGGATTTGTTTTTTCAGCAGTTTCAAATTTGGAGAAATTCATTTTTTGGTTGAGATATTCTCTTTTTTTCGAGAGACTATTCGGATCATAAACATATCTCGCTAGAATCTTCCAAGAAAATACAACAGGATATTCCAATCCCATTCGGATCCACATGTCGGTGTCTTGCCCGCTTCTGATTGTGGTGTCAAAATACCCCACTTTTTCAAAGACACTGTTGTGGAAAACAGCGCAAGATGTGCAAATAACGGTTGTTTTTAAGCTGGCATCAAAGTAATTTACAACTTCAAGGTCAGCTAATTTTTCTATCGAATATTGTGCTGGAAAAACCACTTTTTGAGTTTCTACCTCGATCCCAGCAGAAAAAATAAGTTTGTCGGGAAACCTAGCGATCGCGGCTGCCATTTCTTCAAGAAAATTGGGATACCAAAAATCATCTGCATCAATAAAAGTAATAAAAGGGGCCTCTGCCTTTTCTATTCCGAAGTTACGCGCTTGCGATGCGCCACCATTTTCTATTGCATAATATCTAATGCGTTCGTCAGAAAACTGTTTGATTTTTGCTTCACTTTGGTCCGTTGAACCATCATTGACTAATATCAACTCGAAATCTGGAAAACTTTGATTCAGTACGCTTCTCAATGTACTTTCAATAAAGTTCTCTTTATTATAAATGGGTATGATGACAGAAAAATAGGGCATCTATAATTTCTTTATACTACAAAAGTAGCCTAATTTGTAGAAGTCGAAAAGTAAAAGTTGTGGATTGTCAGAAATGAGGTTCGATCGAAGTTTGGGTTCGAGTAATTTATATATAGACGCAACAGCCCTTCTTAATTTAAGTCGGACAATATTTTCTCGCAATCTGCTTAAGGCCGTTTCATTGGGAGAAATTATTTGCTGTTCAATCAATTTGTTTAAATTATCTAGTGCTTTAAGATGTTTTTCAAGGAAAACCTGCGACTTTTCTAAATTCAGATGATACACAGGATTGTCAAGATGAAAGATCGGAATGTGATTTTTTTCTAATTCAGCAATAAAAACAAAGTCTTCAAAGCCATAATCATAAATGGCGGAATTGAAAGGATAATCTAGCAACAATTGCTTTTTCATTAGAATATTAGACACAAGCGTTGCATCGTAGCTTTTTCTTTGTCGCTTATTTACAGGAATTGCTTCTCGGGTTCTGCCGTAAATCCATCGTAGCATTTCTTCTTTGTCGGGACGTGCTTTGTTGTAGGCAATTCCTCCAAAAAAAACGTCGCCGTCATTACGATTGATACAATCTAGGTAGTTTCGAATAAATTGAGAGGATGTGGGTATGGTATCACAATCTAAGAAAAGAATCCACGAATATGCTGCGATGTTGCAAAGTGCGTTTCTATTTGATCCTCGACCTAGATTTATTGGATTCACTTTAAGAATGCAATGGGAAAGTGTGGTAATTTGTTGATTTAATTTTGCAGTTTCACTATCGGTAGACGCATCATCGCCTACAATGATTTCAAACGTAATGTTTTCCTCAAGCAGCTGCTGATGCAGTTCCTGTACTAAGGGAAATGTATTGTAATTGAAACTTGGAATTAAAATTGAAAGCATTAAACTGTTCTTTGAACCACTTCGAAGACTTTATTGTCCTCGCATTTTAAAGTTTTTGAAGGATACTTCATCAATAATGCGTAGTCATGCGTCGCCATAATCACGGTTTTACCGTTCGAATTAATCTTGCGCAGCACTTCCATGACTTCAACACTGGTTTGTGGGTCTAAATTTCCAGTCGGCTCATCCGCTAGAATGAGTTCAGGATCGTTTAACAAGGCTCTAGCGATGGCAACACGCTGTTGTTCCCCTCCCGATAATTGATGTGGCATCTTGTCTGCAATGGCTTTCAAGTCCACTTTATGCAATACTTCATCTATCTTTTCTTGCATTTCTGCTTCGTCGGTCCATCCAGTTGCTTTCAAAACAAACAGCATATTTTCTTTGACGCTGCGGTCTGGTAATAACTGAAAATCTTGAAAAACGATACCAATTTTTCTTCTTAAATATGGAATTTTATCATCTTTTAGGTCCGCTAAATCAAAATCAACGATACTTCCTTGTCCTTCTGTTAAAGGCAAGTCTGCGTATAAGGTTCGCATGAAACTACTTTTCCCAGATCCGGTTTTCCCGATGATGTAGATAAATTCACCATGATTGACCTCGAGATTTATGTTTGAAAGTATGACTTTATTTCCTTGATAAATGGAAACATCTCTTAAAAATAAAACAGGTTGTGACATCGTAATTTGGTTTATGGGGTAAAAGTAGTAAGATAACGTTGGCATTCAAAATTAATTTTAGAAGAATACATCTTAATTCGTACTTGTTAAAAAATATGTTCATAATAAACACTTCCGGCGTTCCGTTATAGCTTCGAGAATGAAATACATTTGAACATCTTAAAATCTGCGGTAATGCACAAAAAAATCTGGCTTTTTATTGGAATTCTCTGTCTTGGATTTACGCCATTGGTGGCTCAAAAATCAGCAGTCTATACACACGAATTAGAAGAATATGATCGGGCTTTAGGATTGTATAAAGAATCGCAATACCAATCCGCGCAAATTCTTTTTGACAAGATTATTTCTGAAAATAAAGATGCCGAATTGCAATCTGATTGCGCTTATTATAGTGCGAACTGTGCGATTCGACTCAATCAGGCAAATGCTGACGAACAAATGGAGAATTTTGTAAAAAACTATCCCACAAGTCCAAAGCAAAACCAAGCGTACGTTGAAGTCGCTCATTATTATTTTGAACAAGGAAAATTTCCACAAGCCTTGGAGTGGTTTGATAAATGCGACGAAAATTCTTTGGGCTACGAAGAATTAGAGAAGTTTAAGTTTCAAAAAGGCTACTGTTACTTTAGTGCAGGCAAGAAAAAGGAAGCGACGCCTTATTTTAATTCGGTGATTAATTCTAAAAATTACGGATCGCAAGCCAAATATTATATGGGATTTATGGCCTATGAAGGCGATAATTATAAAGAAGCGTCGAAGTATTTTGATGAAGTGGCTGGAGAAGAAAAGTATAAAGAAAAGCTGTCGTATTTTCAGGCAGACATGAACTTTAAGTCGGGTAATTTTCAAAAAGCAATCGATCTTGGGTTGGCGGCAATGCCAAAGTCGACCGCGCAAGAAAAATCAGAATTGAACAAGATTATTGGCGAAAGTTATTTCAATTTGAAGCAATACGATAAAGCAATTCCGTATCTCAAAGAATATAAAGGCAAAAAAGGCAAGTGGAACAACACCGATTTTTATCAATTGGGTTATGCGTATTATCAAAAGAACGACTACGAAAATGCCATTCCGCAATTCAACAAAATCGTCGATGGTAAAGATGCTGTTGCGCAAAACGCTTACTATCATTTGGGTGAAAGTTATTTCAAAAGCGATATGAAACAACAAGCCTTGAATGCTTTCAAAAACGCGTCAGAAATGACTTTTGATTTGAAAATTCAGGAAGATGCCAATCTCAATTACGCCAAATTGAGTTATGATATCGGGAATTCCTATCAACCCGTTCCGGATGTACTTTATGCATTTTTAGAGAAATATCCGAATTCTCCAAGCAAACAAGAAGTCGAGACTTTATTAATTAACTCTTATATCACAGCGAAGAATTACAAAGGCGCATTAGAAGTTTTAGAAAAAAATAAAAACTTTGCGAACAAAGAAGCGTATCAAAAAGTAACGTTTTACCGTGGATTAGAATTGTATACTGACGGCAGTTATACCGAAGCTTTGGCTTTATTCAAAAAGTCGATTGCAGAACCAAAGAATGCAAAATTCCTTGCTCGAGCTACTTTTTGGAAAGGAGAAACTGAATTTGTTTTGGATCATTTCAGTGAATCATTGAGCAGTTATAAGCAATTTATGGCGATGGCTGAAGCGAAGTCAACGCCGGAAAACAAAAACATCAATTATAATGTCGCTTACGATTATTTCAAATTGAAAGACTACGATCAAGCGGGCAACTATTTTCAAAATTATATTGATGTAGTAAAAGATGACAAAGTTCGTTTGAATGATGCGTACTTGCGTTTGGCGGATAGCCGATTTGTGATGACGAAGTACTGGCCGGCGATGGATGCGTACAATAAGGTAATCGAATTAAAAAGTGTAGATGCCGATTATGCCGCATTCCAAAAAGGAATCAGTTACGGATTTGTAGCCAAAAATGATCGAAAAATTGAGGATTTGAGCAAGTTCGTGACGACTTATCCAAAATCGCAATACAGAGATGATGCACTGTTTGAATTAGCCAACACGTATGTTGCCGAGAAGAAAGACGATTTGGCGATTAAGACGTATGATCAATTGCTGAACGAATTCAAAAATGGTTCTTATTCCTCTAAGTCGATTTTACGTCAAGGATTAGTGTATTACAATGCGCAAAATGATGCTCAAGCGCTAGTGAAATTTAAGAAAATTGCGGCAGAATATCCGAAAAGTCCCGAAGCAGTTGAAGCAGTTGCGACAGCACGTTTGATTTATTTAGATAATGGAAAGGTTGATGAATATGCGACTTGGGTAAAAACACTCGATTTTGTTTCGGTTTCTGATGCGGATTTAGACAACGATACCTACGAAGCGGCAGAGAAGCAATATCAACAAAACAACACCAAACAAGCAATTGCCAATTTGAGCGGCTATGTTTCGAAATTTCCGAATGGAATTCACGCTTTGAAAGCCAATTTTTATTTAGCGCAATCTTATTTTGCTGATGGAAACGCCAACAGTTCTATTCCGAATTATGAATATGTAATTGGTAAGTCGAGAAACGAATTTACCGAGCAGTCCTTGGCGCGTTTGGCGGAAATTTATTTAAAAAAAGAAGATGCAGGCAAAACCATCACAGTTTTAAAAAGATTGGAAACGGAAGCAGATTTTCCTCAAAATATCACGTTTGCGCAATCTAATTTGATGAAAACGTATTACGAAGAAAAGGATTATCCGAATGCGGTTGTTTACGCCGAGAAAGTGCTCGCCAATCCAAAGATGGATAATAAAGTCAAGTCGGATGCGCAAATTATTATTGCAAGATCAGCTATTCAAACCAATGATGAAGCGAAGGCAAGAGTGGCATATGCTAAATTGCTGACCATCGCCAAAGGAGAATTGGCCGCGGAAGCTCTTTATTATGATGCTTATTTTAAAAATAAAGATGGCAAATACGATGCTTCGAATACGGTGATTCAGAAATTATCGAAAGATTATTCTGGTTATAAATATTTCGGAGCCAAAGGATTGATTGTGATGGCGAAGAACTTTTATGCCTTGAAAGATAGTTTTCAAGCGACCTTTATCTTAGACAGCGTCATCAAGAATTTTGGCAGTTTTCCGGATGTTATTGAAGAAGCACAAGTAGAATTAGATAGTATTAAAACAAAAGAAGCCCAAACTAATTCGTCTATTCAAAATTAATAAAGCTGCTGAGTGACTGAGCCGCTGAGTGTCTGAGAAAAAACTCAGAAACTCAGAAACTCAGAAACTCAGAAACTCAAAAGAAATAAACTATGAAAATCAAATTTCAATATATTCTAATCATATCACTGGCTGCAACGATGCAACTTTCCGCCCAAAAGAAAGACGAAAACATCGGAACGGAAGTGGTGAATGTGGTGAAAGCCTACACGCCAACCATTTCAGATGCTTTTAAAGTAAAGGAAACACCTGGCTTAGAAGATGAAGACAACACCAAAAGAGAACCGATTCAATATTCGATTTTTTCCTTTCCGGTGGCCTCTACTTTTTCACCTTCTAAAGGAAAAGCGGCCAATGTGGATAAAACCGAGCAAGAGCGTTTGTTCAAGAATTACGCGACACTTGGAGTAGGAAGTTACGCTAATGTTTTAGGGGAATTGTATGTTACAGAAAATATTGGAGACACCGATTTTATTGCCGGAAATATCAAACATTTATCTTCTTTTTCAGACATCAAAGAATCGGAGTTGCCGAGTAAATTTTTAAATTCATCGATTGGATTAACCTACGGCAGTAAGAAAGAAAAGTACGCATGGACCGGCGATTTAGGCTATCAAATTCAAAAATACTTTTGGTACGGATTGCCAGATGATTTTGGCACAACACTTTCGACAGAAAATCGGGCGTCGGTGATTGATCGCATCGACCAAGGGCAGACCTATAACAACTTTAATTTGGGCGGAAGAATCAGTTTCAAGGAAAGTATCTTTAATGGTTTAAATGTAAAGTATAATCGTTTTTGGGATGCGTATGGCTCAGCAGAAAATCGTTTTGTTGTGAGTCCAACTTTGGGGTTTGAAATGTTTAGAAAAGATATCAAAACCACGATTACGTTAGATCATGTTGGCGGTTCATTCAAGAAAGATTATTCCGATACTTTTAAGATAAAATACGGCTATACCAATATTGGTATCCATCCAAGTTTCGGCATGAGAAAAGATGATTGGTCTTTTGACATCGGTGCAGCGGTTGTTTTGGGCATGGATAATGAAAACAGTAAAAACAAGGTGTTTTTCTATCCTAAAGCCAATGCCTCGTTGAAGGTTGTGGGTGACTTGATGATTTTCTTCTTAGGAATTGATGGCGAATTGCAACAGAATTCTTATCGAGAATTTACGAATGAAAATCCATTTTTATCGCCCACTTTATTCATTGCGCCAACGGACAAGCAGTTTGATGTTTTTGCAGGACTAAAAGGAAAATTAGCCAATAGTGTGAGCTATACGGTTCGCGGTTCGGTAATAAAAGAGAAAAACAAAGCTTTGTTTGTTGCAAACGATTATGACGATAGTGTCTTAGTACAAGAGATGTATCAATATGGAAATTCGTTTGGTTTGAAATATGATACACTTAGAACGTTTCGATTGTTTGGTGAATTGAAAGCCGACTTTTCTAAGAATGTTGCGGTTGGTGTGAATGGTATTTTCAACACGTATTCCCAAGAGAACCTTCCTGAAGCATACAACTTACCGCAATTTCAATTCGGAGCTAATGTCGATGCGAATATTACTGCGAAATGGTACGCAGGTGCCAATCTGTTTTTTGTAGGCGATCGTAAAGATTTTCAATCCAATAGTAATGTTGATGCGACAAAAACTGTAAAAAGTTATTTTGATGCCAATGCGCATGTGGGTTACAAATACAACCAACGTTTTACCGCTTTTCTTCGTTTGAATAATATTGGAAATCAAGCTTATGAAAAATGGTTAAATTACCCAGTGCAGTCTTTTCAGGTATTGTTGGGTGCAAATTATAAATTTGATTTTTAGAAATAATAATAGCAATTTTTGTGCTTTTTGATTTTCATTCGCAAATCTTAGTACAAACTTATTATATTGCAGTACAATTAGGTTTCGAAGCTGCGTTGATGTTAGTTATTAATGCTAGGTTATTTTTTGATAATTCAGTTATTTCAACGTCATTACTACAATTAAGATTACCTATAGCAGTTAGTGTATATTAGAATATAGATAAATTAATACAGCAGGGAAGAGATATGCTTTTTAATTCAGTGAGTTTTGCCATATTCCTGCCGATTGTATTTTTTCTATATTGGTTTATTGCGAAGCGAGGCGTAAGATTACAAAACATAGTTTTATTAATTTCTAGCTATTTTTTCTATGCTTGTTGGGATTGGCGGTTTTTGTTTTTGCTGATTGCCTCGACTTCTTTAGATTATTATACGGGTATCAAAATAGCCGACGCATCCTTAAAAGAAAATAAAAAGTTTTGGTTGTGGCTTAGCATCACCATTAATTTAGGATTTCTCGGTATTTTTAAGTACTATGATTTTTTTGCATCTTCCTTTATTGACGCGCTTTCAACGGTAGGTTTGAAAGCTGATTTGGGATCCATTAATCTTATTTTACCGGTTGGAATTTCTTTTTATACTTTTCACGGATTATCCTACGTAATTGATTTGTATAAAGACAAAATTAAACCAGAAAGAGATATCATCAATTATTCTGTCTTTGTGTCCTTTTTCCCACTATTAGTTGCGGGACCGATAGAGAGAGCCACACATCTGTTGCCACAAATAATCAAAAAAAGAGAATTTGATTATTCCCAAGCAATCGATGGCTTGAAGCAGATTTTATGGGGCTTATTTAAGAAAATCGTAATAGCAGATCATTGCGCTACCTATGTCAACCTCATTTTTAAAGACGCCTCAGATTATTCTGGAAGCACATTGGTTTTAGGGGCATTATTCTTTTCATTTCAAATCTATTGCGATTTTTCGGGTTATTCTGATATCGCTCTAGGAACGGCCCGACTTTTCGGCATTGAACTGCTGCGAAACTTCGCTTTCCCTTATTTTTCAAGAGATATAGCCGAGTTCTGGAGACGATGGCATATTTCATTGTCGTCTTGGTTTCGGGACTATTTATACATTCCTTTAGGGGGAAGCCATGGTGGCAAATGGATTCGCGTTAGAAATATGTTTGTCATTTTCTTGGTTAGTGGCTTTTGGCATGGTGCTAATTGGACTTTTATTGCTTGGGGAGCGCTGCATGCACTTTATTTCATGCCATTATTACTTATGAATAAGAATCGAAATCACATAGCTATTGTTGCAAAAGGAAAGTACTTTCCAACCCTTAAAGAATTGTTTTCGATGTTGTTTACGTTTGGCTTAACTGTCTTTGCCTGGATATTTTTTAGGGCAGAAGACCTAGCGCATGCGATACGCTACATTGCAGGAATATTTTCGTTTGATTTATTTCGTCAGCCCTATTTCTTAGGGATAAAGGAGGCTGCAATAACAATTTTATTTATTGTTTTAATGGTAATCATCGAATGGATGGGCAGGGAACAAGATTATGCAATTAAAGCAATTACATCACGATGGCAGAAGCCATTTCAATGGTGCTTTTTCTATTTGATTGTGATGCTAATTTTTTTATTCGGATCAAAGAGTCAGGAGTTTATTTACTTTCAATTTTAGTCTAATGCGGAAATTTTTAATCAACTTGTCTTTATTCGGAACTCTATGTGTAATTTCCTTTTTTATTGTGCTACTGGGGGCAGATGGTTACTCAGATCCATATTATCTTAGGTTTACTTCTCCAAAACAAAGCAGTTTCATAATCGGCACTTCAAAAGCTGCACAAGGACTAAATCCTTCAGTCATCAATAAGATATTACATAAAAACATCTATAACTATTCATTTGATAGAAGTAAAAGTCCATTTGGACCAGCCTATTTAGAAAGCATAAAGCGCAAACTTAGCAAAGAGAAAAAGGATGGAGTTTTTATTGTCACGGTCGATTGTTGGAGTATTTATTGCCGAGACAAAGATCCAAATGATATTTCTAATTTTGGCGAGAACAATTCCTGTGTTGGCGAGATGGAGAATGTAAATCAAAACCCCAATTTTCAATATCTAACCCAATACATGTCGGGTAATTATTATAGAATTATTTTTAAGCCGAGTACAGCGCAATTGCATGAAAATGGGTGGCTTGAAGTATTACTAGATATGGATTCGAAATCAGTAGCAAGAAGAACAGAAAGTACATTAGTTGAATACAAAGATCTTTTGTCGTTGTCTCGATTTTCCCAAGTAAGACTTGACTATCTTGTTGAAACGGTAGATTACTTAAAACAATACGGACATGTTTATCTGGTGAGATTGCCAGTATCTCCAAAATTGATGGAAATTGAGAACCAACTGTCCCCAAATTTTAATAAATTCATGCAACTTCCCGCCGGAAAATCTTCCGGTTTTCTAGATTTAACCTCAAAAAACAAACGGTTCCTTTATACCGACGGCGTTCATCTGAGTAAAAGATCTGGTAAGTTAGTATCTGAAGAAATTGCACGTTGGATTAAAAATAGGGAACGAGTTGTAGATACTAATCATCACAAACAATAATAAAGATAGGATTATTCAAAAAATTGATTTTCCTTTTGCAAATTTGCAACCAATTTTGGAATCTAAAATATGACGCATAAGCAAGAAATTCATCAGCATTATACAATGTTAGTACAAGACAAAATCGATGTGTTTCGCGACATGATCTATGCGTTGACCGAAGATTCTAAAAACGACGCCAAAGGTTCTGCGGGAGACAAGCACGAGACTGCTTTGTCGATGATGCATATTGAACAAGAAAAACTCAATCGAAAGCTACAGGAGTTTTTAGACCAAAAAACGATACTTGAGAAAATTAATTGCAATCAAAATAGCACCAAAATAAGTGTGGGAAGCCTTGTTCAAGCTAACGGAATGTGGCTATTTGTTGCCACAGCTTTGCCTAAAATTGTAATCGATGACAAAACGATTATAGCAGTTTCACCGCAATCACCATTGGGCAGTCACTTGTTAGGAAAAGAAATTGGATTTACCTTCAAAATCAATGAAACCCAGTATTTAATAGAAATAGTATTGTAGCTACGGTTTGTTTTTTTCGAAAATATCGATGAAGACCTGTTGGCTTTCAAAATGTTTGATGCACTTGTAGTTGGCTAGATTATGAATTTCATCATATTCTTGATCGCTCACATTGAAAATATTGGAATAGAATATATATTTTCTTTGACCATCATAGGCGCGAAAACTTCTTAAATCCCCGTTTAAATCTATTCTGTCAATACTGGCAAGGTTGGGAAAAAAAGATTGCACTTGTTCAAAATTAATGTGTTCCTGATCTAAATAATCAATTGCTTGATGTCTTAATTTGTAATAGGGTACATGCGCTAGCGTGCTATCCCAACCTTTCGCAATCTTGTCGGGATAGACAATAAAATTACCTCCAATCAAACACAAAACCCAAAAGATACTTAGGCTGTATTTTAGTTTTTGATTGACGAAAGGAGAGAAAAGTACTGTTACTGTAAAAAGTGAAAATGTCAAATAAATTGGAATAAGATAACGGTAACCCATTAAATTTTTTGCCCAAAGCATGTTTAACGGTAGAACGATCATGCTGAATAGCGTAAAAAACAATAAAAGTCGAAATGTTTTGGTATTCAGGAGCTGTTTTTTATATAAAATCAATAAAGGTAAACCGATGAGCCAACCGCCAATTCTGCCAAAATCTAAGATGCGCCAGGCGTATAATCCGACATTAAAAAGAAAGTCTTTGAAATTGTCTACGCGCTCAAAACTCTTTGCCCACGGTGAATCTTGATGAAATCCAATCCAGCCTTTTTCGATGTAGTGTAAGGAATTGTAACCAAGAAACAATAAAACAGCAGGAAGGTACAATAAACTTCTACTGATGAGTTGCCCAGCGATTTTTCGGGAAGTAGTTTTGAAATCGATATGGCTAAAGATATCCAAACTTAGAAGGCAAAAAGACACCATCATGCCGCGCATGCTCGATAGAAATAAGAAAAAAACAGCAATTATAATCCATTTCTTGTTGTTTTCAAGTACGGCGTTTAATCCCAAGAGAAAGAAAAAAAGTAAACACACATCCGGAGATACTAGGGTCAATTGACTTAAAAGCGATGGATCTGCCAAGACTAAAACTGATGCTAATCCGACAAATTGTTCTGGTACAAGTTTCCGACAGACTTGGAAAATTTGAATCACAATACCAAACGCAAAAGGAAGCATTCCAAAATGGCTCACTTCGAGTGTTCTCCCGAATATTTCCCACAATAAGGCGATGTAAATTCCGAATGCTGGAATATGTCCACTATCAATTTCAATAGGCAATAAGAGTTCTGAAAAGTGATTGACGTAATAATAGTTTGCATGAGCAGAACCCAATTGTACTGTGTCCCAAAAAAAACTATTATGACTTGAAGCAAAAACAATAAAACACACCACTAAAAAGCAAAATAGGAGCACTACAGTATTTTGCGTTTTTGTACTTATCATTTTTCGTTCAATTTTGATTTTGAGAATAACCCACTCTCAAATATTTTGTTTTTTGCAAGAAAATAAAGTAGGGAAGTCTTCAAGACACCAAAGCCATAGGTTGTGCTTCTTTTGAAATTAATTGAAGAGGCATCATCAAAATACTTGGTCGGACAAGTAATTTCGGCAATTTCAAATCCATTATAGAAAATCTGAGCTAGAAATTGGTTGTCAAAGATAAAATCATCAGAATTTGCATTATAATCGATGCTTTCTAAAACCTTTCTATTATAGGCTCTGTAACCAGTATGGTATTCCGACAATTTTTGATTCATCAAGACATTTTGAGTCAACGTTAGAAATCTGTTTGCAACATATTTGTATATCGGCATACCTCCTTTTAAAGCACCTTTACCCAAAATTCTAGAACCAATTACGACCGGATAAACGTCATTTGCAATCAAATAACTCATTGAGTGAATTAGTTTTGGTGTATATTGATAATCTGGGTGCAACATGATAATAATATCTCCACCTAATTCTAGTGCTTTGTTATAACACGTTTTTTGGTTTCCTCCATAGCCCAAATTGACATCGTGTTTGATGATATGTTTAATGCCAAGTTCCTGTGCGACTTTAATCGTTGCATCTGGACTGTTATCATCTACAAGAACGACCTCGTCTACAATATCGAAGGGAATTTCATTGTACGTTTTGATGAGCGTAAGTTCGGCCTTGTAAGCCGGAAGAACAACTATGATTTTTTTTGAACCGATCATTGCAGGAGTTAAAGTATAGCAAATATAAAATTCAAAATCAAAACTAGGCGATTTTTAACGAATTAAAACCTAGACATAGATAAATTGGTTTAATTACTTACATTTATAATGTATATTTTAATATTGTGTTTCAATTTATAATTATATATTTTATTTGTGTTTATATTTTGTATCTAAATTTACATATTTGCCACAGATTTTAAATATCAAATTAATAAGAATAACAATATGTGCGGAATAGTATGTGCCTTCGACTTAAAACAAAAATCAGAAACATTACGGCCTCAAGTCTTGGAAATGGCGAAAATCATTCGTCATCGTGGTCCGGACTGGAGCGGCATTTATAGTAACGATAAAGCCATTCTAGCGCACGAAAGATTGGCTATAGTTGATCCCGCTTCTGGGAAGCAACCCTTATTCAGCCCTGATAAACAATTAATTTTGGCGGCAAACGGAGAAATCTACAACCATAGAGATTTACGAAAACAATTTGAAGGGAAATACCAATTTCAAACCGAAAGCGATTGTGAAGTGATATTGGCTTTATACCAAGAAAAAGGAGTGCATTTTATTGATGAAATGAATGGGATTTTTGGTTTCGCTATTTATGATGTAGCGAAAGACGAATACTTTATTGCTCGTGATCACATGGGAATTATACCATTGTATATCGGTTGGGACCAATACGGAACTTTTTATGTGGCGTCTGAATTGAAAGCGCTCGAAGGCTATTGCACCAAAATTCAGTTGTTTCCTCCCGGTCATTATATGTCGAGCAAAGACGGCGAGTTTGTGCAATGGTACAAGAGAGAATGGACAGACTATGATGCAGTAAAAGACAACGAAACCAGTATTGCAGAAATCAAAAAAGCATTGGAAGCCGCAGTTCATCGTCAGTTGATGAGTGATGTTCCTTATGGTGTTTTGCTTTCAGGAGGTTTAGACTCTTCCATTACTTCGGCGGTGGCTAAGAAATACGCCCAAAAAAGAATAGAATCGGGTGACACTGTCGATGCTTGGTACCCACAATTACACTCATTTGCAGTTGGTTTAGAAGGTTCCCCTGATTTGGCAGCGGCGAAGAAAGTGGCGGATCATTTGGGTACGATTCACCATGAAATTAAATTCACGATTCAAGAAGGATTGGATGCGGTTCGCGATGTGATTTATAACATAGAAACTTATGATGTCACT
This sequence comes from Flavobacteriaceae bacterium, assembly GCA_947459635.1. GTDB lineage: Bacteria > Bacteroidota > Bacteroidia > Flavobacteriales > Flavobacteriaceae > Flavobacterium. The sequence goes on along the minus strand of CANHEA010000008.1, from coordinate 12,103 downwards.
ACAATCAGAGCATCCACACCGATGTATTTGATGGCGCGCGTGATCAAATCGATGGGAATCAAAATGGTATTGTCAGGTGAAGGCTCAGACGAATTATTTGGAGGTTATTTGTATTTTCATAAAGCGCCAAATGCAAGGGAATTTCACGAAGAAACGGTCAGAAAACTCAGTAAATTGCATATGTATGATTGTCTACGTGCCAACAAAAGCTTGGCGGCGTGGGGCATCGAAGGACGTGTGCCGTTCTTAGATAAAGAATTTATGGACGTGGCGATGCGCATCAATCCACAAGACAAGATGATTAATGGAGAGCGCATGGAAAAATGGGTGCTCCGAAAAGCCTTCGAAGATATGTTGCCTGCGAGTGTTGCATGGAGACAAAAAGAGCAATTTAGCGATGGCGTTGGCTATAGTTGGATTGATACACTGAAAGCAATGGTTGCCAATGAAATTTCCGATGAACAATTAGCCAATGCGAAATTTAAATTTCCAATTCAAACGCCTACCTCAAAAGAAGAATATTATTATCGGTCTATTTTTCACGAACATTTCCCAAGCGATGCTGCTGCATTGAGCGTTCCACAAGAGGCGAGTGTCGCCTGTAGTACCAAAATTGCGTTGGAATGGGATGAAGCATTCAAAAACATGAATGATCCTTCAGGTAGAGCGGTGGCAAACGTTCATGATGATGCCTATATAAAAGGTTAAATAAATAAAAAGTTGGTTTTAGTTTAGTTTGTATTTTTAAGGCGTTGATTTCGGTCAACGCTTTTTTTTTTAAATCGAACAAACCGCATGGGACTTACTTTATCTTTTCAATTTTTCGACTTGCCTTTACAGCATCCGTTTACGATTTCTCGATACACGGTCAATATTCAAAAAACAGTTGTCGTTTGTATTTCGGATGAAGTACATTTTGGTTATGGCGAAGCGACCGTCAATCCGTATTACCACAGCACAACAGAGCGACTTACTGCAAGTTTGTTGAAAGTAAAGCCAATAGTTGATAGTGTTTTGGAATTTCATCCAAGTGAGCTATGGCAACAATTGTCTAGCATTATTCCAGATGATTATTTTGCGCTTTGTGCCGTTGATATTGCGTATTGGGATTACTATTCAAGAAAGCATTTACAGACGTTGAGAAGCTTTTGGTCGAAAGAAGATGACGTCACGCCGCTAACTTCCTATACGATTGGAATTGATTCGTTGGAAATGATGCAGCAAAAAATAATCGAAAAACCATGGCCCATTTATAAAATCAAACTAGGAACATCAAACGATCTATTTATTGTTGAAAGCCTGCGCAAAATTACCAATGCTATTTTTCGAATTGATGCCAATTGCGCTTGGAGTGCGCAGCAAACAATCGATAACGCTAAGATTTTGAAAGAGTTGAATGTTGAATTCATTGAGCAGCCTTTAAAAGCGGAGGATGTTGACGGAATGAAACGCGTTAGAAAGCATGCTGTTTTGCCCGTTATCGCTGATGAAAGTTGTCAGAGAGAGGCCGATGTTGCGACTTGTTCTGAGATTTTTCATGGCATTAATATTAAGTTAATGAAATGTGGTGGAATAACGCCAGCGTTGCGAATGATTTCGAAAGCAAAAGAACAGGGCTTATTACTCATGGCAGGATGCATGACAGAATCGACAGTTGGTATTTCTGGACTATGTCAAATTGCACCACTTTTGACCTATCTGGATGCTGATGGTGCCTTACTGCTAAAGGAAGATATTGCCACTGGAGTTGATTTTAATTTTGGTCAAATTGTATATTCAAAAGACTTTGGAACAGGTGTGAAAATGTTGTGAAAATAAATCAACATAATGTTAATAACTTCATACCCATTTACGGCATTTTTACTATGAAATCGTTCCTGTTTTAATATATTTGCGTGTTAGACAAAAAACACATTTTTTAGAGAAAATTTTTATGAGCGAAGAAATCAAGAAGCACAATTATTCGGCAGATAGTATTCAGGCATTAGAAGGAATGGAGCACGTAAGAATGCGTCCATCGATGTATATTGGAGATGTAGGTGTAAGAGGGTTACACCATTTGGTTTACGAAGTAGTAGACAACTCGATTGATGAGGCCATGGGCGGACATTGCGATACGATTGGTGTTGCGATTAATGAAGACGGTTCGGTTACGGTGGAAGACAACGGACGTGGAATTCCAGTCGATTTACATAAAAAAGAAGGCGTTTCAGCTCTTGAAGTAGTTATGACCAAAATCGGTGCTGGAGGAAAATTTGATAAAGACTCTTATAAAGTTTCCGGAGGTCTTCATGGAGTTGGAGTATCTGTGGTAAACGCCTTGTCAAAGCACATGCGTTCTACGGTATTTAGAGACGGGAAAATCTACGAACAAGAATACGAAAGAGGTAAAGCATTATATCCCGTAAAGCAAATTGGTGAAACTACCAAACGTGGTACAATGCAAACGTTTTATCCTGATGAACAAATCTTCACGCAAACTACGGAATTTACCTATGAGACATTGTCTGCTCGTATGCGTGAATTGTCGTTTTTGAACAAAGGAATCACTATCACTTTTACGGACAAAAGAGAAAAAGATAAAGACGGCAATTTTATTCAAGAAGTTTTTCATTCTGACGAAGGATTGAAAGAATATATCCGCTATTTGGATGGTAATCGCGAGCCAATTATTTCCCACGTTATCTCGATGGATAATGAAAAAGGAGAAATTCCAGTTGAGGTGGCGTTGATTTATAACACCAGTTATACAGAAAATATTTTCTCTTACGTCAACAATATCAATACACACGAAGGAGGAACGCACTTGCAAGGTTTCAGAACCGGATTGACGCGTTCTTTAAAGAAATATGCCGATGCCTCTGGAATGTTAGATAAATTGAAATTCGAGATTGCGGGAGATGACTTCCGTGAAGGATTGACTGCGATTATTTCGGTAAAAGTGGCTGAACCTCAATTTGAAGGTCAAACGAAAACCAAATTAGGAAACAGAGAAGTTGTTTCTCCAGTGAGTCAAGCAGTAAGCGAAATGATCGAGAATTATTTGGAAGAAAATCCAAATGACGCTCGTATCATTGTGCAGAAAGTAATCTTGGCGGCACAAGCTCGTCACGCAGCAAAGAAAGCGCGTGAAATGGTGCAACGTAAAACCGTTTTAGGTGGCGGTGGATTGCCAGGAAAATTGTCGGATTGTTCTGAACAAGATCCAGCAAAATGCGAAGTATATTTGGTCGAGGGAGATTCGGCTGGTGGAACAGCAAAACAAGGACGAGATAGAAATTTCCAAGCGATTTTACCATTGCGTGGAAAGATCTTAAACGTAGAGAAAGCCATGCATCACAAAGTATTCGAAAACGAAGAGATTCGAAATATTTTTACGGCATTGGGCGTGACTATCGGAACAGAAGAAGATAGCAAAGCTTTAAATTTAGAAAAGTTGCGTTACCATAAAGTAATTATTATGTGTGATGCCGATGTCGATGGAAGTCACATTTCTACCTTAATATTAACGTTCTTCTTTAGATTCATGAAAGAACTGATTGAACAAGGACACGTTTATATTGCAGCGCCGCCTTTATATTTGGTTAAAAAAGGAAACAAAAAAGAATATGCTTGGAATGATGACCAACGTGATATCGCCAACGAAAAAATGGGCGGAAGCGCAGCAATTCAGCGTTACAAAGGTTTAGGTGAAATGAACGCGGAACAATTGTGGGAAACAACAATGGATCCGAATTTTAGAACCTTACGTCAAGTTAATATTGATAGTTTAGCAGAAGCGGATCAAGTATTCTCCATGTTGATGGGCGATGAGGTGCCGCCACGTAGAGAATTTATTGAAAAGAATGCAGTGTATGCCAAAATTGATGCATAAAATTATTCTAAATTTTGAATGATTTAGAATTCGGAATATATTCAAAATTTAAAATTCATAATTCAAAATAGAAAAAAAATGAAAGTTACCATAGTAGGAGCAGGCAACGTAGGAGCGACCTGTGCAGACGTGATTGCGTACAGAGGCATTGCGAGCGAAGTAGTAGTATTGGATATTAAGGAAGGATTTGCCGAAGGAAAAGCAATGGATATTTCTCAATGTGCTGCCAATACAGGTTTTAATACGAGAGTAAGCGGCATTACTAATGATTATTCAAAAACGGCGAATAGCGATGTGGTTGTAATTACTTCCGGAATTCCAAGAAAACCAGGAATGACTCGCGAGGAATTAATCGGAATTAATGCTGGTATTGTAAAATCTGTAGTGGATAACGTTTTAGCGCATTCTCCAAATACAATCGTAGTTGTGGTTTCTAATCCAATGGATACAATGACTTATTTGGCATTGAAAGCTACAGGCTTACCAAAAAACAGAATTATTGGAATGGGCGGTGCTTTGGATAGCTCTCGTTTTAAATATTATTTGTCAAAAGCGCTAGACAAACCAATCAACGACATCTCAGCAATGGTGATTGGTGGGCATGGAGATACAACGATGATTCCATTAACACGATTGGCGTCTTATAATGGGATTCCAGTTTCTGAATTCTTATCACAAGAGCAATTAGACAAAGTTGCTGCTGATACAATGGTGGGAGGTGCAACACTTACAGGTCTCTTGGGAACTTCGGCTTGGTATGCGCCTGGTGCTTCTGTTGCTTACTTAGTAGACAGTATCTTAAACGATCAAAAGAAAATGATTGCTTGTTCTGTTATGTTAGATGGAGAATACGGACAAAGCGACATTTGTATTGGTGTGCCATGTATTATCGGTAGAAATGGTATCGAGGAGATTGTTACAATTGCATTAGATGAGAAAGAAAAAGCAGCTTTTGAAAAAAGCGCGACAGCAGTTAGAAGTATGAATGCTGACTTAAAATCGGTTTTAGCATAAGTTTTTTCATGACATAAATAGAAGACTGCAGTTTCGCAGTCTTTTTTTTTGAGATTAATCGATAAATAAATTGGTTAATCTTAACGTAAATTATATATTTGCTCGGTTTAAAAAATTGGAGAAGTGTTGTCTGAGTAGATTTTTTATAAAATTTTCAATACTCAACGTTTTTTTAACTTTTAAATAAAATATTACAAACGAAAATTAATTAATTATTAGTAATAATGCAGAATAGAGGACTAGTTAAATTTTTTGCAATTTTATTTGCATTGGTAAGTATTTACCAACTTTCTTTCACTTTCGTATCGCAGAATGTAGAAAATGACGCGAAAATATTTGCGAAAGGCAATTCCGAAAAAGAATTAAAGTATTTAGATTCCATTGGGAAAGAAAAAGTATTCAGTCTTGGATTTACTGATTTCACTTATAATGAAGTGAAAGACAAAAAAATCAACAAAGGTCTAGACTTAGAAGGAGGAATCAATGTGCAACTTCAAATTTCTGTAAAGGACATTGTAAAAGGATTGTCTAACAATTCTAAGAATCCAGTTTTCAACCAAGCTTTGGCGAATGCTACTAAAAATCGTCAAGGTAACGAAGATTATCTAGATGTATTCTTTAGAGAATTTGAAACTGCTTCTAACGGAACCACAAAATTGGCTTCTCCTGAAATTTTTGCAAACAAAACTTTAGGTGATGAGGTTAACTTTAAAATGACCGACGAAGAAACAAAAAAAGTAATTCGTAGAAAAGTAGATGAGTCTATCGAAAGCGCCTTTGAAGTATTAAGAAAACGTATCGATAAGTTTGGAGTAACACAACCAAACATCCAAAAATTAGGTCAGTCAGGAAGAATCTTAGTAGAACTTCCAGGGGCTAAAGACGTAGATCGTATCAAAAAATTATTGCAAAGTACTGCACAATTGGAGTTTTGGGAAACTTACAAAATTGATGAGTTAGGTAACTTCTTAATGGCAACCAATAACGCATTAAAAGCTACCGAAAAAGCTGTTGAGCCTGCTAAAGAAACTTCGACTGCGGCTAATGACTCTATCAATAAGTTGTTGACCGATGATAAAGTAAAAGATTCAACTGCGACTAAAAAAGGAGATAATCCTTTACTTGATAAATTTGTGGCACAAGGTGGTGGACCAGTTTTAGCTGTTGTTGATCCAAAAGATACGGCTGTTATTAATAGCTATTTGAAACGTCCAGATATTAAAGCTTTGTTGCCAGCGGACAAAAGATATGCAAAATTTGTTTGGGGTAAACCTTCGACAGATGTTGATGAGAAAACTAAAAAATCGGTTACAACAGTTGGACTCTATGCTTTAAAAGGCAATAGAGATAACCAAGCTTCTATGAGCGGTGGTGTAGTAACTGACGCGCGTGATTCGTTTGATCAATTAGGAAAGCCTTCCGTAACCATGCAAATGAATGGTGCAGGAGCTAAATCATGGGAAGAATTAACTGGTAAAGCTTTTAGTACAAAAGGTAACATTGCCATCGTTTTGGATGATGTTGTCTATTCTGCTCCAGGTGTTTCTAGTGGTCCAATTTCTGGAGGAAGATCTGAAATTTCTGGTGTTTTTGATGTGACAGAAACTAAAGATTTAGCGAATGTTTTAAGAGCGGGTAAATTACCAGCAGCTGCTGAAATTGTACAATCTGAAGTAGTAGGTCCATCCTTAGGTCAAGAAGCAATTGATAATGGAACTACATCAGCAATCATTGGTCTTTTGATCGTATCACTTTGGATGATTGTTTACTACGGTAAATCAGGATGGTTTGCAAATATTGCATTAGCGATCAACCTTTTATTCTTATTCGGAATTCTAGCAAGCTTGGGTGCTGTATTGACATTGCCTGGTATTGCAGGTATCGTGTTAACCATGGGTACTGCGGTCGATGCGAATATCATTATTTATGAAAGGGCAAAAGAGGAGCTGCGCTCGGGCAAAACCATTGAAGAAGCCATTAAAGCTTCATTCGGTTGGAAAGGTGCGATGCGTTCTATTGTTGATGCGAACGTAACTCACGTTTTAACTGGAGCTGTATTATTGATTTTTGGTACTGGTCCAATTCAAGGATTTGCTACTACCTTATTAATTGGTATCGCAACGTCATTATTTACTTCTATTTTTATCACAAGAATCTTATTGGATTGGAGTGTAAGCAGAGGTAACAAATTGACTTTCGTAACCGGTTTCTCTAAAAACTTCTTTACTAATTTCCATTTTGATTTCCTTGGAATTAAGAAATATACTTACATCTTTTCTATCGTGGTTTGTATTGTGAGTGTAATTTCACTTTCGACTCACGGGTTGAATTATGGTGTGGATTTCAAAGGAGGTAGAACTTTCCAAGTGAGATTTGAAAAACCAGTTTCAGCGGAATTAGTTCGTTCAGAATTGGTAAAAGTTTTTGACGGAAGTGCGGAAGCCAAAGTTTTTGGTAAAGACAACCAATTGAAAATTACTACAAAATACAAAGTTGACGAAGCTGGAACTGAAGCAGATCAAGCAGTAAATCAAATTTTGTTTGACAACTTGAAAAAACATTACGACGCTAACATGACTTATGACAAATTTGTCAATAGTTATGAAGGTAAGAAATATGGTATTTTGCAAGCGTCTAAAGTAGGTCCAACCGTGGCAGATGATATCAAAACCAATTCTTACTGGGCGGTATTAGGTGCGATGTTGATTGTTGGATTGTATTTGGTAATCAGTTTTAGAAAATGGCAATATAGTTTAGGTGCGATTGCAGCGGTAGCGCATGACGTTATCTTCGTATTGGGTATCTACTCTTTATTGTGGAAATACATGCCATTCGGAATGGAAATCGATCAGCACTTTATCGCGGCGATTCTTACCGTAATTGGATATTCGATGAATGATACTGTAATTGTATTTGATAGAGTTCGTGAATATTTAGGTGGTAAAGCTAAAGGTAACTTTAATCAGATTGTAAATCAATCGATCAACTCAACCATGTCGAGAACTATTAATACGTCGTTGACGATGATCTTGGTATTATTAATCATGTTTGTATTTGGTGGAGAATCAATCAGAGGATTCATCTTCGCGATGTTGATTGGTATCGTAGTTGGAACGTATTCATCGTTGTTTATTGCAACACCAGTATTGGTTGATACGATTTCTAAGAAAGAACACGAAAGAATTGAAGAAGAACACAACAGAGCATAATCTTCTCTTCTAAAAGAATAAAAGAAACCCGATAGTGATATCGGGTTTTTTTATTCCTATTCGTAAGCGCACTTGTTTTGCTTTGGACCGTATTGTGCAAAGGTGCTTTCTCTTTGATTACTTGGTATTGGCTAGATAATTTTGGTGTTTACTTACTTGCGAATAATGTTCGTCGCTCTAGATATTTTAATGTTGAGTATTGAATAACGAATGTAGATTGATGAATCGCAACCCTAGCCCTGATGGAAACGGCATCCTTTTGTTCTGGCGTTCAGAACAAAAGATAGAGTGGACAGCAGGAAATAGCTTCTAATAAAAAAAGCCACTAACAAATGCTAATGGCTTATAAGAGTGTATTTTGGATTTCTTAGATTTCTTCGATAGGTTTTTCTGCATTAAAAACAAAATATAAACCAATCAAGATAAATGGAATACTCAACCATTGTCCGGTTGAGAATAGGCCTAAATATTCTTCGATGCCACCTTGACTTTCTTTGACGTACTCTACGACAAAGCGGACAGACCAAAGTAAAACTAAGAATAATCCGAATAGAAAACCAAGCTTTTCGCGAACATTGGTTTTCCAGTACAAGAAGAATAGGATTCCAAATACAAAAACATAGGAGATGGATTCGTACAATTGCGCTGGATGTTTAGATGGGACTTCTTGCAAAACGGTCGCAAATTTAGGATCTGTCACTATTGCATGATAGGCATCTTTGGCATTGGAAATTTGCGTTCTTGCCATCGCATCACGCGCGCTAAAATGATCTCTAACGAAGCGAACACCAAGTGAAGATGTAGTTTCTTTTCCTACAATTTCTGAATTGAAAAAATTACCGATTCGGACAAAGATTGCGCCACTTGCTACTGGAATAACAACGCGATCTAACACCCACAGCAACGGTCTTTTCATGACGTTTTTGCTGAAGAAATACATCGCAATGATAATGGCAATGGCAGCACCGTGGCTCGCTAATCCTTGAAATCCAGTAAATTCAAAAACAGGGTCGAATCTAAAAGGAAGCAATATTTCCGATGGATGATTGCTATAGTATTCCCAATCGTAAAAGAAAACGTGACCCAATCTTGCGCCTAATAATGTTGCTAAGACAGTCCATATAAACAGCGAGTCGAGTTTCTCTAAAGATTCGTTTTCCCGTTCAAAAATATGTTTCATGATGTACCATCCAAGCCCGAAAGCGATGACAAACATCAAACTATAGTATCTTATGACGAAAAAACCAAGATCGATTCCTTCGGTGGGATTCCAGACTATTGATAAGGGTAAAGACATAACTTTTGGGGTTTTTGTTTTTGTAAAAATAAAGAATTTTGATAGAGTTTGCGCAAAAGCACTGGAATCTTTGTACGTAGCTACTTTTTTGGAACAGGATCGTAGCCGCTTTTTCCCCAAGGGTGGCAGCTGCTAATTCTTTTGATTGCTAGCCAACCTCCTTTAAAAACCCCATGCGTTTTGATTGCTTCCAAACTATAATGAGAACAGGTTGGTTCAAACCGACAGGCCGCTGGAGTGAATGGCGAAATTGCGACTTGGTAAAATCGTATGAGTAGAATAAAAGGAAATTGTACGATTTTGGAGCGCATTTTTTTGTCGGTTGTCGGTTGTCGGTTGTCGGTTGTGAGTTGTCGGTTACTGATAACAGACAACCGACAACTGATAACCATTCTTATAAACTAAAACTGGTGCCATCTTTCCCGTCTTTCAACTGAATGCCTAACGCAATCAATTGATCTCTTATTTGATCAGAAAGCGCAAAATTCTTGTTCGCACGCGCATCATTTCGCATACCAATGAGCATGTGAATGACACCTTCTAATTTTTGAGTGTTGTTGCCTGTTTCTTTTTCATTGACTAATCCCAAAACGTCGAATACAAAGGCGTGCATCAATTGTGTAAAGCTTTCTAAATCAGTAGCGTTTAAAGTAGCAGAACCATCATTCAATAAGTTCACAAAGCGAACGCCTTCAAACAATTGTGCAATCAAAATTGGTGAATTGAAATCGTCGTTCATCGCTTCATAACAAGCTTTTTTCCATGATTCAATATCTAATGAAGACATTGGATTAGGTTGGATTTCATGCAAAATTCCCATTGCTTCCATCAATCGATTATAGCCTTTTTCAGCCGCCACAATTGCTTCGTCTGAGAAATCAAGGACACTTCTGTAATGCGCTTGTAACATAAAAAATCGTGCAACGCTTGGTGAAAATGCTTTGCTCAAAAATGGACTTTCCCCGGTCAGAATTTCTCTCGGAAGAATATTGTTTCCAGTAGATTTTGCCATTTTCTTCCCGTTTAAAGTCAGCATGTTGGCGTGCATCCAATAATTAACAGGAGTTTTACCAGTACAAGCTTCATTTTGTGCGATTTCACATTCGTGGTGCGGGAATTTTAAATCCATTCCACCGCCGTGAATATCAAACTGATTGCCCAAATATTTCGTGCTCATCGCAGTACACTCCAAGTGCCAACCCGGAAATCCATCGCCCCAAGGAGAAGGCCAACGCATAATATGTTGCGGTTCGGCTTTTTTCCAAAGCGCAAAATCTTGGGAATTTCTTTTGTCAGACTGTCCATCTAAGTCGCGGGTATTGGCTAACATGTCATCAATATTTCGCCCGCTTAATTTTCCGTAGTGATTGGTTTCGTTAAATTTGACCACATCAAAATACACTGAGCCATTCGCTTCATAACCAATTCCAGAGTCGATGATTTTCTTGACAATTTCAATTTGCTCGATGATATGTCCCGTTGCAGTTGGTTCTATGCTTGGCGGTAAGAAATTAAATTCATGCAATATATCGTGAAAGTCAACGGTATATTGCTGCACCACTTCCATTGGTTCCAATTGTTCAAGTCGTGCTTTTTTTGCAATTTTATCTTCCCCTTCATCAACGTCGTCCACAATATGCCCGACGTCTGTAATATTTCTAACATAGCGAACCTTATATCCCAAATGCAATAAGTATCTGAAAATCACGTCAAACGACATAAAAGTTCGGACATTTCCTAAGTGCACATTGCTGTAAACCGTGGGTCCACAAACATACATACCCACATTGCCTTCGTGAATAGGCGTAAAAGTTTCTTTCTCTCCGGAAAGCGAGTTGTATATTTTCAGCGTTTGATTTTGGTATAAAGGCATGGTGTATTTTTTAGGAGCTTATTCCTGCTTTTCGCTTCAATCTTTTTTGTTCTAAAAAATCTGCTTAACTTACTAAAGTTGATAAAACAAAAAAGGATTTCCGCTGCAATCAGGGCTAGGGCAATTCGTTACAATTAAAATTTCGTATCCAATTTTATATATTCTAAAAACTCTTGGCGTTTTGATTCGTTCTTAAACTGACCACCATATTCGGCGGTGACAGTACTACTCTCGATATCGCGAATTCCTCTTGAGTTCACACACAAATGCTTGGCATCAATGACACAGGCAACATCTTCTGTTTTCAGCACTTTTTGAAGTTCTTCTACAATTTGCATCGTCAATCTTTCTTGTACTTGCGGTCGCTTGGCAAAATAATCTACAATGCGGTTCATTTTTGAAAGCCCAATAACTTTCCCGCTAGAAATGTAGGCTACATGGGCTCTTCCAATGATGGGTAGCAAATGGTGTTCACAAGTTGAATAAAGAGTAATGTTCTTTTCAACGAGCATTTCGCCGTATTTGTACTGGTTTTCAAAGGTTGATGAACTTGGTTTTTTATTTGGATTCAAGCCACCAAAAATTTCCTTTACGAACATTTTTGCTACACGGTTCGGAGTTCCTTTGATGCTGTCGTCGGTGAGGTCCATTCCTAAAGTAAGAAGGATACTTTCGACGTCTTTTTTTATGGCTTCGATTTTATCCTCATCAGAAAGATCGAAGGCGTCTTTTCTGATCGGATTATTGGCATTTGAAGTAAAATGATCATGCGCTGTTTCGTCTTGAAATTCCTCGTTTGTTGTCATCAAGTGGTAGTATTATTATCGCTTTTTTTT
>CANHEA010000007.1 GCA_947459635.1 Flavobacteriaceae bacterium | reverse complement strand
GGACGGTTAAGAATAATAAAAAGCCTAAATACTGTGAAAAATCAAACATGTTTTCCGGAATTTTTTTGATTTATACGCAAATGTAAGTGTATTATTTTTTCTTACCAATTAATTCCAAATCAATTTTTATAAAATAGTAATTATGCGTAAATTTGGACAGCTTTTTAGGAGCTATTTCCAGCTTTCGCCTTTATCTTTTTTAGGTTCTCATACTTCGTACCAAAAAAAGGATATCGGCTCTATCTGGGCTAGGGCTCGCGTTAGGGATTGAAGCAAAGTGCCGCGCACTGCGAAAAGCCCGACCCGAAGGGACACGAGGCTGATAAGCCGACTGCCCGTAGGGAAACGCCCAAAAACTTACAACATACAACTTACAACTATAACATATAACAAAAAAACAATGGAATACAGAATTGAAAAAGACACCATGGGTGAAGTGAAAGTCCCAGCTGATAAGTATTGGGGAGCGCAAACCGAGCGATCTAGAAATAACTTCAAAATCGGTCCATCGGCATCCATGCCCAAAGAAATCATAGAAGGTTTTGCGTATTTAAAGAAAGCTGCGGCTTATGCCAATTGCGACTTAGGCGTATTATCAACCGAAAAACGCAATGCGATTGCTGCCGTTTGCGACGAGATTTTGGCTGGAAAACTCGATGATCAATTTCCATTAGTGATTTGGCAAACAGGTTCTGGAACGCAAAGCAATATGAACGTCAATGAAGTGGTGGCAAATCGTGCGCAGGTATTGGCAGGTTTCAAAATTGGCGAAGGCGAACCGGTGGTAAAGGCTAACGATGACGTCAACAAATCGCAATCTTCTAATGACACTTTCCCAACCGGAATGCATATTGCGGCTTATAAGGCGGTTGTTGAAACGACTATTCCTGGTGTGGAGAAATTGCGAGATACATTACACGCAAAAGCAGTTGCATACAATAACGTTGTAAAAATTGGTCGAACACACCTGATGGATGCGACGCCTTTAACCCTTGGACAAGAAATCTCTGGTTACGTTGCCCAATTGAATTACGGCATTAAAGCACTAAAAAATACCTTATCACATCTTTCAGAAGTAGCATTGGGCGGAACCGCTGTCGGCACTGGATTGAATACGCCTGATGGTTACGACGTGAAAGTTGCCGAATATATTGCCCAATTTACCGGCCATCCGTTTGTAACGGCACCCAACAAATTTGAAGCTTTGGCTTCGCACGACGCAATTGTAGAAAGTCACGGCGCTCTAAAACAATTGGCGGTTTCACTAAACAAAATCGCTAATGACGTTCGAATGCTGGCTTCGGGTCCACGTTCCGGAATTGGTGAAATCTTAATTCCAGAAAATGAACCAGGATCTTCCATTATGCCAGGAAAAGTAAATCCAACGCAATGTGAAGCACTGACGATGGTTTGTGCGCAAGTCATCGGAAACGACGTCGCCATTAGTGTTGGCGGCATGCAAGGACATTACGAATTGAACGTTTTTAAACCGGTCATGGCGGCGAACTTCTTGCAATCGGCGAGACTTTTAGGCGATGCTTGTTTGTCGTTTGAGGAACATTGTGCGAGCGGCATTGAACCAAATTACAAACGCATCAAAGAATTGGTAGACAATTCCTTGATGTTGGTCACCGCTTTAAATACAAAAATTGGTTATTACAAATCCGCTGAAATTGCGCAAACGGCGCATAAAAACGGAACAACTCTGAAAGACGAGGCGGTTCGTTTAGGTTATGTTAGTGCGGAAGATTTTGATGCTTGGGTGAAGCCGGAAGAAATGGTGGGAAGTTTGAAGTAATTGATTATTGATAATTGAATAAAAAAAACCTGCTTTACAGCAGGTTTTTTTATTGAAACCAATCCGTTTATAGTTTGATAAACTTGGTATTAAATGTCCCTTTCTTGGTATTTATTTTTACGAAATAGCTACCTGTTTTGAGAGTTGAAACATCAATCAAATTGACCTTCGTCACATCTGCAATATTTGCAATTAATTGTCCAAGTGAATTGAAAATTACAACTGATTTAATGTCTGCATCTACATTAATATTCAGTACATCTGAAACTGGATTTGGAGAAATTACAAGTGGGTAGCTTGCTACAAACTCATTGTTTGAAAGTGTACAAACATCATCAATTTGGCAATTAACATTACCATTTTGAATTGCACTAGCAGTAATTGTTGCTAGTTGCGGCGTATCTGCACAAATAAATTGCAAATTTGGATTTCCATAAAAAGCGACTGCCGTTTCATTTGAGCCATTTTTTACGTTTAGATAGGTCAACAAGTTATTAAAGCAATATACTGTTAACAAGTGCGGCAGATTAGAGCAATCTAAAGTTGTCAAGTAATTGTTATTGCCTAGAAAATAAAAAAGGTTGGTAAGGTCACTTAAGTCTACTGATGTTAACAAATTATCACGTACACTTAAATCCTGAAGATTAGTTAAACCAGAAAGATTTAATGAACTAATTTGATTTTCTACACAGGAGAATCCCAAAAGATTCGACATCCCGCTTAAATCGAGTGCGGTCAACTGATTTCTGTAACAATATAAATATTTAAGACCAGAAAGGTGATTAACGTTCAAAGAAGTTAATTGATTTTCCCAACAGTCCAAAGTTTGGAGATTGGGACATTGCCCTATTTCTAGTGAAGTTAGCATGTTATTATAAGCCGACAAGTAAACTAGTCCAGTACAACCACTTAAATTAATTGAAGACAGTGCATTATCATAACATAAGATATATTTTAGATGTACTAAATTAGATACATCGATAGAACTAATTTCACTTTCCATACACTGCAGGTTTTCCAGCAATTGAAGCCCAGTGACATCAATCGATTCGATTTGATTCTGGGAACAAAGCAAGGTCTTAAGATTAGAAAAAGAATTAATACCAGTAATATCTGTAATAGAAGATGCGTAAAGGTTTAGTACTGATACAACTGAGGCTTCAGCCACTTCAATTTCGCCATTTCCATTCAAATCAATTGTGATGTTGCTTCCTGCCGCATTTTGAGCAGTAGAATTGTTGGGACTTGCAGCAACTAATTTCGCTTTGAATATTGGATCAGCAAATTGAATAGTCTGCCCACTTGATAAAAAGGAAATTGCTAAAATAAAAAGGAAATTGTATCTCATAATATGTATTTAATTGTGATGAATGCGAACAGAATAATATTATGAATTAATAACCTATTAAAAATCGGCTAAACCCAAAAGTTTATAGTTTGATAAACTTGGAATTTGAAATCCCTTGATTGGTATTTATTCTGATCCAGTAATTACCCGTTTTCAGGCTTGAAACCTCCAAAGTAGCTTTAGCGTTTGATGATTTCAAGACCAATTGCCCTAAGTTATTGTAAACTGAAATTGAATAAATCTTTGCATCAGCCGAAAATTCAAAATTCAATATAGAACTAACAGGGTTTGGATAAATCTTAAAAGAATCAGCATTTGCAAAGCTGCTAGTATTCAAAATACAATCTGAACTTACCGTGCAATTTGAAAAATTGTACTGCGTAACTAAATCTTGAATTTGTGTAATTTGCCCAGGATCTGCACATAATCCAACTAAATTAGGACAATTATCAAATGTTACAAAAAATTCAATCGAACCATTTTTTAGATTTACATGCGTCAAATTTGGATTAGAGTCGAAAACAAAAGTATCTAAAAGTATTAAGTTAGAAACATCTAAAGTGGTGAATAAATTCGAATTGCATATTAAATAATTGATCTGGTTTAACCCAGAAAGATCCAGCGACGTCAACTGGTTGCTGTCGCATTGCAAAACCTGTAAATTGGTTTGTTGCGATAAATCTAGGCTCTGAATTTGATTGACTTCGCATACCAAAGCTTCTAGGTTTAAGCCTGCCAGATTTAATGATGTTAGCTGATTTATCCCGCATTCAATACCTGTTAAACTAGTTAATCCTGTTAAATTCAAATCTGAAATTTGATTAGCACGACAATCCAAATAAATTAAATTAGACAGACCAGATAGATTTAGATTAGTGAGTTGATTACTCCAACATTCTACTATTGTAAGATTTGAAAATGCTGCAATTCCAGTTAGATTTGCAATATTCGAATTATCGACATACAATTCATAGACCTCTAATGCTTCAGCAACTTCTATTTCACTGTTGTTATTAGTGTCGATATTTATTGAAAAACCGTCGATTCCTATCGCAATATTATTGCTTGTGTCTGCCGCTAATAATTTAGATTTAAAATTTGCATCTGGAATATTTACGATTTGCGCCTTTACAAAAAGACCTAAAGTAAGTGCTATTAATGTGAAATAGTTTTTCATAGTGCTGTTTTATATTTTGTATTAAGTCTTAATCTATGTTTCAATTAAAGTTACTAACTAGACTTCCAAGCTTGCCATTTTTTTATAGTTTCATCTGAACTAAACTGTAGGGCATCAAAACTGTCCATCTAGATTTCTAATCCTTCATAAATTTAGTATTTGATGTTCCTTTATCCGATTGTATTTTAATAAAATAGTTTCCAGTTTTCAGATTGGAAACATCTACCGCATTAACGTCTTTTGCATTTGGAATCAGCAGTACGATTTGCCCCAAGGCATTGTAAATACTTATTTCTGAAATATAAATTTGTTTTTTTACTTCAATATTTAGCACCGAACTAACTGGGTTTGGACATATTTTAAAATACGTTTCAAACTGAAAATTACTGTTGGCCAAAGCTGCCACTGTTGTTACTGCGGTATTGGTAATGATTGGCGCATTGTAGTCGAAGAAAATAGAAGCACTATTACTAAAAGTGTTACCTTCTACTAGCGTCGGTTTTGTTTTTATTCTAAATGCTACGTATCCGTCATTAACACCATCTGCAAATGGTAGATTGATATTCTCAAAAATAAAAGCGACTGTATTTGTATTGGATATTTTCGTAACAAAAGGATGGCTACTATCAATGGGCGCTAGTGAATTGATATCAAATTTACTTAAATCGATAATGTCCTGTACCACAATATTGGTGGCATTGGCGGTTCCAGTATTTTCAAAAAGAATCTTATAATGCACGTATTTCCCAACCATACTTGGTGTTATAGTGGCGCCTTCAATACAAGTTTTGTCGTTCGGATCAAAGGAATTGCTAACCACTTGACGGAAGTCAAAAATATTATCGTTTGGTGTTTCTTCAACTGCAGGTGAACTGATTGACGCGGAATAGTTCAAAATATATCCACCTGTCACGGGAGGATCTTCAACTGGAGAATTCAAATTTAAAGTGATAAAAATCTCACGAGTTTCAAATGGACTTAAGTTGGTGTAATTCCATGATAGTGTATTCAGCGCTTGACTTGCAACAATTGGATTACTCGAAATGAAATCCAAAACAGCATCATTAAAGACAAAATTAATAGAACCTGATTGAACATTTGTGCCTTTGTTTCTATATTTAATTTTCAAAGTGACATCAAAACCAGGTCTGGCGCTACTGACAGGAATAATTATTATTTCTAAATCTGGATGCACTCCATTGGGAGTGATACAAAAATTTTGGGTATATGGACTTACATTCAATGGAAATTGAACTGAAAAATTGGGCGGATAAATATCAAAATAATTTGGATTTTCGATCACTGGAATGACGGTCTGAGTACTACCTTGAACCGGTACATAATAATTGCCTAATGCATTTGGATAAATCGCGCCAAAATTAATACCATTATTAATACTTAATCGTATATCTGGATTCGAGGGATCACTAGCATCACATCCGTTAAAATTGAAATCATACTTGATATTACCATTGATTACATAGAAGACACCACTGGGCCCAAAAGTACAATATGAATTAACAATAACGCCAACGATGTCAAAACTGCTTAAATAACTGTAAATGGTATTTCTCTTTTCGTCTTCAATACAAATGTAGCGCAAATGCGAATCGCTTCCCGTACTTAATGTCAGCGCACCAAATCCAATATTATTCGCATTCAATCCACAATTCTTCATTAAAATCACTTCTAATAAAGGATTTCCCGAAGCCTCAAAATGAGTAAGTTGTGTTTTATTGTTGATATCCAATATGGTAAATTGATTGTTGTGACAATACAATTCCATTAGTGAATTCATTCCGCTAATATCAAGTGTAGTCAATTGATTATTATTGCAGAGCAATTGGGTTAGATTGGGTAGCACGCCTAAATTGAGCGCGGTTAAATAATTGGTCCTACAATTTATGTACACTAGATCTGCGTTGGTTGCATCCAAAGTCGTTAAGTAGTTATTGGAACAATCGAGCACTTGCAAATTGACAAGACTGCTTATATTAAGCGTCGTTAAAGCATTCGATTGGCATTCTAAACTAGTAAGAAGTGACAAGCCATTCACATTTAATGATGTTAATGTCGCTTCACGACAATTAAGCGTCTCTAACATTGATAAGCTACTAACATCCAATGAAGGGGCATTATTTCCAACGGTTTTCAATTCTCTTAAAGAGGAGAAATTGGAAATCCCAGTAAAATTTGATATTCTAGCAGAATAGTTCATTCCCGCACCATACTCAACATTAAGTTTATAAACAAGTTGGGCTTCGCTGACTTCTATTTCATTATTGCCATTCGCATCAATTTTGATTTTGTTATCATTACTATCAAGAGCCATAAGACTAGTAGTACTTGACATTAATAATTTTGTTTTAAAATTAGGATCTGGAAAAACGATGACTTGAGACTGCACCGTATTCGAAAGACAAATTAATAACAAGAGAAAATAAAGATGTTTCATAGCTTAGTGATTATTGTTTAGATACTTACAAATGTAGCGCAATAGTTTAGAATGCCACATTCCACCGTGGCAACTTCCCATTTTCATCCAAGAACTTCTGCAAAATCAAACCTTCAACATACGTCGGAATGAATTTGTTCTTAGCATTGAATGTTTCGTACCAATACACTTCCAAGCGAGCGATTTTTTCCAATTTCATTTGCGCTGGCCAAGAATACTTGCGACCCGTTTTGGCGAATTGGTGTCCATTGACAATTTTATCGTACAGTCCACCATTTTTGCTTTTTAAGGAACCGTCATTTTGAATCGTTCCAGTTGAACCGACCATAATGAGTTCTTTCTCTTCTCCATCTGCGGCATACACTAGAAACACCCCGCTTCCATTTTCACTCGCGTTACAAACTTCTTCTAGATTGTTATCAACGGTAAAGTTGAAATGATTGTTGGTTTTGAACTTTGTTAATTCTTTATACATATTATTTTGTTTAGCCACAAAGGCCCTAAGGCACAAAGTGTTTGTTATTTTAATTTAAGAAAAAAGCTCCATAAACAGGAGCTTTATATTGGTCCCTCGACTGCGCTCGGGAAGACAATTTCTTTCAAAATTATCCCATAATTTCTTTCACTTTCTTTCCAATTTCTGCTGGAGAATCTACTACGTGAATTCCACATTCTCTCATGATTCGTTTTTTCGCTTCAGCAGTGTCGTCTGAACCACCAACAATCGCACCGGCATGTCCCATGGTTCTTCCTTTTGGAGCGGTTTCACCAGCGATGAATCCCACAACTGGTTTTCTGTTTCCGTCTGCTTTTATCCATTTGGCGGCGTCAGCTTCTAATTGACCTCCAATTTCACCAATCATCACGATGCATTTGGTTTCTGGATCGTTCATCAATAATTCAACTGCTGCTTTGGTAGTAGTTCCGATAATCGGGTCACCACCAATTCCGATGGCTGTTGTAATTCCCATACCTTGTTTTACGACTTGGTCTGCTGCTTCATAGGTTAACGTTCCTGATTTAGAAACAATACCGACATTTCCTTTTTTGAAAACGAAACCTGGCATGATACCTACTTTGGCTTCACCTGGTGTAATTACGCCTGGGCAATTTGGTCCAATTAACGTACAATTTCTTTCTTTGATATATTCGTTCGCTTTAATCATATCCGCTACGGGAATACCTTCAGTAATGGTAATAATCACCTTGATTCCAGCATCGGCAGCCTCCATAATCGCGTCTGCGGCAAAAGCGGGCGGAACGAAAATAATGGTTGTATCTGCACCAGCTTTTTCAACTGCATCCATTACTGTGTTGAAAACAGGTCGGTCTAAATGAGTCGTTCCTCCTTTTCCGGGAGTTACGCCACCTACGACATTCGTACCATATTCAATCATTTGCGACGCGTGAAAAGTTCCTTCACTTCCGGTAAAACCTTGCACAATTATTTTGGAATCTTTGTTGACTAAAACACTCATAGTATTTTGTTTTTGTATTTTTTATTGGTGATGCAAAAGTAAGTGATTCACATTTACTTTTAAAGTTTATTTTCTAAATATTTATGGCAATTGACTCAGTTGAAATCCACGGTATAAAAGATTGTCTTTTACTTCCCAAATGACCATAAAATGCGCTAAAAGCATCTCTTCACGGGGATTCTCAACAGTTTTTATATAATGAGAATAACGTACTGCAATTTGATCACCTTCTTTTACAAGATGAGTAACTCTCGCTTTTGAACGTACATATGCTTTACCTAATTCTGTGGTTAGATCTAGAATTTCTTTGTAATTCAATTGCTTGAATCCCGTACTACTATTCCAATCTAAAAGTACCTCTGGATGCAAATAAGTACGCATCAATTCACTATTGATAAGTGCCTCCGATTTATAAAAATCTTGAATTAATTTCTTTGCAGACATTTTACTTTAATTTGTTTAAAATTTCTGGTATTCTCTTCACGTTTGCCAATTGCTTCAATTTCTCCCGAGATTCTTCAATCGGTGTTCCGAAGTACGATTTGCCGCCTTCCACCGATTTGGTCACGCCAGTTTGCCCCATGATCACCGCTTTGGCTCCAATGGTAATTCCACTTGTAGTTCCAACTTGTCCCCACAATGTCACTTCATCTTCAATAATCACACAGCCTGCAATTCCGGTTTGTGAAGCAATCAGACATTTTTTTCCAATGACTGTGTCGTGTCCAACGTGCACCTGATTGTCTAATTTGGTTCCTTCACCGATGGTTGTATCTCCAGTCACACCTTTGTCTATTGTACATAAAGCTCCAATTCCAACATTATCGTGAATTACGACGCGCCCACCTGATAACAATTGATCGAAACCATCTGGTCGTTTTTTATAATAGAATGCATCTCCACCTAAAACAGTTCCCGCATGAATAATAACATTGTCGCCAATGACCGTGTGGTCATAAATGGCAACATTTGAATGAATCAAGCAATTCTTTCCAATCGTCACATGATTTCCTACAAAGGCGTTGGGTTGAATAATGGTGCCCTCGCCTATTTTTGCTGTCACTGCTATCGAAACATTTGACGCTTGAAACGGCATAAAATGACGCGTCAACGTATTAAAATCTCTAAATGGATCATCAGAAATCAGCAACGCTTTGCCTTCCGGACAATCTACTTTTTTATTGATTAAAACAATGGTTGCCGCTGATTGCAATGCTTTATCGTAATACTTCGGATGATCAACAAAGACAATATCTCCAGGTTCTACGACGTGAATTTCATTCATGCCAGACACAGTAAAATTAGCATCACCTACGAATTCACATTGAAGTAAATCAGCAATTTGTTGCAGCGCATGGACTTTGGGGAACTTCATAGAATTTACTTAACGCGTTCCATATAGTTACCAGAAGTTGTATCAATTTTGATTTTGTCACCTTCGTTGATAAACAAAGGAACGTTGATCGTAGCACCAGTTTCCACCGTTGCCGATTTTGTAGCATTGGTAGCTGTATTTCCTTTAACCCCTGGCTCCGCATATGTTACTTCCAAAATCACAGAAGCAGGCATGTCTACAGATAAAGGCAAATCAGTTTCTGTATTAATACTCACCATTACACTTTCTCCTTCTTTTAGCAATTCAGGAGAATCAAGGATTGCTTTGTTTAGTGAAATTTGCTCAAATGACTCCACATTCATGAAGTGAAACAAATCTCCTTCTGGATACAAAAATTGGAATTTATGATTTTCAACACGAACTTCCTCAATCTTGTGACCTGCAGAAAAAGTATTATCTAGCACTTTTCCGTTGGTTAAACTTTTCAATTTTGTTCTAACGAAAGCTGGACCTTTCCCTGGTTTCACATGAAGGAACTCAATAATTTTATAAATATCATTATTGTATTTGATGCACAATCCGTTTTTAATATCTGATGTAGATGCCATTTTTTAAATGTTTATAGTGTTTAATCGTTTATTTGTTTATTGTTTAATCGAAGAAACATATGTGTTTTTAAAGTCTTGTTTCTTGATTCTTGCTTCTATTATTTAATAATTTCCAGAATAACCTTTCATAATACCTCTTGATGAATTTCGAATAAAATCTAAAATCTCATCGCGCTCTGGAGTTGCCTCCATTTCACCTTCAATAATACTCAAAGCTTGGGTTGTATTGAAGTTTTTCTGATATAAAATGCGATAAATATCTTGAATCTCTTTGATTTTCTCTGTTGTAAATCCTCGCCTTCTCAAACCTACAGAGTTAATTCCAACATAAGAAAGCGGCTCTTTTGCGGCTTTAGTATACGGCGGAACATCTTTTCTTACCAAAGAACCACCCGAAACCATCGCGTGATCTCCGATATGAATAAATTGATGTATTGCAGCCAAACCACCAATGATAGCGTGGTTTCCGATTACAACGTGACCCGCTAGCGCAACGCCATTGACAATAATAGCATTATCACCAATATGACAATCATGAGCAATGTGCGCAGTTGCCATCACCAAACAGTTATTGCCAAGGGTAGTTTGCCCAGAAGCGATTGTACCGCGATTGATGGTGACACATTCTCTAATTGTACAATTATCACCAATAATGGTAAGCGAATCCTCACCTCCAAATTTTAAATCTTGCGGAATGGCAGAAATGACGGCACCTGGAAAAATATTGCAGTTTTTCCCAATTCGTGCACCTTCCATGATGGTTACGTTTGAGCCGATCCAAGTACCATCACCAATAATCACATTATTGTGAATGGTTGTAAACGGTTCGATGACTACATTTTTGGCAATTTTTGCGCCCGGGTGGACATATGCTAATGGTTGATTCATAGTTGCTTTTTTTTATTGTTTTTTAGCAATTTGCGCCATCAATTCTGCTTCCGCAACGAGTTTACCGTTGGCGTATGCATTGGCTTGCATGTGGCAAATGCCACGTCGAATTGGACTTATCAAATCACATTTAAAGAATAACGTATCTCCTGGAAGGACTTTATGCTTAAACTTCACATTATCAATTTTCATAAAGAATGTCAAGTAATTCTCTGGATCAGGAACCGTACTCAAAACTAAAATTCCGCCGGTTTGTGCCATCGCTTCAACGATTAAAACTCCCGGCATTACTGGTGCATCAGGAAAATGACCGACAAAGAAAGGTTCATTCATCGTGACATTTTTCAACCCAACAACATGTGTATCTGACAATTCAAAAATCTTATCCACCAACAAGAATGGAGGTCGATGTGGCAACATAGCCATGATTTTGTGAATATCCATTAAAGGTTCTTGATTCAAATCATACACTGGCACTTGATTGCGTTGCTCAATTTTGATGATTTTAGCCATCTTTTTCGCAAACTGCGTATTCACGAAATGTCCTGGTTTGTTGGCTATGATTTTACCTTGTATTCGGGTTCCGATTAAAGCTAAATCGCCAATGACGTCTAATAACTTATGACGTGCTGCTTCATTGGGATAATGCAAGGTGAGGTTGTCTAAAATTCCATTTGGTTTCACAGCAATTGATTCTTTGCCGAAAGCTACTTTTAGATTGTTCATTGTTTTTTCAGAAATCTCCTTGTCTACATAAACTATAGCATTGTTGAGATCGCCGCCTTTTATTAAACCTTCATCTAACAAAGTTTCCAATTCATGTAAGAAGCTAAAAGTTCTAGCATCCGCTATTTCTTCTTTAAAATCGCAAATATGTTTTAGACTTGCATTTTGCGTTCCTAGAACTTTAGTACCAAAATCGACCATCGCAGTAACTTGGTACTCATCGCTTGGCATTACCAAGATTTCGCTCCCTGTAGTTTCATCAGTAAAGGAAATTATCTCTTTAACCACGTATACATTTCTCTTAGCCTCTTGCTCTTCAATACCAGCTTTTTCGATGGCTTCCACAAAAAACTTCGAAGATCCGTCCATAATGGGAGGTTCAGACGCATCCAATTCAATAATCACATTATCAACATCGCATCCTACGAAAGCTGCCAAAACATGCTCAGAAGTTTGAATCTTAACGCCTAATTTTTCTAGGTTTGTTCCTCTTTGCGTATTTACTACGTAATTCGCATCGGCTTCAATTATGGGTGCACCTTCCAAATCAACGCGGACAAATGTATATCCGTTATTCACTGGAGCAGGTTTGAAAGTCATCTTAACTTCCTTTCCTGTGTGTAATCCAACACCAATCAAAGAGATTTCGCTCTTTATGGTTTTTTGTTTCACCATGACTTACTTATTTTTATTTATTATTTTCTTTAATTCTTCTAGTTCCGCCACAATCTTAGTGAGGTTCTTAAAATGCACATAGGATTTGCTATAATCGCTATAGGTAAACGATGGACTTCCTTGCAAGATTTCGTTATCTTTTACATTTCGTCCAACACCAGATTGCGCTTGAATACGCACATTATTTCCGATAGTAATATGTCCAGCAAAACCAACCTGTCCTCCTATGACGCAATTTTTTCCGATTTTGGTAGAACCAGCTACGCCTGTTTGAGCAGCTATAACTGTATTTTCACCAATTTCAACATTATGTGCAATTTGAATCTGATTGTCAAGTTTAACTCCTTCTCGAATAATAGTAGAGCCCATCGTTGCTCTATCGATCGTAGTTGAAGCACCAATTTCAACATTATCTTCAATGATAACATTGCCTATCTGTGGTATCTTTACATAGCTTCCATCAGCATCAGGAGCAAATCCAAAACCGTCTGAACCTATTATTACTCCTGAATGGAAAATACAATTGTTTCCAATTCTTGATTCATGATAAATTTTGGTGCCTGCATACAAAGTCACGTTATCGCCCAAAACTACATTGTCACCAATAAAGCAATTGGGATAAATTTTGACGTTTTCACCAATGATTACATTGGACCCAATATAACAAAAACTGCCTAAATAAAATCCAGCACCGTAGGTTACATTTTCTGAAATTGTTGAAGGTTGTTCGATTCCAACTTTACTATCCTTTCGTGCTTGATCGTAAAATGTTAGCAATTTGGTAAATGCCATATAGGCATCTTCAACTTGAATCATTGTAGTATTTACTTCATTTTCAGGCACAAAAGAAGCATTTACAATGGTAATTGTTGCCTTCGTTGTATAGATATAGGATTCGTACTTTGGATTTGCAAGAAAGGTTAGCGTTCCTTCGGTACCTTCTTCAATTTTAGAAAAAGACGAAACTGCGGCACTTGGATCTCCGATCACCTTGCCTTCTAGTACAGTCGCTATTTGCTCCGCCGTAAATTTCATACTATTTTACTTATTTCTAAATTTACCTTTCCCACAATACTGCGTTATCAAGCAAGGATTTTTTTATAGTGCACAAAAATATAAAAAATAGCTTTTAAATGTTAACTTTCTAACAGTTGTTTTGGGTAGCAAATATAATATTTGGTTACAGGTTTTGACAAGGCTTTCAAATTCAATTGATCGGATGCCTCCAGCACATCTTCAATAGACTTATCTTTCTTCAAAATGTGAATCGGTTCCGCATCTTTGCTGTACGCCTGGTTTTCAATTTTTCCTTTAAAAACAAAGTACTTTGCATCTTGCAAACTGCAATTATTCAGCTTTGAAAAGCGCTCTGTCAAATTGGTTAGCGCTTCTTTGTCAATTTTTTCGCTACTCAGTTTGATCTTGAGCAAATCTCGATTGATAATCATTTTACTCAATGAACTTAAGATAAAATCATCAGAATATTGCCATTCTTTAATTGCGCTAATAATATCAAAATCATCAAGTTGTGAAAATTTACTTAAAACGATACTATCGAAATTTTCATATGCAATTTTGTTTTTCATAAAGTACAAAAGTGCATTGCTTGATGGCAAAGTCTCTCCTTTTAAAGTAAGTTCTTTGGCGCGTTTTAGGATTTTCATCAATATCAATTCGGCCACCAAACTCGTCTTATGCAAATAGGCTTGCCAGTACATTAAACGTCTTGCCATTAAGAATTTTTCAATAGAATAAATTCCTTTTTCCTCCATGACCAAAACATCATCTACCACATTCAACATCTGAATCAAACGATCGGAATTGATATTTCCTTCTGCCACACCGGTATAAAAGCTATCGCGCTTTAGATAGTCCATGCGATCCATATCCAACTGACTCGAAATCAATTGCAACATAAATTTACGATGGTATTCTCCTTTAAAGATTTGTATGGCTAACGTCAACTTTCCATCAAACTCCTGATTCAACTGGTTCATAAACAACAGTGAAATAGCTTCGTGGTTGACATCTTCTACAATACTGTGCTCCATGGCATGTGAAAATGGTCCGTGCCCGATGTCGTGCAGTAAGATAGCAATGAGCAGCGCGTTTTCTTCTTCTTTTGAAATGGCAATTTCCTTAAATTTCAATACTTCAATGGCTTTTTGCATCATATGCATACAACCTAATGCATGGTGAAAACGAGTGTGATGTGCACCAGGATAAACCAAATAAGACAATCCCATTTGAGAAATACGTCGCAATCGCTGAAAATAGGGATGTTGAATTAAATCGTATAGTAACGGATTTGGAATCGTAATGAATCCATAAATAGGGTCGTTTAAAATTTTAAGTTTATTAATTTGACTCACAAATACTAGGTTTAAGGGCATCAAATATAGGTAATTCAAGTGAATTCCGTTGTTGTTAATACCGTAAATGAAACAAAAGATTGAATATGATATTATTTGTTTTTGGTTTCTCAATTCAATAAAATACATTTACTACATTCAAATCGATTAATCTTATTTCTCTTATAGCGTGGAAATCATAATTCAAAACCAACATTTAACTGCCAAGATATTTTCTAAGGGCGCCGAACTTTTTTCCTTACAAAACAACCTTTCTAATCGTGAATATATGTGGGAAGGAAATTCAGATTTTTGGGGTAAACATGCTCCTGTTCTATTTCCAATAGTAGGCACTTTAAAAGACAATCAGTATCAGTATAAAAACAATTATTATTCCTTGTCAAGACACGGATTTGCTAGAGATTTTGCTTTTGAAGTTGTAGAAAAAACGGTTAATGCAGTCGTATTTTCTTTGAAAGCAAATGAGACAACAAGCGCAATTTATCCTTTCGATTTTGAACTTCAAATCTGCTATACTTTAGCAGAAAATAGTTTGAATATCGAATATAGAATCATCAATAAAACGCAGGAAAGAATGCCTTTTTCAATCGGCGGACATCCCGCATTTGCGTTAGCTGAAGCATTCACTTCCTATTCGTTGGAGTTTGAAAAACCAGAGGAATTGAACAGTTTCGTCTTAGAGAATGATTTGCTTTCATCTACAACAATGCAAATTCCAATAAAAGAAAAAGTACTTCCACTCTCCTATTCTCTATTCGAAAAAGACGCGCTCATCTTCAAATCGCTAAACTCTAAAAAGATTTCAATTCTTGAAGAAAACAAACCAATACTGAGCTTCTATTTTGAGGATTTCAAGAACTTCGGCATTTGGACGAAAATGAACGCGCCCTTTATCTGCCTTGAACCGTGGCTTGGTTATTCTGATTTGACTTCAAGTGACGGTAACATCGAAAACAAAGAAGCCATTCAATTTGTGGAAGCCAATAAAACTTTTAACTGTTCCTATTCTATTGAAATTATCTAATAAATCTGCCAATGCTCAACATCAATTTTGACCCATTTAAAAACTTAGAAACAGAAAGATTACTGTTGCGACGACTTGATAATGCCGACGTGAAAGAAGTCTATGCGTTAAGAAGTAATCCGTCAACCATGAAATATATTCCTAGACCTTTGGTGAAAAACGACGAGGAAGCATTAGAACATATTGCGATGATCAATTCGAAAATTGATAGTAATGAAGGCATTAATTGGGCGATTACACTCAAAGGAAATCCGAAATTGATTGGTATCATAGGTCATTATAGAATTCAACCTCAAAATTATCGCGCTGAAATTGGCTATATGATTTTACCAGAATTTAACGGACAGGGAATTGTTGCAGAAGCCATCAAAGAAGTAGTTCGTTATGGTTTTGATGTCATGGAACTCCATTCAATTGAGGCGGTTATCGACCCAGATAATCTTGCATCCGAGCGCGTCCTTCAAAAAAACGGATTTGTCAAAGAAGCGCATATTTTAGAAAATGAGTTCTTCGACGGGAAGTTTATAGATACGGTGATTTATTCCTTGCTGAAAAGAAACTTCAAAGGATAAAGGTTTACTTGCCAAATTTTGGTAAAGTTCTGATATACAAATCCTCTACTTTTTTTCGTGCCCAAGGTGTTTTTCTTAGGAAAGTCAAACTTGACTTCACACTCGGATTGTCCGAAAAGCACTTGATTTTAATGAATTCCGACAACGTATCAAAACCATAATAGTCAACCAATTGTTCGACAATCTTTTGAAGTGTCACGCCGTGTAAAGGATCTTTGGAGGTATTGGATTGCATGAGCCAAAAGTACAATTCCGAAATGGCTAATCATAAAAAAACCACCAAAATAAATCTTGATGGTTTTTTGTATTGAAATGAAGTTGATTACTGAACCGCTAAAAACGCATTCACATTTCCATAACCGTATTCTGAACTTCTATTCGGATAGAAATTTCCGGATTGCTTCATTTTAGTTAAAACTTGATCTCTTGTCCATGTTGGATTTTTAGCCCAAACCAATGCTGCAATTCCCGCAGTTGTTGCCGTTGCCACCGATGAACCGCCTATATAATCGGTCTGCGCATTGTAATAGCTATTCACAGGAACATTTTTACCTGTAGCTGCTCTTTGCATGACAATAGAAAAATCAACTTTACTTCCGGTATGACAATCATCGCAAGCTACGACTGTCGCGCCTTCTTTCACGCCTGTTACCGCTACTGTTTCTGGCATCCAAGCTGGGAAAATAACGCCCACAAATGTGGTAAAACTAGTCGATGTACCTGCGGCACAGAAAATCAGTTTTCCTTTGCTATAAGCCAATCTAATAGCGTCTTCAATTTTTCCAACGGAGAAAACATAGCCCATCGACATAGAAATGATTTTCACATTGGTGTTATTGCCCAGCGCAACAAATGCTTTCTTCACACCTTCTTGCTCTTGATAACCATCAATGACCACGTTGGCTGCAGCGCGATAGGTAATTAAGTTGGCATTATACGCCACACCCACCGGCATCCCGTTATTATTTCTTGGCGCAGTTGCCACCGAAGCCATACTCGTTCCGTGTCCACATAAATCATTCGGGCCATCAGTAGTTGTACTCCACGGCCAAATAGAATCGACATATACGCCAAATTTTTGCGCTGTTCTTCCCGAAGAATCACCCGTGTTAAAACTGCTTCCTAACAATGTTTGATTGGGAGAAACTCCTGTATCAATAATACCGATTGTCACGCCACGACCTGTACTTAAAGTCCATGCATTTGGAATATTGTGTTGATAAAACGTCCAAGGCACTTTGGCATTCGGCGTGACCGTTGTATAATCTGTAGCGTCAAGGACTTCAGATTCGTAACCACAACCCGATGAACTTGAACTCGATGCAGCGGCACGCATTTGACCATTTTTAATAGCAACATAGCGATAATCTGCCGGTTCTATATAACGAATGTACTTACTTCGCTTGAGGGCAATGATGGTTTCTTGCTTGGTAATAATCACATTCATCAAGTTTAGATCAGTATCTGCCGATACTAAAATTTTTTGCAGTGGCTGATCTTCATAGGTCATAATTATGTTTAATAATTCTTCTTGAATCGCCTGATTATTGGAACTTTTAGACCGGTCAAAATCCGATTTTGATGAGCCAAAACCAATCGTCATCAAATTGTTGCCATGTAACGCCGCACTCCAAAGCACTTGATTGGTCGCGTCTTTCCAGCTAAAGTTTCCTTTGGCAGTTAAGGCATCTTCAATTACTTTGTTGACTTGATCTGTCGTTAAAGGTTCTTTCTGTGCTGATTCAATTACAATCGGAGTCGATTCATTCTCATCTTGGTTACAAGCGCTGAAAAACGCAATAAATAACAATGAAAAGAGGAGCGCTTTATTTCTCATAAAATTGATTTTTAAAGATTTAAACACGAAGTTAATAAATCAAACAATATAATAATTAAATGTTAATAAAAATATAAAAACCGTGAAATGGACTTTGAAAATAAGGCGCAATGAAAGTGACTATTTGCATTTCGACAATTCACTTTTTATAGTATCTTTGCGCTCCTATGCTGAAATTAGTCAACATTCTTAATAAAAGAGCCCGCTTCGATTACGAAATTCTCGAAACCTATACGGCTGGAATCGTGTTAAGCGGAACGGAAATCAAATCTATTCGATTGGGGAAAGCCAATATCACGGAGAGTTTTTGTGAATTCAACGAGAGCATGGAACTGTTCGCCATCAATACCTACATTGAAGAGTACGCCTTCGGAAACCAATTCAACCACAAAGCGAGAAGCGAGCGAAAATTATTGCTGAATAAAAGAGAATTGAAAAGTTTGCACAAAAATGTACAAACCAAAGGACTGACCATTATTCCACTAAAATTACACACCAACGAAAAAGGTTTGGCTAAACTAGACATTGGTTTATGCCGCGGAAAGAAAACTTACGACAAACGCGAATCGTTGAAAGAACAAGATACCAAACGCGATTTAGATCGAATCAAAAAAAGTTTCTAATTGGAGTTATTATGACTAAATTTGTCATAACAAAATCCACTTTTATCCTTGCACACTTTACTCAAAAAAGCACGAGAAACCAAAGGCTTCAAAACCCGTGAAGTCGCTAATCTATTGAATATAGACCAAGCGCTCATTAGCAAATTTGAAAACGGCCAACGCACACCCACCAGAAAACAAGTAGAACAATTAGCGCATTTGCTGCAAATCGATTTGGAATTATTACTCATCGCCTGGCTCAAAGAAAAAATCAAACAAGTTATTGCTGAAGAACCTCTCGGATTAAAAGCGCTTCAAGAAGTGGAAAGCGAAATGAATCCAACCAAGGAAAACAACAAAGTAGTAGATTTGCTTTTTGAAGAAATGGAAGCCCTAAAAGCCAAAATGGACGCGTTTAGAAATTCACAAACGAATTAATTCTTATTCTCCAACAAAGGCACAAAACGAAATCCTCCGAACTCATGCTTTTCAAATTGCGTTTCATTTTTACGAATCAATAGCGTCATAATTTGGTGCTCTTCGCCTAAAGGAATGACTAATCTCCCGCCGATTTTTAGTTGCGCCATCAATGGCTGTGGTATAATTGGCGCACCAGCAGTTACAATAATACTGTCAAATGGCGCATGATTCGGAAGCCCTTTATAGCCATCCCCAAAAGACAAATGCTTCGGACGAATGCCTAATTTCGGCAGTAATGCTGAGGTTTGCTTAAACAACTCGGTTTGTCTTTCAATACTATATACTTTAGCGCCCATCAAACACAAAACTGCGGTTTGATAACCTGAACCTGTTCCAATTTCAAGTACTTTGTGGTCTTTTTTGACTTCCAACAATTGACTTTGAAAAGCAACCGTATAAGGCTGCGAAATAGTTTGCCCCGCGCCTATCGGAAAAGCTTTGTCTTGATAAGCAAAATCTTCAAAACTAGAATTCAGGAAAAGATGTCGTGGAATTTTCTTAATGGCTTCCAAAACAGTCTTATCAGTAATTCCTTTCTCCTTGAGCAAAGCGGCTAATTGGTTGCGAAGTCCTTGATGTTTGGCTGTGTCTTTCAATGTGGGGATTTAATTTTGACGTCAAAAATAAGAAAGTAATTGTAATTTTTAGGAGCAATTTCCCGCTATTCGCTATATCTTTTTTTTCGTGCCTCAAAAAAAGGATGCCGCTGCTATCGGGGCTAAAATATTGCATCAATATCCCATTCTAATCCTAATTAATTTCTATTTTTGTTCAAAATCTATTTTATGCTAAAAGTCGGTGTTTTAGGCGCAGGCCACCTCGGAAAAATACATCTCAAATTATTACAACAATCTTCCAAATACGAACTCGTCGGATTCTATGACGAAAATCTCGAAAACGGAAAAAAAATCGCAGAAGAATTCGGATACAAACAATTCAATACCATCGCAACGCTCATTCATGCTGTTGATGTAATTGATATTGTGACGCCCACTTTATCACACTACAAATGTGCGAAAGTGGCGATTAAATCAGGGAAACATGTTTTTATCGAAAAGCCAATTTCCAACACCGTAGCTGAAGCCGAAGAAATCATCGCCTTAGCCAAAGAATACAACGTCAAAGGACAAGTGGGGCACGTAGAGCGATTCAATCCAGCGTTTATTGCAACCAAACACATGATTGAAAATCCAATGTTTATCGAAACCCATCGATTAGCTGAATTCAATCCGCGTGGCACGGATGTTCCCGTTGTTTTGGATTTAATGATTCACGACATCGATGCGATCTTGAGCGTGGTGCATTCCAAAGTAAAAAGAATCAACGCCAGCGGAGTGTCTGTCATTAGTGACACGCCAGATATCGCCAATGCTCGCATAGAATTTGAAAATGGCTGCGTAGCGAATTTAACTGCCAGCAGAATTTCGATGAAGAATATGCGTAAATCACGCTTCTTCCAAAAAGACGCCTATATCTCCGTTGACTTCTTAGACAAGATTTGCGAAGTCGTAAAAATGAAAGATGCGCCCGAAACACCTGGTGATTTTGATATGATTCTACAAAACGCCGAAGGGGTCAAAAAGCAAATTTACTTTGCCAATCCAGAGGTAGCGCCAAACAACGCCATTTTAGATGAGTTAGAAACATTTGCAGACGCCATCAATAATAATACAACGCCAATCGTTACGCTCGAACAAGGAACCGAAGCGCTAAGAGTGGCTTATCAAATCATAGATTGTTTCAAATAATACTACATAAATAATGAAAAACATAGCTGTAATCGGAGCTGGAACGATGGGAAATGGAATTGCCCACACCTTTGCTCAAAGCGGATTCACCGTAAAATTAATTGACGTTTCTGAAAAATCTTTAGATAAAGGCATGGCAACCATCGCTGCCAATTTGGATCGAATGGTTGCGAAAGGAACGATTACGGAAGCCGACAAATTAAAAACAATTGGCAATATTATCACGTATACTGATATCAAAGATGGCGTTGTAGGTGTTGACTTGGTCGTTGAAGCGGCAACCGAAAACATCGACCTTAAACTGAACATCTTCAAACAATTGAATGAGGCTTGTTCACATGCAACCATATTAGCAACCAACACTTCTTCTATTTCAATCACGCAAATCGGAGCTGTGGTTGCGCATCCAGAAAGAGTAATCGGAATGCATTTTATGAATCCAGTGCCAATCATGAAATTGGTTGAAATCATCCGCGGATACAACACTTCTGATGAAGTCACCAAAACCATCATGGATTTGTCAGTAACTTTAGGAAAAGTTCCGGTTGAAGTGAATGATTATCCTGGCTTTGTGGCCAACAGAATCCTAATGCCGATGATTAATGAATCAATCGAAACATTATACAATGGCGTTGCTGGCGTTTACGAAATTGACACAGTGATGAAGTTAGGAATGGCGCATCCCATGGGACCGTTGCAATTAGCTGATTTTATTGGTTTGGACGTTTGCTTGGCGATTTTGCACGTGATGCATGACGGATTCAAAAATCCAAAATACGCTCCTTGCCCACTTTTAGTGAATATGGTTCGTGCTGGGAAATTAGGCGTGAAATCTGGAGAAGGTTTTTACGATTATGCTGAAAGTAAAAAAGCGGAAAAAGTCGCTAAAATGTTTCTCAAAAATTAAAGAGATCAATGGCTAGTATTTTTCCCTTTGAAGCGGTTCGACCTACTCGAGACAAAGTTTGTTTGGTGACTTGCCGTTCCTACGAAGAATACGTCAATGCAGAACTGGCTGCTCAATTAGACTTCAATCCATTATCTTTCTTACATGTTTTAAAACCTGCTTTTGTCAATCAGCAAACCATTGCTTATGAAAAAAGATACAAGCAAGTACAGCAGAAATATCAGGAATTTAAGGATGAAATCATATTAGTCAAAGACGACAAGCTCGCCATTTATATTCATAAAATCATTACTAAAACGGAGTCATTTACGGGAATTATTGTCGGAACTTCCATTGAAGAATACCGCAACGATATCATTAAGAAACATGAAGACACCCTTGCATTCCGCGTTAGATTATTGAAGGAATATATGAAATATTCCGGCTTCAATACCGAACCTGTGCTGATGACTTATCCTGATAACAAAACAATCGAAAACTGGATTTTCAATTGTACCCAAAAGCAAGCGGACTTTGAGTTTTCAACGACAAAGAAAGAAATTCATTACCTGTGGAAAATCGATGATGCATTAGAAATTAGTTGGCTGCAAAATATCTTTAAAAAAACGAACTATCTTTATATTGCTGACGGACACCATCGTTGTGAAGCTTCAGCATTGCTTTCCGAAGAAAATGAAGATTCGGAAAATATGTCTAGAAGTCATATGCTGAGTTATTTGATTTCGGAAAACAACGTGAAGATTTTCGAATACAATCGCGTAATCAAGGATCTTAATGGACTATCAAAAACGGAATTCTTAGAAGCATTAGGCAAAACATTTACCGTTGAGAATTTAGATCAAAGCTATAGCAAACCAAATGCAAAACATCAATTTGGAATGTATTTAGACGGGCAGTATTAT
Source organism: Flavobacteriaceae bacterium (assembly GCA_947459635.1). Classification (GTDB taxonomy): domain Bacteria; phylum Bacteroidota; class Bacteroidia; order Flavobacteriales; family Flavobacteriaceae; genus Flavobacterium. Next base: position 30,766 of record CANHEA010000007.1, on the reverse strand, counting down.
TCCTTAAATCTAAAAGAAGAAAATGGTGCTTTCAAATCTGAATTAGAATCGCTTGACACCCAAATTCTATATGACAAAGTACTGTCAACGATATTCAATATTCATGACTTGAGAAACGATGAACGCATCGAGTATATTTCGGGAAAACAGCCGATTCAAGTACTGAAACAAAAAATTGATGACGGCGAATTTGTAGTTGGATTTATATTGTTTCCGTGTGACATCAAAGAAATTAAAATGCTTGCCGATAATCATTACATCATGCCACCAAAAAGCACCTATATCGAACCAAAGTTCAGAAGTGGTTTGGTTATTTATGAATTGTAACGCAGTGAATGCGATAAAATAAATAAGATAAACATGTCCATTCGAGAAAATCTCCTCAATATAAAAGCTACACTACCGTTACATGTCACGTTAGTAGCGGTTTCCAAAACCAAGCCCGTTTCCGACCTGATGCAAGCATACGAAGCTGGCCAACGTGTTTTTGGAGAGAACAAGATTCAAGAAATGACAGAGAAATGGGAACTCATGCCGAAGGACATCGAATGGCATATGATTGGGCATATTCAAAGCAACAAAGTCAAATTTATGGCGCCTTACGTGAGTTTGATTCACGGCGTCGATAGTTTGAAATTGTTCGAAGAAATCAATAAACAAGCACAAAAAAATAACCGAGTTATTGAGTGCCTTTTGCAACTTCACATTGCTGAAGAAGAAACAAAATTTGGCCTGAATGAAGAAGAACTGGACGATTTATTGCAATCAGAAATTTTCAAAAATCTAAATAATATTAAGATCGTTGGACTCATGGGAATGGCAACTTTTACGGAAAACCAAACTCAAATTAAAAAAGAATTCCAACACCTAAAATCCATTTTCGACAAGAACCAACAACCGACAACCCACAACCTACAACTCACAACCCTTTCCATGGGCATGTCCGGCGATTATCAAATCGCCATCGAATGCGGAAGTACCATGGTTCGAATAGGAAGTAGTATCTTTGGCGGCAGATAACTGTCAACTGATAACTGATAACCGACAACCAACAACTGACAACTGACAACTAAATTTGTACGCAATACTCGACATAGAAACCACCGGAGGACAATTTAACGAAGAAGGCATTACCGAAATTGCCATCTATCGTTTTGACGGTCATGAAGTGGTAGATCAGTTTATTAGCTTGGTCAATCCTGAAATTCCTATTCAGCCTTTTGTCGTAAAACTAACAGGCATTAATAACGCCATGCTGCGTTCTGCACCCAAGTTTTTTGAAGTCGCCAAACGCATTATCGAAATCACGCAAGATTGCATCATCGTAGCACACAACGCCTCTTTTGATTATCGAATCTTACGAACAGAATTTCGCCGATTGGGCTACACTTTCGATTGCAAAACACTTTGCACCGTTGAACTGGCAAAAGTGCTAATGCCAGAACAACCTTCTTACAGCTTAGGAAAATTAGTGCGTTCTTTAGGAATTCCAATGGCGGACAGACATCGGGCGAGCGGCGACGCCTTGGCGACCGTCAAACTTTTCAAAATGCTGCTAGACAAAGATGTCGAAAAGATCATCGTAAAAGACATGGTGCAGTCGGAAATTGTCAAAGGACTGCCGCCAAAATTACTAGATATAGTTGAAAGTGTCCCATCAAAAACGGGCGTATATTATATACATCGCGAAGATGGTTCAATCATCTATATCGGGAAAAGCAAAAACATCAAGAAAAGAATCAACCAACATTTTACAGGAACAACCAACAAATGCAAGAAAATCCAATTGGAGGTTTTTGCCGTGACCTATGAAGAAACCGGAAGTGAACTCATCGCCTTGCTCAAAGAAAGCGAAGAAATAAAGATCAATCAGCCTATTTACAACCGTTCCCAACGCAAAAGCATTTTTCAATGGGCGTTGTACGCGGAAAAAGATGCACAAGGTTACCTCAATCTTTTGCTTCAAAAAGCCGATGGTAGAAAAAAGGAAATTACGTCTTTTACTACTTTTCAAGAAGGTAAGAATGCACTCTTTAGAATTACAGCGCACTACAAACTCTGTCAAAAATTGACCGGTTTATACGAAACTAAAAACCACTGTTTTCAGTACACAATCAAAGAATGTGACGGCGCTTGCATTGGAAACATTTCACCTGAAGAGTATAACGCACGTGTGCAAGAATTCATTGACAAAAATGTCTTCGAAAACAAAACCATCGTAATTACAGACCGCGGCAGAACCATCAACGAGCGCTCGGCAGTACTGATAGAAAACGGCATTTACAAAGGTTACGCGTTCTATGATTTGAATTACCAAATCCGAAATATCGAAATCTTGAAGAATATGTTGACACCCATGGAGAACAATCGCGATACGAGAACCATCATTCAAAGCCAAATTCGAAGAAGTAGAAGTGTCAAGTTGTTGTATTTTTAGGAGCTTAATCCCGCTGTTCGTTCTATCTTTTGTGCTGAACGACAGCACAAAATGATGCCACTGCCATCGGGGCTAGGGCATTCGACAAAAGTAGCAATATCAGCATGAAATATCTAATCGTCATTGTCGGACCAACAGCCATCGGAAAAACTGCGATGAGCATTCAATTGGCACAACATTTCGATTGTGAGATTGTATCGTGCGACAGTCGACAATTTTATCGTGAAATGCATATTGGTACCGCAGCGCCAACAATAGAGGAATTGTCAGCAGCAAAACATCATTTTATTCACAATCGTTCTGTCACTGAAAATTATACTGTCGGCGATTTCGAAAAAGAAGCTATTGCCAAGCTTGAGGAACTATATGTGGAGAAAGATTTTGCCATTCTTGTTGGCGGCTCTGGACTCTACGTAGACGCCGTTCTCAAAGGATTTGATGCTTTTCCGGAGATTGAAAATGCTATTCGCGATTTGGTTTCGAACCAATATAATCAACATGGCCTTCCCTATTTGCAAGAGCAATTGCAAGAAAAAGATCCAGCTTACTTTGACAAACTCACAGTAGAGAATCCACAAACATTACTTAATCCACAACGGATGATGCGCTTTGTGGAAGTTTGCTTGGGAACTGGAAAACCTTATTCTTCGTTTTTAAATCAAAAGAAGAACACAAGAACTTTTACACCAATAGTCATTGGTTTAGAAGCTGAGAGAAACCTGATGTATGATCGCATCAACCAACGCGTCGATTTGATGATCGCAGCTGGACTACTTGAAGAAGTCAAAAACCTTGTTTCTTATAAAAATTTAAACGCTTTACAAACAGTTGGTTATAAAGAATTATTTGATTGCATTGACGAGAAAATTTCTTTACCATTTGCCATCGAAGAAATCAAGAAAAACACGCGTCGTTTTGCCAAAAGACAACTTACTTGGTTTAAGAGAAACGAAGACACCAAGTGGTTTGATTTTCAAACTGATTCAAAGGAAATAATTAAACATATAGAAACAAAAAGGAATAACACGAATTTCACGAATTAGCACGAATTAATTAGTGTAAATCCGTGAGATTCGTGTTTAAAAATAAATATGCCAATAGCACCCAACTTCAAGTCGATCTATTCCCAAGATTGGGAAATCAATTTTATGCAATGCACGCCGAATGGCAATTTGCGCTACACTGATTTGTGCAATATGTTGCAGTTGACCGCTGCTGCGCATTCTGAGTCGGGAGGCTTTAGTTTTATTGACATGCAAGAGTACAATCAGGCTTGGGTATTGAGCAGAATGCGACTTGAGATAACCAAACTCCCCAAGTGGAAAGACCAAATTACCATCAAAACCTGGATCAACTCCTTAGAGAATTCCCGTTCAGTTCGTGCGATGGAAGTTTCTGTAAATGGTGAGAAATGTATAGGCGTAGAAACTTTTTGGGCTGTCTTTAATACCAAAACGCGTCGACCCGAAGGCATGGTTTTAGCGCACGGCCACTGCGAAAAATACCCTGAAAACCGAGCTACAACGCAGCCATTTTCGAAAATTGAAATCGACGCATCGAAGCAATTGCTTTTTGAAAGAAAAGTAGTTTTGTCTGACTTGGATATTGTGAATCATGTCAATAATGTGAAATATCTAGAATGGTGTTTAGACGTGGTTGAAGAAACCATTATGTCGCGCAAGTCGATTGCCAGTTTAGATATGAATTTCTTGAAAGAGTTATCGCTGGGCGAAGTAGTTGAAATTCACGAATCGAATACAGAAGGTCAAACTATTTTCAGTATTACGAAAGACAGCAAATCTGTTTTTGCTTTGGCTGTCAACTGGAAATAATATTTGATTTGAATTCCGGGGTCTAGCCCTGATGGTAGTGGCATCCTTTTGTGCTGGCGTTCAGCACAAAAGATATAACGGACAGCGGGAAAAGCTTCTCATAAAAAAAGCTCCGATTTCTCAGAGCTTTTGTATTTAGCTAGCCACTTTGTTTTTGACTACCAATCGGAAACCTTCGCCGTGTATGTTGAGGATTTCTACGTCTTCGTCTAACTTGAGGTACTTTCTCAACTTGGCGATGTACACATCCATACTTCTTGAGGTGAAGTAATTGTCGTCTCTCCAGATTTTTGTCAGCGCTAATTCTCTTGGCATTAGGTCATTTTCATAAACCGCCAACATTTTTAGCAATTCGTTTTCTTTCGGTGACAATTTGATTGGTTCTTCGTTTTTGAAAGTCAAAAAGCGCAATTTTGAATTCAAGTGGAAATTCCCAATTTGGAATTCAAATTTGATATGATCGGTTTTGACGTCATTGGCTTTACGTTGCATGATGGCTTTGATTTTCATCAACAACACTTCAGAATCGAAAGGTTTGTTGAGATAGTCGTCTGCTCCTACTTTGTAACCTTTGAGTACATCTTCTTTCATAGACTTGGCAGTCAAGAATACGATGGGCACTTCTTTGTTTTTTTCGCGTATTTCTTTGGCAAGTGTGTAGCCGTCTTTATAAGGCATCATCACATCTAGAATGCACAAATCATAGGTATCTTTCTTGAATTTTTCGAAACCTTCCATTCCGTTTTTTGCCAAAGTGACATCAAAGTCATTTAGCACTAAGTAGTCCTTTAGTATCGCGCCAAAATTTTGGTCGTCTTCTACTAGAAGGATTTTTTTGTTTTCTGTTTCCATAGCAATATAGTTTAGTTTAGTTGATTAGTGGTAATTTAATGACGAAAGTGCTTCCTTTTCCTTTTTCACTTTCTACAAATATTTGACCATTATGGTCTTCAATTATTCTTTTGACGTAGGATAAACCTAGTCCATGTCCTTTTACATTATGTAAATCGCCTGTATGTTCTCGGTAGAATTTTTCGAAAATTCTCTTTTGAGCGGCTTTGCTCATTCCGATGCCTTGGTCTTTAATTTTTATGATAACGAAATCTTTGATATTTTCCGTATATACGTCGATAATTGGTGCTTCGGGCGAGTATTTAATCGCGTTGTCTAACACATTGACTAACACATTTGTAAAATGAACATCATTGAGCAGAACAGTGGTTCTATTGGCGTCTAGATGCGTATTGATTATACCTTCTCTGTCTTCAACGATAAGATTCACATGTTCAATGGCTTCTTCTAATATGTCGTGAATATTGTTCGATTCTTTATTGATTTCGAGTTCTTTCTTCTCGAGTTTAGAAATCCGCAATACATTTTCAACTTGTGCGTGCATTCGTTTATTTTCATCTCGAATCATCTGCAAATAGCGGTGCACTTTTTCCTTATCTTCGATGACCTTTGGATTCTTAATCGCGTCTAAAGCAAGATTAATTGTTGCAATTGGCGTTTTGAACTCATGTGTCATATTGTTAATGAAATCTGTTTTAATCTCAGAAATTTGACGTTGGCGAATCAGTTGATTTAAGGCACTTGAGTATGCAATGATAATCACCAAAGTAAATATGATCGAGAGCAATGAGATTCCAACTAATTCTGAAAAAAGAAACTTCTCCTTATGCGGAAAACAGACCATTAACATGTACTTTTCATTGCCTTCATTGTCTTTAAAGACAGGAATCGAATACGTATCGTACTTGTCGAATCTGAAATTCTCTGATTGAATTTTAGTTGCTAATCCGTTGCTGTAAATACTGAACTCAAACGGAGTGTTGACACCATATTCAACCAATTCCTCGTGCAACAATTTTTGTAATTTTTCTTCAGAAATTCGCTCTTGCAAAGGTTTCGCTGCTGCAATATCTTTGAAGAAAATTTCAAACTGCGCATTGTCTAGAATATCTAATTTTCCGGATTTTTTGATTTTGATGTCTGGACTTACCTTTTGATTTAGTCCAGATTTGTCGATATCGCCGTTATTATAAACTTCCGTTGTTCTTTTCGACGTGAAATTCTTTAGTTTAATACTGTCCGATTTTTTATCAAAGAACGAGGATGAAATATTATAATCTTCCGAAATAATGTTGTTAGAATAGATGATGGTTTCGTTTGTCCGTGAATTTCGTTGATAGTAACCAAATTCTAGAAAATCACTCTTTTGTGGTTCTTTTCCTATACTATCCTTTAGCTTTTTGTATTTATCAATAAAGCTAAAAGCCTCTTCTTTTTCAAGTCGATTCGCAACGTTTCCAATTACTTGCTTGACGTGAAACCTGAACTGTTCTTCATTATTTTTGAAAGAAGTATTAAACCAATACACTTGAACTAACACGATGCCGATTAACGACAAACTCATCAAGACTACAAGTAACCGGAAAAACAATTTATTCATCTCAACAAAGTTAACATTTTAACATTTATACAATAAATACATTAACCAAAGATTAACATCAAAAGTAAAAATTAATGATTTACTATTTTTTTAAGAATTTCATCTACTTGTGCAAACGTCTTTGCAAGGTCAATATTGTCAATAACATAATCACTTTTTTCCATTCTCATTTCGTCAGTCCATTGATTATTCATTCTACTAAGGACATCTTCTTTCGAAATATTGTCTCGCGACTTTACTCTTGTGATTCTATCGTCTAGCGTTGCAATCACAGTAATAACTGCATCACAATCTTTATCACTACCACTTTCAAAAAGTATTGCAGCTTCTTTCACAATTAGTGGCTCTTCTTTGTAATTCTCTAGCCACTTTTCGAAATGCGCTTTTACCGCTGGATGGATAATGCTATTTAGACTTTTCAATTTAGACGCATCGTTAAATACAATTTTGGATAGTTTTTCTTTACTTAGTATACTATTTTCAAAAATTGTTTCACCAAATACCAATTTTAATTGTTCTTGGATTGTAGCGTCGTAGAGTAATTTCTTCGCTTCATCGTCAGCGATATATACTGGCACTCCCAAAGACTTGATATAATTGGCAATTGTAGTTTTTCCGCTTCCTATTCCACCTGTTAACCCTATAATTTTTGTCATTTTTTGAAAAATAATTCTGGAAAAGCTTCTTGAGGTTTTTGTTTCAAAATATTGATTCTGAAAAAGGAATTCAAGAATCCGAAACCGTAGTTCTTAAATTGAATCCAAGTTGCAAAAATGGATAGAAATCCAATCGCAATATTCCTATTTTGAACCGATGACACTAGGAAAATCATCAAGAAATATATGCAATACAACTTGAAGAGAAAATCTTCAATAAACAGCAATAGAAATAAGGAAAGATAAAACCCAATAATAAAAATAGATGGAAAAAAGTACGTCCATTTTCGATAACTCGAGTGCCATAAGTCTAGAATGGGTCTTGCTTTACCAAATTTCATGGTTTGAAGCGCAAACTTGTCCCAATCGATTCTCCTTTTATGATAAACATATGCTTCAGGAATTAATCTAGATTTAAAACCTAGCTGCCACAATCGAATAGTCAAATCCGGATCTTCCCCAGGATGAATATTTCCAAATCCTCCCGAAGCCAAAAAGGCTTCTTTCGAAATACCCATATTAAAACTTCGCGGTTGAAACTTACTTACTTTTTCAGTTCCACCTCTAACGCCTCCAGTCGTAAGGAAAGATGTCATCGAAAAATTAATCGCCTTTTGAATGTCAGAAAAGGAATCTAGCGCTTTGTCAGGTCCACCAAAAAAATCAACATATTGAAGTTGTAACACCTGCTCCACAGTATTCAAATAATCTTTTGGTATAATGCAATCCGAATCAAAAATGAGAAAATAATCGCCTTTGGCGTTTTTCATTCCGAAGTTTCTAGAATCTCCCGGCCCTGAATTTTCTTTGTTATAATAAGAAATAGTTAGTTTCTGGGAATATCGCTTGATTACCTCATCTGACTTTAAGGTTGAACCATCCTCAATAACTACCACTTCAAACAAAGCAAAGTAGTCTTGTTTTTCGAGACTATTTAGCAGTTCCTCCATTTCGTCCGGACGATTGTACACTGGGATAATAATTGAAAAGTACATATTCAAGAATTTTAACAAAGATAAACTTTATCAAAAACAAAAACCACCTGTTGAGGTGGGTTTTGAAGATCTGAAAAAAACAAATTTATTCTTTTACAATTTTGATGGTCTTTTGCTGATAATCCGCATTGATTTTTGCAATATAAGTCCCTGCTGACAAATGCGATAGATCAATTTGTGTGTAGTTTCCTATTACTATCTTTGCAGCAACCTCCTGCCCTAGCAAGTTGAAAATGGTAACTTTGGTAATATTATTTGCCGATGACAATGTAAGCATGTCCTTGACCGGATTTGGATATACTGTTAAATCCGATTCATTAAAGGTATTAATCGCTAAAGTTGGACTATAAGCCGAAAACTGAAAAGTACCAAACGTATCATTAGCAAATTCCCAGACTCTAGCGTATATTGTTTCCCCTGGAGTTAATCCTGTCAAATTGAGAAGCGAAAAGCCGCCAATTCCTTCGTCATCGCTGCACCCGATAGTTGTTAAGTTGCTGCAGGTGCCCGAAAAAGCCGTTAAACCAGAGTCTGTAAAAGGCGAACCTGGGTCTTGACGAACCTCTAAGGTAACATTGCCATCTGGCGGTGCTACTACACTATACCATACATCTCCACCAAAACCAAAAATGGCACATGTTGGGTTTGGTGCTCCAATGGTTTTGGTAGCGCCTACATTTGTTCCGATTACCTTGTTCTCATCAAAAGTTGTCCCTATTGTTAAAGCAACTGCTGTTTCGCAATCGTCATTTCCTACCGCTACAGGTAATGTCGTAAATGAAAAAGGTCCCGCCCAGTCACTTGCAGAAGAATCTGGACAAACTGCTCTAACATAAAATTCATATCCTGTTAATGGTGTAAGTCCAGTTACTAATAGTGGATTTACAACTCCAGAATTAGAAGGTGTACCTGCTGGCAAACCTCCTCCACTAGTAGTTAGATGCACATCCCAAGTAGACTGATTACATCCTGAAGTCCACAGAAGCTCAGCACTCGTTGAATTCATACCGCCGGTAGTCAATGCGAATGGTGCTTGACAACCAGTCGGAGCTACGATTGTAACATCATAGTCTTCTGTTTCTCCATATCCGTAATTCGAACAAGGATCAATTGTTGTTGCATCGGTATTCCAAACGTCTCTGATTCGCATTCTGTGCAATCCAGCTGGGGCAAAACAATCGATATTTATCGGAAACACACCTGTCTCATTGGAGCCTATTTCCGCCAAAGAATAACCTACTCGTTCCTCTGGACTAAAGACGGTATCGTCATTATAATCAATCCATGCTGCAACATTTTGTTGTTGATACGTTCCTACAGTGACATTTAAGTCATAAACATAACCTATTTGCAACGTCGCTGTCAGATTCGGAAGCCCTGAAAAATAAGTATATGAAGGGTTCTCCGGAACTGTTCCTGTATTATTTGAAAGCGTTGTATTGGTAATAACAACATTTGAAATTAAGTCTCCATCTGTTTTGCCATTTGTATACGTGGGAAAACAAAAACACTCGGCTAAATTATTCATCAAAACGGTAACTGGAACACTAGTACTGCTCGATGCACCACAAGAAACAAGACATTGGTAGGTGGTTCCAACAGCTTGAGTAATTGCTAGTGTCGCATTGTTTGTATTATCAATATTTATAAAATCTACACCGTTTGTAGCACTCTGCCATTGATAGGTAATTCCAAAACCTGCAACTTGATTTTGTAAACTAAGATTAAATGGGAAATTTGCACACACACTTGCCGCACTAGAAATTGTTGTTCCTGGATCTGGAGTTCCGCTGCATTGTGGTTCTGGCGTAAATGTAAACTTCTGACCCAGCAAAAATTCTGTTGAATTGATTACATTATCTGCAACCGCATTTGAAGCTGTAGCAACTGCGCTTGTTGGCGAAATACTTAAAAATGTTGACGCATCATTTAATCCTATAGACGCTGTCATTGCACCTGCAGGATTCATTGTAGGACCATAAATGAACTCAATAATTCCTGTAGTTTCTTGCAAACGCATTTTGAAGCTACCATTCCCTGTACCATTTACGACACCGCCATTTCCTAAACTTATCGTATCCCAGCCAATTTCTAAAATTCTATTTGGACTAGCTCCAGAAACTACATACTGAATTGCACCTGTTGATCTGTTATGATCATCCCAAAATGCAGCAATCAATGGTCTTTGTGTACTTGTTGCTGAAATGCCATTTACCCATGACTGAGCAGCAATTGTGTTACCCAAACGAATAAAACCATTCGTACTGATACTAAAAGTTGTGTAAACTGCACCACCATAACTAAAATCAAAACCAATTGGGATGAGGTCTTGTGTCCCATCATCTCCGCCTGCAGTTGAATTGTTTCCAGTAACCGGCGTGTAGATTTCTGTAGATTGATTAAAAAGATAACCTCCCACCGACTGAGCGTTCGAATTTAGGATGATTAAGAAAAATAAGAAGGTAATTTTCTTCATGACTGTGTTTAATTAAAATAGGTCACTAAAGTAACAAAAAAAATGCTGCAAAAAATAAATAAAAAATCCACCCGAAGGTGGATTCTTTATCATAAAATGTATCAGAAAACTATTCCTTAATTACTTTAATTGTTTTCACTTGATCATCTGCAGTTACTTTTACTAAATAAGTTCCTGCTGACAAATGAGACATATCAATTTGTGATTGATTTGCATTGATTGCTTTTGTCATTACTTCTTGTCCCAATAAATTAAATACTGCAATACTAGAAATGTTTTTGTCATAAGACAAATTCATTACATTTTTTACAGGATTTGGAAAAGATTTAAAGCCATTAGTTTCAAAAGCAGAATTACCTAACAATGAAGCATCATACGCTCCTAATTGGAACTCTCCATCAACTCCTGCTCCCAAACTATATCTCCAAACTCCAACATAAATTGTGCTTCCTGGCGTCAATCCTGTTAAAGATTTTAATGAGAAGAAATCTGTTCCTGGAGAACTATCGTCATCACATCCCACTTCTACTAATGAACCACAAGTACCAGTATAAATACTGATAACAGTATCAGTCATTAGAGACCCAGATGCTGCTTGAGTTTCAATTGTTATTGAACCTGAATCAGGAACAACTACACTATACCAAACGTCATTCACACGATTAGTTTGGCAAGAAAATACCGGAAGTCCGGTTGTTGACGTAGCACTAACTGTGGAACCAATAACTGGTGATGCAGCAAAATTCCCTCCGGCGGTTAATTCAATCGCTCCTGCACAATCATCATTAGCTGGAGGTGGTGGTGGAGTCCCAATACAAACATCAAAAGTAGTAGTTTGACCAGTTGTCGCTGTTGATGTGTATACACGTAAATAATAAGTTTGACCTGCCGTTAAACCTGTCGGTGTACTTGCATTTGCGTCTGAACATGATCCAGGAACCAATGTTAAAGCAGCGCAATCACCAGTCCACAAAGAATGGAATAAATCTGTCGTTGACCCCGCAACATTAATTAAACTAATTGATTGAAGGGTATCTGTTGCAACAAAAGAAAACCAAACATCATCATCTTCTGTTCCGCCACATCCAGCTGAATCAACAGCAGAAGCAGTAGCACTTTGTGTTGTTGCTGATGTAAAGATGGCACAACTTGCGTCAGCATTTACATCCAATGCAATGGCACCATCACACTCGTCATTTGCTGGTGGTGCTGGTGGTGTTCCAATACATATATCAAACGTCGTTGTTTGTCCAACAGTTGCAGTATAAGAATATACTCTTAAATAATAGGTTTGACCAACTACTAATCCAGTAGGAGCGCTAAAATTTGGATCCGAACATGTGCCAGGTACTAAAGTTAAACTTCCACAATCTCCTGTCCATAAAGAATGAAATAAGTCCGTTGTTGAACCAACAACATTATTTAGACTTATGGTTTGTGATTCACTTTCAGCAACAAAAGAAAACCACACATCGTCATCTTCTGAACCAAAACATGAAGCAGCATCTACAGAAGATGCAGTAGCTCCAGCAACAGTGCTAGAAGTAAAAATCGTACAAGTACCATCAGCATTAATCGTTAAAGGCTCTGCGCCGTCGCACTCATCATTTGAAGGAGGACATGAAACAAAAACCTGAGCAGGACTTACTACGTTGCATACTGGTGTATCATCATTTGTAGCAGTTAGAACAACTGATGTTCCAAATGCGTAAGGACCAAAAGTTACAGGACCAGTAGACGAAATTGATTGAGGTGAACTCGACTGATTGTCAGTCACTGTTATCGTCGAGGCAGAACCTAAATCGGTAATATCCGCAATAACTTCAAACGTAGAACTTCCGCAGTCAAAAGTTTTACTAAAAGCAACTTGTGGTTGAACGCATGGCGGTGTTCCGCATGCAATGGTTCTTATTCTACTAACATCAGCTTCTCCGCATAGATCATCTAAGTGAATGTAGTACCGAATAACACCGTCAATATCTGATGTCCATGTGATTGGCGTAATTCCGTAAGCACTTGCAGTAGTACCACCATCTGTACTAATTGTAATGTAGTCCGTTGGATTTGAACTTGCAAAAGTATATGTTTCTCCAGCTACAACATTTACGTTGGAATACTCTCCAGCATACGCAACTGTCGTGATGACATTTGGGTTTACAGTAGAACAAGTTGGTGTAAAAGTCCCTGCAGGATACAATCCATTTACAGAAGTCAAACATTGCCCAGTGCTTATAAAAGAGGTGAAAAGCACGCAAACAAAAAAGATTTTAAAAGTAATTTTTTTCATTGTACAGTTTTTATGAATTAAGAACAGCGAAGGTACAATATATTCCAAAAAAAAAGCCACCCGAAGGCGGCTTAATTTATTATAAATGCAATATTATTCTTTTATCACTTTTATTGTTTTCACTTGATCATCTGCAGTTACTTTAACTAAATAAGTTCCTGTTGACAAATGAGACATATCAATTTGTGATTGGTTGGCATTGATTGCTTTCGTCAATATTTCTTGTCCTAATAAATTAAGTACTGTAACACTAGAAATGTTTTTGCTATAAGACAAATTCATCACATTTTTCACAGGATTAGGATAAGATTTAAATCCATCGCTTTCAAAAGAAGAGTTTCCTAACAATGAAGCATCATATGCTGCAAGTTGAAAATCGCCATCTAATGAAGTTCCCCATTTCCAAACTCCAATATAAAGAGTACTTCCTGGAGTCAAACCTGTCACTGTACTTAGAGAAAAGTTATCTGTACCACTATCATCGTCGCAACCAACTTCTACTAAAGCACCACATGTTCCAGTATACATACTGATTACAGTATCGGTCATTAGCGTTCCAGGAGCAGCTTGAGTTTCAATTGTCAATGAACCTGAATCAGGAACAATCACACTATACCAAACATCATTTGAACGATTGGTTTGGCATAAAAACGTTGGAAGCCCAGCAGTACTTGTAGAACTAACATTTGATCCTGTAATTGGAGATGTAGCAAAAGTTCCTCCGGCAGTTATTTCAATAGCTCCTATACAATCATCATTGGCAGGAGGTGGCGGAGGTGTTCCGATACACACGTCAAATGTTGTATTCTGACCAGTTGTTGCAGTGTAAGTATATACTCGAAGATAGTAAGTTTGTCCAGCAGTCAAACCTGTTGGTGTACTAGCATTTGCATCTGAACAAGTGCCAGGAACCAAAGATAAAGTACCGCAATCTCCAGTCCATAATGAGTGGAATAAATCAGTAGTAGAACCAGCAACATTATTCAAGCTAATTGATTGAATTGTACCTGACGCAACAAAAGAAAACCAAACATCATCATCAGGTGTACCAAAACAAGCAGCCGTATCTACCGCAGAAGCTGTAGCGCTTTGAATTGTTGCAGAGGTAAATAAAGTACAACTTGCATCTGGATTTACATCTAAAACAATTGCACCATCACACTCATCATTTGCTGGTGCAGGTGGAGGTGTCGAAATACATATGTCAAAAGTAGTATTTTGTAAAGGTGTTCCAGTAAAGCTGTACACTCTAACATAGTATTTTTCACCAACTACTAAACCGCTTGGTACGCTCGAGTCCAAATCTGAACACGAATTTGGAAGCAACGTTAAATTGTCACATCCACCTGTCCACACTGAATGAAATAAATCTGTAGTAGAACCAGCAATGTTACTTAGCGAAATAATTTGAGCTGTATTTTCAGCTACAAAAGAGTACCAAACGTCATCATCTTCTGTACCACCACAACCAGTATCAGATATTCCTGATGCAGTTGCTCCTTCGATTGTACCAGAAGTAAAATTCGTACAAGTTGTGTCAGCATTAATAGTTAATGATTCAGCGCCAAGACAATCATCATTTGAAGGTGGTGAAGGTGGTGTCACGCAAGTAAGAGACATATCAAAAACGATTGCAGGATCTCCGTTAACTACACTTCCAACGTGAATATAATAAATTTGACCATTAACAGATGCAAATGCTGCATTTACAGTTAGGTTAAACGAACCATCAGATGCAATACAATTTCCAGGAGTAACTCCTGCACATGTGCCATCTGTACTTTCATAAACTTCAATTTGTGGTTCTCCAACAATTGAAGTAGCTGTCGCAGTAATTACTTGACCATCACCGACAAAGGAATACCAAATATCATCACCGATTGTGCCAACACATGAAGTATTAGATCCTCCAGTTGCTCCCTCGGTAGTTTGATTAGTTAGTACGTCACCGCAATTAAGAACAATTGCATCTGCACACGCATCATTTGTTGGAGGACAAGCATAAACCACTTGATTTCCACTCACGACATTACAAATAGGTGTATCGTCATTCGTCACAGTTAGAACTACTACTGTACCAAATGCATAAGGTCCAAAAGTAACTGGTCCCGCAGAAGATAATGACTGTGATGGACTAGATTGATCATCTGAAACAGTTATTGTAGAAGCTGAACCTATATCAGTGATATCAGCTGTTATTTCAAAAGTTGAACTACCACAATCAAATGTTTTACTAAATGTTACTAGCGGTTGAACACATGGTGGCGTACCACAAGCAATAGTTCTAACTCTACTAACTTGATCTTCTCCACATTGATCACTCAAGTGAAGATAATAACGAATAACTCCAGTGAAGTCTGAAGTCCATGTAATTGGTGTTACACCGTAAGCACTAGAAGTCAATCCTTCGTCAGTGCTAATTGTAATGTAATCAGTTGGATTTGAACTAGCAAACGTATAGGTCTCACCTGCTACAACATCTACATGCGAATACTCGCCAGCCCAAGAATTAGTAGCGATGACATTTGGGTCGACACTGCCGCATGTTGGCGTAAAAGTAGCTCCAGGGTACAACCCGTTTACTGAAGTCAAACATTGCGAATTACTTAGGATTGTCGTCAAAAGCATACACAAAAGAAAGACTTGAAAAGTAGTTTTTTTCATTATGTTTTTATTTAGGTTAATAAGGCGGTAAGGTACAAAAATTTTTAAATAGAAAATCCACCCGAAGGTGGATTCTCAAAAATATAATCTTTCAAAAATTATTCTTTAATCACTTTGATCGTTTTTACTTGATTGTCAGCAGTTACTCTAACCATGTAGATACCATTTGACAAAGATGACATATCTATTTTAGAAATCGTTGCTGTTGAAGTTTGCGAAAGCACTTCTTGTCCAACCAAATTATATACAGCGACTCCAGTAACATTTTTGTTGTATGATATGTTTAAAATATCGCTCACAGGGTTAGGATATACTTCAAAATTTGAAGAATTAAAATCAGAAATTCCTAAACTTGGATTGGTCAATCTTAAGGTAAAAGTCCCTTGCTCTGCAAAATTACTCCACACTTGTACGTAGTATGTTGCGCCCTCTGTTAATCCTGTTAAGGATTCTGTCGTTGCAGCTATTAAATTCGAATTACAAGCTCCTGTTATTGCAGTTAATGCACCGCAAGTTCCTGAATGAACATTAAAATTCATAGAAGTCATTGTACCGTTTGTAACTGTACAATCAACATTACCTCCTACTGGTGCTACAAATGAAAACCATACATCTTGAACAGATCCAAAAAGGTCACAAGTCGGAACCTCAGAACTAACATCACCAAATGAGTTGTCAGACTCTAAGTCAGAACCATCAACTGCTACAGAAAGTGCGGTTGTGCACGTTTGATTAGCTGAAGCTGGAGGAGTAACACTTGCACAGGTAACATCCATAGTAAAAGCTCCTACGCTTCCTACATTATAACCTTCAATTGCAATATAATAGGTACTTGTACCGTCAGAAACAAAATTAACTCTAGAACGAGTTGTGAGTGCAGCACCACAAGTTGCATCGTCATCATTACCTGCTATTAAAGTAAGATTTCCTGAAGTTCCAGTGTATACCAATACAGAAGAATCATAAGAAGACCCACATAAATTTAGAGTAACAGTTTCTTCTGCGCCTGAACCAGTGTATGTATACCACAAATTTGGTGCATCCATATCTGCACCAAAACCATCAGGAGCACTATCTTCATCTAAAGTAGCTCCAACTGTATTTCCTGTGGTGTTGCTACCACAAGTAACTGCAATCGCGTCAGCAAAATTGTCATTTAGTGCTGGGCATGTGATTTGCGTTTGTGGAGCACTAATAATCGAACAATCTGTAGAATCATCAGGAGTTGCAGTTAATGTTACAGACAATCCGTTTGCATAAGGTCCAAATGTGTATAAACCAATACTTGCAACTTGCGCTGGTCCACTTTGATCATCAGCAATTGAAAAAGAACCAGCTGAACCTAAATCAGTTACATCTGCAGTGATACTAAATGTCGCATCAGGACAATTTGAAACTTTTGTAAATGTAATCGCACCAGGAGTACAATTTGGCACGCCACAAGTAAAAGATCTCAATCTGAAATCGGTGTTTTCTGTACAAGTATCATCTGCATGTGTGTAGAAACGTACTACTCCTGTTACATCCGCCACCCATGTTACTGGAGTCGGACCGTATGCAGCAGCGGTTAATCCATCATCAGAACTAATTGTGATGTAATCTGTTGCAATTGAACTGGAAAAAGTATACGTTTCTCCTGCAGTAACATTCATATTAGAATACTCTCCTGCATATCCTGCGGATGTAATGGTATTTAATGTAAGACCGTTACAAGTTCCAGCAGAATAAGTGGTGGCAGGATACAAGCCGTTGCCCGCGACCAAACATTGTGCCTTGCCATAGAATGCGGAAAACATCGCGCAAATAAAGAAGACTTTAAAAGTAATTTTTTTCATTTTTTAAAAGTTTATCGTTAATAATACCTTAAAAATAAAAAAAAAACTCGAGTAAAAAAGTACTCGAGCATTTAATTTTCAATTTGTTATCGACCGTGTTTGTCAACAATAAATTGGTATCAGTTTTTTTTATAACAATTCGCGGCGTAAACTACATGATACTTGGAACCATCAGCAACTCATTGGCATCTGCCAAATAATCAACTCCGTCAAATCCAAATCCAAATAAGTTTAAAAAATCTTGTTTGTAGCCAGCCAAGTCCCCTAATGAAGGTAACGTTTCTGTTGTTGCTTCTGCCCATAATTTAGCAACTTGCTCTTGTACATCCTCGCGCATTTCCCAATCATCAATTCTAATTCTTCCCTTATCATCTGTTGGAACAGCCGAGCCTGTAAAAAGTCGCTGACTAAATAAACGCTCAATTTGTTCGATACAACCTTCATGAATTCCATTGGCTTTCATTATTTTGTACAAAAGTGAAATGTATAATGGAATCACTGGAATTGCCGAACTAGCCTGCGTTACCAGCGCTTTATTCACAGAAACATAAGCCTTTCCTCCTATGTCAGATAAACTGTCTGTAATGGTAAACGCAGTTGCCTCCAAATGATCTTTAGCGCGTCCGATAGTACCTTTTCTGTATACCGCTTCAGTCACTGCAGGCCCAATGTAGGAATACGCAATTGTAGTAGCGCCCGTTGCTAATACTCCTGCATTTTTTAGATCATTCATCCACATCGACCAATCCTCACCTCCCATAACCACCACCGTGTTGTCAATATCTTCCTGATTTGCAGGCTCAATCGAAACTTGAGAAACAATCCCGGTATGAAAATCGACTGTTTTATTTGAAAAAATTGCACCAATAGGTTTCAAGGAAGAGCGATGTAGCACACCCGTTTCTGGATGCATTCTTACTGGAGATGCTAAACTATAAATAACCAAATCTATTTGACCTAAATCTGCTTTTATCAAATCGATGGTTTGTTGTTTTACTTCTTTTGAAAAGGCGTCTCCATTGATACTTTTTGCATACAATCCCGCCTTAGTAGCTTCGGTTTCAAAAGCAGCAGAATTATACCAGCCTGGTGAAGCCGTTTTGCCTTCCGACGCTGGTTTTTCAAAGAAAACGCCAATAGTAGCGGCATTTGAACCAAAAGCACTTGTAATTCGAGATGCCAATCCAAAACCAGTTGAAGCGCCAATCACTAACACTTTTTTTGGTCCATCAATAGTTCCTTTTGCTTTGATATAATTGATTTGATTTCTTACATTTTGAGCGCATCCTTCTGGATGTGACGTCAAACAAATAAAGCCTCGCATTCTTGGTTCAATAATCATATGGTAACTTTTTAATTTATATTAAAGGAATAATTATATACTTCTGATAATAGCGCAAATATATCTAAAATATTAGTTTAATAATGTCTTCGCGTGATTTAAAGCCGACTCAGAAACATCAACTCCCGAAAGCATTTGTGCAATTTCCAAAACTCTCTCCTCTGCGTTCAATGACTTAATCTCGGTTAATGTTTGGTCGTCTTTTACCGTTTTAAAAACTCTAAAATGCGAATCCCCTTTGGCGGCAATTTGTGGTAAATGGGTAATTGCAATAACTTGCATCGACTGACTCATCTTTTTCATAATGTCACTCATTTTATTGGCAATCTCTCCTGAAACGCCCGTGTCAATTTCATCAAAAATAATCGTGGGTAAATTGGAGTAATTCGCCAAAATTGATTTAGTTGCCAACATTATTCTAGACATTTCACCGCCAGAAGCCACTTTTTTTAGCAAACCAAAATCAGAACCTTTATTGGCAGCGAACAAAAACTGAATATCTTCCTTTCCATTTTGCAAATAAGTGGAAGTTGGTATCAATTCTATTTTAAAACGAACATGCGGCATGCCCAATTCCGACAAGATGTCAATCCACTTCTGTGTCAAGACCGGGATGGCTTCTTCCCTCTTCTTATGTATTTTTATCGCCAAGTCATCTAAAACAATGGCAGTTTCTTTTAGCGTTGCTTCTAAAGCTGCAATTGAATTTTCAATTTCACTGAATGCAAGCACTTGGCACTCCAGTTGCGTCTGTATTTGAATTAGTTCGTCAACAGTATTTACTTGATGCTTCTTTTGAAGCGTATAAAGTTGTTGCAATTGTTGATTAATCGACTGAAGAGTTTCGGGGTCATCCACCAAGTCGCCTTCTGCTTTTGATAATTCATCTATGCTGTCTTTCAATTCAATATAAACGGAATCGATGCGTTCATGTAAACTTCGGAGCGACTCAGAAAATCCAGTTACTTTTTGCATCGAAGCTTTGATTTCGTTGAGCAAATGTAGCACGCCATACTGTTCTTCATTTGCGACGAGGATGGCTTTGCTGAGATTTTCCTTAATAAATTCGACATTGTTCAATTGCTCAAATCGCTCTTCAAGTTCCGCTTGCTGAATCGATTTTAAAGAAATGGCGTGCAGTTCTTGAAGTAAGAAAGTGGTATAATCTTCTTCCTTTACTAAAGTTTGCAAATCTGTTTTTAAGGATTGCAATTGCAATGTATCCGTTTTGTATTGCTTCAAATGTATGTTATACAAATCGAGTAAGTTACTATTACCTGCCACTGCGTCAATCACTTGAAACTGATAGTGATTTTCAGATAGTTCGTGAGTTTGATGCTGCGAATGAACATCTATTAAATAATCACTCAGCGTTTGTAGTTCTTGTAAATTAACCGGTGTATCATTGATAAAGGCTCTCGATTTGCCGCTTGTAAGAACTTCTCTTCGCAGAATCGTAATTTCTTCGTAGTCTAAATCATTAGTGTCAAAAAAGTCCTTTACGTCATAGTTTGACATTTTAAAATGCGCTTCGATAACACATTTTTCATTCTTATTTTTCAAAGATGTCAAATCGGCTCGTTTTCCTAAAACCATTCCCAAAGCTCCTAACAATATCGACTTTCCAGCACCAGTTTCTCCGGTGATAATCGAAAAACCTGATGAAAAATCGATGTGCAATTTTTCAATCAAAGCGAAATTATTGATAGACAATGATAGTATCATAAATTGAAGATGAAAAGGCCAAAAAACGAACCATTATCGAAAAAGAAAACAGAGGCAACTACATTTTGATTTCTGACCATTTACTTGCATTCATTGGCGAAATCGTATACAGTTTATTTACCAAATCTGCCGTATCAACAGTTGGTCCTCCGGTGAAAATAGAAACAATTTCATCTGACTTTGCGTCAAAAAATACTCTGGTTAGAAAAGAATTAGGACGATTCAGTTCCATATAAGATAATTTGGTTACTGCCTCGATGATTTTTCCTTTCGCTACTTTCTGATCGTTGTGCATTTGATCCATTCCTTCAAGATGATAACTATATAGCGCTTCTCTAAACTGACTAAAAGTGTTCGATAACAAATTATTGACTAACCAATAGCGATTCTGATTGGTATCACCCTGCAGCCATCCTTTATAACCACTTGATTGCGCCACATTGGCAATTTCTTGTGCTGCTTCATAATACGGCATTCCACCATCTAATTTATACGAATCAGCATCCATTCCGATGATCACAAGACTATAGAATGCGACAACAGAAACTAAATTTGAATCAAAAGAATTCGGATTGAAGTTTAACTGTTGGAACTCGTTATATTCAAAATTGAAATCTTTATCATTATAATTAAGTACAGGTGAAGAATAAGAAGAATTGAAAATTGGTCGTGAAGAACCAACTTGAATCGTAGCTTTGAATTGATTTGTCGAATATTCATTAATAGTAATAAACATCGAACAATTAATTCGTTCCACATTTTTTACTTTCTGTGAAGTCCAGTTCGTTTTATTCACAAAATCACTTAGCGAAGTTTCAAGTGTTTTAAAAACTTGATTATTGGTGCTAGCTACTTGTTCAAAATTAACCTTCACGGTGCAATTTAGCTCTTGCGCATTAGTTGAACCAACCGTAAAAAGCAAAACAAGAATAAGTTTTTTATACATGATATTGTTCGATTATCTTATTAATTATGTCTTCTGCCACCGCTTCTTTGGTTTTTAAATCCATAGATTGAATGCCAAAATTTTTGTCGATAAAGGTCACTTTGTTAGTCGCCTTACTAAATCCAGCGCCTTCGTCCTGGAGCGAATTTAAAACAATCAAATCTAAGTTTTTTTTCTGAACTTTCAACTTGGCATTTTCAATTTCATTGTTCGTCTCTAATGCAAAACCTACTAAGAACTGTTTTTCTTTTATTTGACCTAATGACGCTAAAACGTCTTTGGTCTTTTCTAATTCGATACTGAAATGGTCTTCTGTTTTCTTTATTTTGGTAGTCGCTACATTTTTTGGACGATAATCAGCAATAGCGGCCGCACAAATAACAACGTCTGATACTGCAAAATATTGGTGACACGCGTCGTACATTTCTTGCGCTGACACGATACGAATTAGGGAAATATTGGAATCACTAACGTTTAAGTGAGAAGGGCCACTTATCAAAGTAACTTCCGCACCAAACTGCGCTGCACAAGCGGCAATATCAAATCCCATTTTTCCTGAGGAGTGATTTCCGATAAATCGAACGGGGTCAATTGCTTCATACGTTGGACCTGCCGTAATTAAAAACTTTTTTCCCTTTAAAGGTAATTGACTTTCAAGATCTGCTTCGAGGAAAGTTACGATATTTTCGGGTTCTGCCATTCGACCTTCACCAGATAGACCACTAGCTAACTCACCAGATTCCGCTGGAATAATAATGTTGCCAAACTGATGTAGCGCCTTAAAACTAGCTATTGTAGATGGATGTTTATACATATCCAGATCCATTGCTGGTGCAAAGTACACTGGACATTTAGCCGATAAATAAGTTGCTATTAGAAGGTTGTCACAATTGCCATTCACCATTTTAGATAAGGTATTGGCTGTTGCAGGTGCAATGAGCATAAGATCTGCCCAAAGTGCTAATTCAACATGGTTGTTCCATTGTGCATTATCGTCATCTTCGTTATAAAAACTCGAATGTACCGGATTCTTAGAAAGTGTCGATAAAGTTAATGGGGTGATGAAATCTCTTGAAGCTGGAGTCATGATTACTTGAACCTGAGCTCCAGCTTTAATAAAAAGTCTAACTAAATGTGCAGTTTTATAAGCGGCAATTCCACCAGAAATACCTAGTACTATTTTCTTACCTCTTAAAACTGACATTAAGTAATTATTTTGCGTTATCTGCTCTGTGGTAGATTTTACCATCTAACCATTCTTGCACTGCCAAGGCATGAGGTTTTGGCAATTTTTCGTAGAACTTAGAAACTTCTATTTGTTCTTTATTTTCAAAAACTTCTTCCAAACTATCATTGTAAGTCGCAAATTCCTCTAACTTTTCAGTCAATTCTTTCTTAATTTCTGAATTAATCTGATTGGCTCTTTTTGCCATTATTGTAATCGCTTCATACACATTACCAGTTGGCTCTTCAATAACACTTTTGTTGTAAGTGATTGTGTTCACTGGCGCATTCGTCTTTTTTAAATCCATGATTTAATTTATTTAGAAAATTGTTGTAAATCTTTTTCAATTCTAGCAAGCATCTCGTCTGCTTTTCCTTTGTATTTGGAACCTTCTTTAAATTTCACAAGGTTGTTATACGCTATTTTGGCATTTTTCAATCTTTCTTCCATTTTTGCTGGAACACTATTGATCGCCAATTTGTAGGCAGAATCTAATCTGTAATACAATGCTGCTTCTTTATAAGGCGTTCCAGGATAGGCGTCAATAAAATTATCTAGCGCTACTAACGCCGCTTTGTGATCTGAAATTGTATTATATTGTTTTGCAATTTCGAAATATTTCTTTTCAATCTTACCCGTTAATTCCTTTAGAATGGCATTAGCATCTGGCAAGTAAGTAGAATTTGGGTAAGTATCAATAAAGGTTTGTAACTTATCAATTGCTTTTATTGTTTCTGTTTGATCTAAACTATAAGGTGGAGACAACATCGAATAACATTTTCCAACTAAATAAGCCGTCTCTTCTATCTTTTCACTTTTTGGATAACTAGAAACAAAACTCTCAAATTGATATCCGGCTAAATAATATTGTTCTGTTTTGTAGTACGACTGTGCATACATATAAAACATCTTTTCAGATTGTGGCTTTCCTCGAAAAGCAGGCGCCAATTGTTCAAAAAGACGAATCGCTTTATTGTATTTTTTTGCGTCGTATTTGATTTCTGCTTGGGCATACTTTACCGAAACATCATCTGATTTCAGCGCTTTCTGATACGGACTGCATGAACTAATTAGGACTGCAAAAGTCAAAAAAGACAAAAATTTAGTCATTATTTTTGGGATATTCTTGTTGATTTACAGCTTTTTTAGACCTGTCAAAACGAACCGCAAATTTAGTTATTAAATGGACACTACAAAATATTTTTCGCATTATTAAAAATAAGGTACGAAATAAGAAAAAGCTACAATTTCTGCATGAAATTTTTGATTCTTGTTGCCAAATCATCGTCAACATTTACCAACGGAAGTCGAACCGTATTTTCAGACAGACCTAAGTACTTGAAAATTTCTTTGATACCTGCCGGATTACCTTGTTCAAAAATTAGATCGATACCATTAGCCACGCGGTAATGAATAGCATATGCTTCTTTTACTTTATGCTGCAAACCCAATCGGATCATTTCAGAAAAAAGTTTCGGAATTCCCTCGCCAATTACCGAAATAACGCCGCTTCCACCCGCTAAAACCATAGGCAATGCGATCATATCGTCGCCAGAAATCACAAGAAAATCATTGGGTTTGTTTTGAATTAGCTGCATCGCTTGAACGATGTCGCCTGCCGCTTCTTTAATGGCAACAATGTTTTTGAAGTCATTCGCTAAACGCAATACGGTTGACGGCAACATATTACTTCCTGTTCTTGCAGGGACGTTGTAAAGAATAATTGGTTTTGGAGATACCTCCGAAATGGCTTTAAAATGTTGGTAGATTCCTTCTTGAGTTGGCTTATTATAATATGGAGATACTGATAAGACAGCGGCAAATGCAGATAAATCACGAGTTTGCAATTCATGAATAACCTGTGAAGTATTACTACCTCCCACGCCAAGAACTAACGGAAGTCGATTGGCGTTTGCTTCAATAACCGTTTGAATCACCAATTCCTTTTCTTCAGCGCGCAAAGTAACATTCTCTGCCGTCGTTCCCAAGACAACAAGATATTCTATTTGATTGTCTATTTGAAAGTTAACAATTCGCTTTAGTGCTTCAACATCGACGGTCAAATCTTTCTTAAAAGGTGTTACTAGTGCAACTCCAGTTCCAATTAGTGATTGCATATTGATTTATATTTTATTTAATATTTTTAAATATCTGAAAAGCTCTTCAATGAAAACCTTGTAGTTTTCGGCGTTGGTATTGATCATGAAATGATTTAGTTTGCTATCAATGGATGAAAATCCAACCTTGAAATTGGCTTTCGATTGATTTGACACTAACAACAAAGCTGATTTTTCGGTATCGTAATAATTGATCAATAAATCGAATTTTTGGGCAACAAACTCTTTCACATCAGACTTTTCAAAAGTTGCAGTCCAACTCAAATCTTTATGGCAAAATGTAGGATAATCAAAAGTTTCTTTTTTCTTTATCTTATCTTTGAAAACTAGGACTTTAACGTTGCTTTCTTGAATTCCATTGTGAATTAACTCTTGTACTAATGCCTCTTTTTCATAAAAGTAACTTTCGTCGAAAATAATCCCTACTGTTTGAATTGTCTTATTTAAAGGAACGTGATTTACATTATCAATACTCTTCTTAACTATTTTTTGAGTAAAAAAATTCTTTAAATAATTTAAAAACATACTACATTTACTTGAATTACAAATTTACTTAAATAAGTTTCACTTTGGATGGCAAAACTAAAAAACTATAACGTTGTATTAGCCCATTTTGTTTTATTCTTAACATATCTATTTGTTAGCGCTTGTAGCACTACCAATCTAAATGTGACGAAAATTGAAGGCAAATTAATACCGATTACAAACGACACGAAAGAGGTCTCTGAAATTACAAAATTTGTGCAACCCTATAAGGACCACATTGACAAAGATTTAAGTACAGTTCTCGCCATCGCACCAGAAACAATCGATAAAAATGGAGAATGGCAAACACCCATGGGAAATTTATTTTCGCAAGTGGTTTACGAGAAAGGAAACCCCATTTTAAAAAAACGAGAAAACAAATCGATAGATCTCGTTTTGTTGAATCATGGCGGTATTCGCACCATTATTCCAAAAGGTGATGTGACTGCCCGG
The DNA here is from genome assembly GCA_947459635.1 of Flavobacteriaceae bacterium. Taxonomy (GTDB): domain Bacteria; phylum Bacteroidota; class Bacteroidia; order Flavobacteriales; family Flavobacteriaceae; genus Flavobacterium. The sequence continues at coordinate 4,799 of CANHEA010000007.1, read as the reverse complement.
ACCGCCTATGAAATCATGCCTTTTGAAAACAGTTTGGTTGTTATTGCACTCAAAGGCGAACAGATTGAAGAACTGTTGCAGTACTTTATCACCGAAAAAAAGCCACATCCTTTATATGGAATGACTTTTACGATTGGCAAAGACAATGTGGCAAAAGATATTATGATACAGGGAAAGCCTTTTGATCGAAATACTACTTATTATGTAGGCACCAACGATTACTTATCAAATGGTGGCGATAATATGGTCTTTTTCAAAAAAGGGATTGGTAAGTACGATTTAGATTATAAGTTGCGGAACATTCTCATCGATTATTTTACAGATATTGAAACTGTTCCATTGATGTCTGACCAAAGAATAAGTGTCGAAAAATAATGACGAGTCCTAGCCCTGATAGAGCCGGTATCCTTTTTTTTTGGGATTGGTCCGAAGCAAAGCGCAGGACACATCCTAAAAAAAGATAAAGGCGAAAGCAGGAAAAAGCTCCTAAAAGAATCATGATGAAAAGAAGAGAATTTATTGAAAAAACAGCAGCAACAGCAGCATTTGTCGGATTAGGAATGTCGTTGAGCAGTTATAAATCGCTGGACCTTTCCGCTTGCGACACCAAACATTTGACCATTCTGCATACGAATGACGTGCACAGTTATATTGATCCGTTTCCTCCAAATCATCCTAAGAATCCCAATATGGGCGGTGTAGCAAGGCGAGCTGCCTTGATAGAGATGATCCGAAAAGAGAATCCAAATTTGCTTTTGTTGGATGCTGGCGATATTTTTCAAGGAACACCTTATTTTAATTATTATGGTGGTGAATTAGAATTCAAACTCATGAGTATGATGAAATATGATGTGGCAACTTTGGGAAATCATGACTTTGATAACGGCATTGATGGTTTTAATAGTCAATTGCCGCATGCTTCCTTTGAATTTGTTTCCGCCAATTACGATTTTAAGAATACGGTTTTGGACGGAAAAGTGAAGCCTTATAAAATCTTTCGCAAGAACGGAATTAAGGTCGGCGTTTTTGGTTTGGGAGTTGGCCTTGATGGATTGGTTGACAAGAAAAACTACAAAGAAACTATCTACAATGATCCTGTTGGAGTTTCACAAGACATCGTTCGAATTTTGAAGCAAGAAAAGAAATGCGATTTGGTCATTTGTTTGTCGCATTTGGGGTATAAATATAAAGATGAACCCGATAAGATTTGCGATATCAAACTGGCAGGTTTGACGCAGGACATCGATTTGATTATTGGTGGTCATACGCATACTTTTCTTGATAAACCAACTGTTCTCAAGAATGCTATTGGCCAGGATGTTTTGGTTAATCAGGTAGGCTGCTACGGCATTAACCTTGGTAGAATTGATTTTTACTTAGATGTAAATACAAGTAAGACTTCAGTTGGAAGGTCGATTATCGTCTAATTTTCTGCTTCTTCCATGAATTTTAGGAAGGCAAAATGTCCTAGAGAGAAAACCAAAGCAGATAAGGGTTTAAAAATCTGAAAGGACAAAGAGAACTTATCAAACATAAAAAGAATTACTAAAAATGTAAAGAGCAGTGTACTGATAAGCAACCAAGAATTTTGTTTATTATCATTCATTACATAATTTGAAAGGCCCATTCCACAAAATATGGAGATTATAATATCGTTGACAATTGTCGCATAGAAACTAGGATGGTCAGGGCTTACCATAATATCAATAAGATAGGAAAACATAAAGAGAAAAGGTACTGTTGCTAAAAATAAGGGCAAAAGCGCCACTCTATCGCCGTTTTTTAGAACCACGAAAATGCTGGTAATCCGGTAAAACAAAAACGCAATGATTCCATAGAGCAATAACTTTGGCTCGGGAAACAGCAAGAAAATATTAGATAGAAAGGCAAAAAACAAGGCAACCACATGGTATGGACAAATTTTACTCGACCGTATAACATAAAGAGTGAAAAGACAGGGAATCAGTAACAGTTTTGCGCAAAAAACTATTTGTTGAATTTTAAAATATTCTGCAAAAATCAAAATAGTTGTAATTCCAAAAAATAAACTTGTTAGTGCCTTTATTTTAGTTTCACGAGTTGTCATAAGCTAGTTAGAATAGTTCTCATTTCGCTCTGCTTCAATGACGAACTTATAAAATGTATAAAAAGCAAAAGTATTCAAGATGACAGCGATGGGTCTGTTGAAAATCAGCGATAGATCTGAAATTACAAATCGCTCGATAAAAACAATAAAACGAAAACCAATAAAGAGTAAAGTACTGATTAAAAGCCACGAATGTTGTCTATTCTCGTTTTTGAAATAGTTGGTAATTGAAATACCTGCAAGAATAGAAATTAAGATACTTTGAATGATTAAAGTATTGAATTCAACATCAGTAATTTCGTTTGTTATAGAAATCAAATAAAAGAATATAACCAAGAACGGAAATGATGCGACGATAATATGTAGGTATTTATTATCTTTTGTTTCTTTCAAGATAATCAGTAGTGATAAGATTCTAAGTAAAATAAAAGAAACGATTCCGTAGAAGAAAAAGGGTGAGTTTCTAAAAAAAAAGAAAGCGTTACTTAGAACTAACAATAATAGCAGCAGATAAAAAAAACGATTTTGCTTTGAAGACAGCGAGAAATAAAGCGATCCCAAAACTATTGGCAGACACAATCTTGTAATCATCGATAGTGTATCTACCGCAAAAATTTCTGCCAAGAACTCCATTCCTGCCAAAGCGAAATAGCTGATATTTAGCACATAATGCCAATTTATTCGAGAGTTCATAAGCATTACTTGTTTACAAATAGTTTGTATAAATTTACCTCTATTTGATAATCTTATATTTCTTTTGCTTCTTTTCTTGACCTACCACATACAAATAAAATATATAGTTACCTGACACTAAAAAAACAGTTGATAAAGCTTGCAATAGACCACTATTTGCATATGAACTTTGAAGGATTATTAATAATTGGCCTATTGAAAGTAGAAATGAGCAAGTAAATAATTGCGAATTTGCTTTATTATATTTTGTAAAGTAATTTGCGAGAGACAATCCGCCCAGGAATATGATCAGGATTGCTTGGATGATAAATAGATAAAACTCTACTCCTAGTTTCTCGTATATCAAAACCGCCACCAAGAAACAAACACAAGCATAAGGCAAACTACCAATTAACATCAAGCTAGCACCAGGATACTTAATTTTTTGTATCACGATATAGATGAAAATTAACTGAGACAAGAATAAAAACAAACTACCTAAAATTACGGACGATAACGATTCCGAAATAAGAAATAAGTTCGCAATAAATGCTAAAAGTAAAGCAACTAAATAATATCTATTTTTGACTTTGGCAGCAATCAAATAAATGCCCATTAAAAGCGGTATTGCCAGCGGCTTTGCATAACTAATAAAAAAATAGTCTCTATTATACTCTGCAATAATTTCGATAAATGCAACAAAAAAGTAAAAAGCTATTAGTGGATTTAGTAATCGTGATTTCTTAAACCAGACTTCATCTTTTTTCATATGTAATTTATTTTCAAAAGGTATTTCGGGGCTAAATTTAACATTTATTTTGGATTATTGTATCGAACATTTAAATTTTATTGCATAGAATTCAAAGTTGAAGACAAATTAAAATATACCCTACGTAATTACTGCAGTAAAGATATGAATTCATCTTCGGAAAGTATGGAAATTCCAAGTTGATTTGCTTTTTCTAACTTAGCAGGCCCCATATTTTCACCTGCCACGACGTAGTTAGTCTTTGATGAAATAGAACTTCCCAGCTTTCCGCCATTGTCTTCAATCAATTGTTTGAGTTCTTCTCTTGAGAATTTTGAAAAAACACCAGAAACAACAAATATTTGACTGTTTAGTTTGTTAGTCGCATTTGGATTGACCTTGTTCGAAATTTCGAATTGAAGTCCATGTCCAATTAACCTCTCAATAATCTTTTGGTTTTCACTATTTTCAAAAAAACTAACCACACTAGCTGCGATCCTTTCTCCTATTTCATCCACTAGAATAAGATCAAGTAAAGTGGCATTTTTAAGCCTTTCCATATTCTTATAGTGCTTTGCTAATTTCTTGGCCACTGTTTCTCCAACGAAACGTATTCCTAGAGCAAACAGAACATTTTCAAACGGAATTTGCTTTGATTTTTCAATGCCTTGAATCAAATTCTCAGCAGATTTTTGCGCCATTCTCTCCAGAGGCAGAATCTGCTCAATCGTCAATTCATATAAATCCGCATAGTTGTTTATCAGTCCATTGTTATACAAAAGCGCAACGGTTTCGCCTCCGAGTCCATCGATATCCATTGCTTTTCGTGAAATAAAATGCTGAATTCTTCCGATAATCTGCGGTGGACAACCATAGAAATTTGGGCAATAGTGATTGGCTTCATCGGTGCCGCGGATTAGTTCATGATGGCATTCGGGGCAATGTGTAATATAGACGGTGGGTTGCGTGTTAGCTTCTCTTTTACTTAAGTCGACTGCTATAATTTTCGGAATTATTTCTCCTCCTTTTTCTACAAAAACAGTGTCGCCTATTCGGATATCTAATTTTTCAATTTGATCCGCGTTGTGAAGGGATGCACGCTTTACAATTGTACCAGCTAATTGAACAGGTTCTAGATTTGCGACAGGAGTGATTGCTCCGGTTCTTCCGACTTGGTAGGAAATTGACTTGAGTTTTGTGGCGACTTGTTCCGACTTAAATTTGTAGGCAATCGCCCAACGAGGTGACTTTGCCGTATAACCTAATTCTTCTTGGTATTGGAAGGAATTTACT
>CANHEA010000006.1 GCA_947459635.1 Flavobacteriaceae bacterium | reverse complement strand
TCCGAACCAAAAAAGTAAAAGTTCCAGACACTGGCTTGCTCAGTTTTGGTGTAGCAATGATCCTTGCATTTAGTTTATAATTACACTTAACCCTAAAAACTGCATAATGAGGTTCACTTTTTATATATTTTACTTCGGCAACTTCGTTATATTCTGTAGCCGAAAAACCAGCATTACTAAATAATCTTTTAGTCAAGTCGTCCAAGCTATTTTTGTCATAAGGCAATTTTAGAGAAAATTGAAAAGGGGCATTATTTTCGAAGTGACTCTTAATTTTATATCTTTTTAATTCTCGATTTTTCACAATCGCAGAACTGTCTTTTGGATAAGTAAAGCACAATGAGGCATTGGTAGAGGCAGAATCAAATGCTATTACGTTGGTGCTATCATTTAATGCAATAGCCTCAAAATCTAACTTACAAGGGACGTACCCATTCCAGTCTGGTGTTTTAAAAGAGAAATGCGTCTGATCATTGGTATTAATTGATGATGATTCAGAACGCGGTCCTTTGGTGTACGAACTACAAACAAACAGTACTAAAAAGAAAAGTGGCACTATTATTTTTGCTGTTTTTTTCATTGATTTAAATTTTTAATGTATAGATTTTATATTCAATTTGATTTGAAACCTGCGCTATTATTAATCTAAGCCACTTTTACAAAATTTTGTTTATTCAAGCGAGGACTCTTCATAATACCAACGCTATTAAAATATAGCAGCTACAGTTAGCGATTTTTCACTATTTGATCATATATACCATCCCACAATCCTATTCTTCGCTTTAAAGATTGCACTACGGCTTGCTCAACCTCAAGCCAAATTTGCTCATTAGTACCACAGAGATTCGAGGTCATCTGCAGTGCAAGATGACTGTGGTGACCGCCATCCACTTCTATGTGTCTTTCTATATAATATTTAAAAATTGAAATTTCGTCAGGGAAATTCTTGTGCATGGTATTAATCACGGAAAGAAACATATCAGGAATGAGATCTTCCCTACCAAAAGTGAATACGGCCGATTGCAAATAACTCTTTTTGCTTGATATAATATCAAAAGTAAAGTCAACAAATTCTCGCGCTTGAAATGGTGTTTTTGAAACGCGATAGGCCTCTTTTACATTTCCATGGAGCTTCAAGTCATCAATAAACAAGAGCATCTGTAACGTACTAGCTCCGCATTGCTCCATACCATCTAAGTACAACTCAAAGTGACTTTTTCTCACGCCATATAAATCTACATCAGATTCTTCTCCAACTACAATTTCATTAATAAGGAAGCGTGTATCTGCGGATCCAACTGGAAACCACGGAACACTAGTGCAAGTCAAATTATTTTGTAAAGTTTTGAGCAATGACATAAAGTCCCAAACCGCAAAAACATGATATTGCATAAAGATTTTGAGGTCTTCAATATCATTAATCATAGAATACACTTTATGATTGATAATTTCCTGCCGTAAAGGCTCAATGACTTTTTTTAAATGCGCTATTTGTGGGTTCATTTTTTGAATTCGCTACTTAATATATATGAACGGATTGTTGCTTTTGCAGACAATCTTACTAAGGTTAAAATAGGTTTACCTATTTATCAAAAAAGTGGACTTTAATACAGGAGTTTTAGTCACCTACCAAACCTAAACATTTATGAAAACAAACTAATCCTCTAAATGTAAATCAGCCCACTATTTATAAAAAATTTAACCCTACTTTTCAAAACTTTTTCTGATCCTATTCGACTCTTTATCTTTAGGAACCAATACCATTCTCATGCTAAAATCCTATTTTAGAAAACATCACTTTCTTGGTAACAACAACACCTTCTGTATTCGAAATCTGAACCAACAACACTCCCGTTGATGCTGATAAATCACAGATCATCTGTGACGCATTTACCTGTTTTTTGTCGTATAACAACCGTCCTTGAATATCGTATATTTTGATTGTTGACATGATCGAGCGCTACCGTTGTTCGTTTACGATTTCAAAACGGTCTGCAAAAGCGCCCGCCTTGGAGTAAAAAGAATAAGCTCCGGTTTTCAAATTATGTAGTTTATGATTCACGATGTCCTTGATATAAATGGTTTGCGAATCATTGTTGAAGATACCCGCAGCATGATCAATAGCAATAGTATAGTTGCCTGACGTGACTACTTTATAGGATAAAGGCACAATATCGGTCGCGGTAAATGCTGCTCGTCCTTGAATTGCATAATCAACACTATCAATCAGACTAGTTAAATAAAAATCAAGATTAATATTCCGACCATCAATGCCTTGGTCTTCAGCCATAGTACCTTCCGCACTATAACCTACCGCCATTTGACTGTATGCACCATCATCATTTTTCAAATTCAACCAATACAAACCTTTGTTAGGCGCATCGTTTTGTGAATTCTCAAAATTTGGGTTGACTCGTGAAATTCTTCGCATGCTGTTGGTAAAAATCAATTGTGATTCTGTCGCTGCATTAACAAAAAATCCCTGCGACATCTTGATAAACCAATTCGACTCGTTGCCCGGTTCAAAATAGCCAATGAACGAATCCTCGTCTTTGGCACCATTAGAGACATAAGCCGTTTTAGTTAACGTTGCGTAAGAAGTTGCCGCATCATCTTTATTATTTTTCTTTAGGAAATATAAAGTTCCAGTTGTTGAAGGATTGCTATTTATAAAATCATGCACATTGATAGCCGATGGATAGGGGTTTTCCACCAAATTATACCCAGCTTTCAAGTCAATATGCATGGTGCCATTGTTAGGAACCCCGGCGAACGAACCGCTGTATGACGTTGGAATGGTTGGGTGATTCTCAGGAACTTGTACCAAGTACCCTTTACCCAAAGAAAAGGTGTCGTCTAAACTTGTCTTTCTATCACTGTCTGTAGCAATAAGTTCAGAAACTACAGAACCTTCTTTTAGATTAACTTGAGGCGAATTTATCACAGTACTTGAAGGAGCATTTTGCCCATAAATTGCTGAACAAAAACAAATTGTAAAAATAAAAAGAACCGTCTTTGTGTTGCTAAAAAGTGCGTGTACGCTCATAAACTATAACATTTCTAGCGTCAAAGTTAGATTGCGTCTCAAGTAGTTTTAATAAAATTTCGATGAAAGGACTTACTTACGCTGTGAACGGCATTTTTAAGTAGACGAATGTGTGTTTATAAATCAATCCTATTCGAGCAAAAATTACACGCAAAATCCACATTAAAAGGATGTTGTACTCTCAAGCCATTGTTGACTTCTTTGACTCTCAAGTACACGAACTACAAGAATGTCAATCAACGCTAGCATTAGCAGAAAAATAATAAACATTTACAGTAGGTTGACCGATACGTGTGAACAAACCAAGTTATAGCGTGAGAAAAACAAAATAACACCTCAATATCCTCTTAACGACACTTTTAAGCATTTCATAATAATATTTATACTCTCCATCGAAATTAAACCAAAGAGAAATTACTATAAACTTACTTTTGAACTTCAAGTATCACCAATACAGCAATAGGTATGATGATCAACTACAAGACCAATGGGAACTATTTTCGCACAAAGCACAAGGGTGTTATTAGTGTGTTTTACATCAGTCAAGTCCATAGTTTAAGACTTGTAAAACAGCGCGATATTAGATTAAATATCACACTCATGTGTAGCGCAGCTATCTCTTATGCTATTGCAACGTTCATAAGTGAAATATTTACTCCCGTCTTGGTAGTTGCGTTTCTTGCCGCCGGTTTGTTTTTTGTGCTTTCATTAAATTATAAGGCGCACTCTTACAAATTAATGATTATCACTAACCAACCTAACACTATCGTACTTAAAGCAAACAGCCTTGAAATTGAAGATATTGAACAAATGGTATCGAAAATAAACAGAGTCTTGACAGCAAATCGTTTTAACCATGCCTACACGATCAACGAGATGAGTGAAGCTCCTGCTCTGCAACAAAAAAAATTGTACGATTACTTTTAGATAATTCGGCAAATGCTTAAATAAGCTTGGAAAGAAAACATTGCATCCACAAAACACAGCAATTGGTGCACCATGATTGCAGAAAATTTGTTACCCGAGATGATGCGCTGCATAGGAACAAGTAAAACAAAAAAAATAGCGAGGTCAATAACGACAATAACTAGACTAATTTTATTTACTCAAAATGAAAAAACAAATATTTGTGTATGATCAAAATATGTCTTTTAATCATTTACTCAAACGCTTTTACTCAAAGCACTTCTTAATAGAATCATACACCACGAAAAAAAAGGTGCTACCCGATGGTGACAAAAATTATGAAGCAGCATTCTTTATGATTATTAGTTTAGAGGATTTTCATTTTTTTATGAGGTCAGCGACTCTTTTTAAAAATCTGTTCGTGATCACATCGGTGAAACTTTTTGAATTCCAGATTAGTAGTATAAAGTCGGACAACATCGTCATTTTTGATTTCAATGATGATGTCAAAAAAGATATCGTCAGAGAATTAGATTTTCACCTAAAACTAAAGAAAATTCTTTAATAGGCCACCCCAAAATCTGTCAGAATACCGAGCATAGAGCGTCCCAAAGCAACCAAATAGCAACCAAAAACAAAAAACCCAAATATGGTCATAGCAATTATTTTATACTCCATAAGCATTATGAAAAAAAAATAAATGAGTTCAACCAAAAAGAATTAATTGCAACGTCATTAGCGTTCCAACTCAAAACATTTATGCCAACAAAAGCGAAAAAATAGGCTCAACCTTCCTATAATTCGCTTTTTTTCATCATCCTTATGGTCATCAACAGCAACATACCAATAAATTATGTTATTTTTGATTCAGAACTGACAGAATCAAAAATGCAAAAGACACTGAAAATATTATTTATTGAAGATGATACCATTGAGGTCATCAAATTTAATAGAGTATTAAAAACATTGGGATTAAATCATACTATTGTTGAAGCAGAAAATGGTGAAGAGGCACTTGTGACGTTAAAGGAGAAAGAAACAAATCCTGATATCGTGATTTTAGATTTAAATATGCCCAAATTAAATGGAATCGAGTTTCTTAGAATATTAAAAGCCGATGAAAAGCTTCAACACATCCCTGCAATAATTCTAACCACTTCAAACAATCAAACCGATATTTTGGAGTGCTACAAAATTGGGATTGCTGGCTATATATTGAAACCATTGCGGTATGAAGACTATTTAGATCGTATTGAAAAAATACTTTTCTATTGGTCAACTAACGAACTAATCACACCCTAAGATGTACGGTATTGTAAATAAAGCCATTGAAGACTTAGTAAAGACCAATTTTGGCGAAGAAAAATGGAATGTTATCCGAGAGAAAAGCGGAGTTGAGCATGATTTTTTTATCAGCGACGAAGCCTATGACGACGACGTTACTTTCAAACTAGCGGTTGCCGTTTCTGAAGAAATGGACATGACCGTTCCGCAAGTATTAATTGCCTTTGGAGAATGGTGGGTCATCAAAACGACCAAAGAAAAATATAGTGGCTTGATGGAATCGGGAGGCGCAACTTTGCCAGATTTCTTGAAAAATCTTCCCTCCTTTCACAACCGCGTGATGTTGATTTATCCTAAATTAACACCGCCAGAATTTAAAGTTAGCGATGTGCAAGAAAATAGTCTTCACTTGCATTACTTTTCAAAAAGAGAAGGGCTACAAGAATTTGTGCGTGGACTCATTCAAGGTTTAGGCATTCTGTTTTCTACTGAGACTACAATAGAATTACTGCAAACACGCGACGAAGGCGATGCACATGAAATTTTCAAGATAAGCTGGTATTAGGATGAGAGCGCAACAATTCAATGTAAGCAACGACACTTTCAATAAGATTTTTCCATTTTACTTTCTCATTGATGAAAATTTATCAATGGTGAGTTGCGGTAGAAGTTTGATAAAATTACTACCGAACCTAAAAGAAGGAAATCATTTTTCATCCATTTTCAAATTCGTTCGCCCTGGAATCGATAAAATTACTGCCACGACTTTTAGTGAAATTAACAACCAATTAGTCGTAATTGAAACTAATGCAGCGAATACGATTTCTTTGAGAGGGCAATTCGAATCCTATGAGAATGGCTTCCTTTTTATCGGATCTCCCTGGTTTAATGACATGAATGATCTGATCGAAAAAAAACTGACGGTCAACGATTTTGCATTTCATGATCCTTTGATCGATTTATTGCATGTCATGAATAATCATAAAAACACGTCGAATGAATTAAAGGAATTGTTAGCGACTGTAAATAAGCAAAAAAACGAATTAAAAAAAGCGAACAAAGAAATTCATGATGTAGCGTTGTTTACAACTCAAAATCCGGATCCATTAATGCGTATTGATTTTGATGGAAATCTTTTAAACACAAATCCTGCTGCCACTTCCATTACCACGGTATTTTATGAAGAGCAACAATTTCAAATTCAAGACTTTTTTAAATACATCGTTCAACAAGTAGATGCAACTATGGAACGTTGGATTTTCGAAATAAGAAGCAATGATAAATACTATTCCTTTGTTTGCGTCAGCTTGGTTGAAGACGGATACATCAACATTTATGGCAGAGTTATAACCAACGACAAAGAAAACCAAGAAGAAATAAGAAAACTATCTCTGGTGGCTAGTGCCAATAAAAATGGTGTTGTCCTGATCAACTTAAAAGGAGAAATATATTGGTGCAATGAGGCGTATCAAAAAATAGTAGATCGAGATCTTCAAGAAATTATCGCTCATAACATTCTAGATTTTGGACCATGCGAAACCAATTCAAAATCAGAGCGAGAAAAAATATTTAAAGGATTCCGAAATGGCGACTTGTTCACAGGAGAAAAAAATAGCATTGCAAAAAACGGAGAAATCTTTTGGTACAAAACGTCCAAACAACCAATCAGAGATAAACAGAATGTCGTTACACAATATTTTGCGATAATAGAAGACATTACGCTAGAAAAACAAAATGAAGAGCAGCTATTGTTACTTTCTAACATTGTCGAAAAAAATAGCAACGCGGTTATAATTACTAATGCAAAAGGAGAAACAGAATGGATCAATGATAGTTTTTCAGAGATGACGGGCTACACAATCCAAGAACTTCTAGGCAGGAAACCAGGTCATGTGCTACAAGGTAGCGATAGCGACGCGACAACGATTGCCTTCATGAAAAATCAAATTGAAAATGGATTGCCATTTAGTTGTGAAATTGTCAACTATACCAAATCAAAGGAAAAATACTGGGTTCGTATTCATGGTCAGGTGCTACACGATCCGCAAGGAGAGGTGCTCAAATATTTTGCAACCCAGGAAAACATAACGCTTGAAAAAGAATTTACCCAGCAATTGGAAGAATCGGAAAACCGTTTGAAAACGCTGATTACGAATTTACAATCGGGCATTTTGTTAGAAGATGATCAACGAAAAATAGTTTTGGTAAACCCTATATTCTGCAAACTTTTCGGCATCGATGCAGAACCTGAATTAATGAAAGGCATTGATTGTAATTTAATGGCAGATAGTACAAAAAACTACTTTAAATACCCAGAGGAATTCTTAACTAGAATTGAGGAAATTCTGCAACAAAGGAAAACAGTTATTGCAGAAGAAATTACCTTGGCCGACGATAGAATTTTTGAGAGAAGTTATATTCCGCTGTTCAAAGACAACGAATATAATGGTCATCTTTGGAGTTATGATGACGTCACGATAAAGAAAAATTATAAGGAAAGCCTAGAAGCAGAACGAGCCAAGTATAGTAACATTATTGCCAATATGCAGATGGGCCTACTGGAGGTTGACAACCACGATAATATCATTTTCTCCAACCAAGCTTTTAGTAACATGAGTGGCTTTTCAATGGTAGAAATGATTGGTAAAAAAGCCTCTGATTTACTTTTGAGCAAGGAAAATAGTACAATTATCAAAGAAAAAATAGCACAAAGAAAAGCCAACATTAGTGACACCTACGAATTAAAAATCAAGACCAAAAACGGCGGCGAACGAGACTGGTTGATTAGTGGGGCTCCAAATCGAAATGTCTCCGGAAAAATCACCGGTTCGGTCGCTATTCATTTAGACATTACAGATCAAAAGAAACTACAAATTGAAAAAGAAAAACTTCTAAACAAGTTAGCAAAACAAAACGAATATTTAAATGAATATGCACATGCGGTATCACATGATTTAAAATCGCCTTTGCGTAGTATACATGCCTTGCTTTCGTGGATTCAAGAAGACAATGAAAAGGAATTCAGCAATCAGACGCAAGAATACCTGAACCAAATTAGAGATAAAGTCGAAAAAATGGACAATCTAATTCAAGGCATACTAACCTATTCTAAAATTGAAGCACAAAAAAGAGCCGTTGAAAAAACCGATTTGAATGAAGTTGTTCGAAATACGATTGAAACTATTCATATTCCCAAGAATATAGCCGTGACCATCGCCAATGAATTGCCAACCATGGAAACCAATAGCTTCATCATGCACCAATTATTTCAAAATTTGATTAGCAATGCCGTAAACTATAATGATAAGGAAAAAGGAGTTGTCACGATAGCATCGACCGAATCCAAAAACCACTATATTTTTTCCGTAAAAGACAATGGCGTTGGCATCGACCTGAAGTATCAAGATAAAATTTTCCAGATATTTGAATCGTATTCCAAAAATGCGCAATCAACAGGTATCGGCTTGGCGATTGTGAAAAAAATTGTAGATCAATGCAATGGAAAAATTTGGTTGGAAAGTCAAAAAGGAATCGGAACCATTTTCTTTATTAAATTACCCAAATAATATGGAAGAGCCTAATATTGAGTACATTTTAAAACTGGCGAGAGGCGAAGAAAGTATTAAACTAAAACTGATTAAGGTCTTGCAATATGAATTACCATTAGAAATGGAAGCGTATTATGAAAACATTAAACTAAATCAATGGCAACAAGCCGCATTTCACGTACATAAAATAAAACATAAAATTGCAATCCTCGGACTTGAAGAGACTTATTTGCTGGCCGAGAAATATGAAAATCAATTGTCCGAAAACAGAACCGATTTGCAAACAGACTTTGAAAACAGCCTAACGTTAATGCTAAATTTTGTAAATACCTTATAACACCAAAAAAATATGACTTGCATAATAATAGATGATGAGATGATGGCAAGAGCCATACTAGAGCAGTATATAACTTCGCTAACTAAAATTAAAGTGGTCGAAGTATTCCCAAATGCAATCACGGCAATAAAATACTTAAACGACCACGAAGTAGATGTGATCTTTCTTGATATTCACATGCCAGATTTCAACGGATTTGATTTTATCAAAACCATAAAAAATCCACCAAAAATTATCTTGGTTACTTCAGACAAAGAGTATGCTTCTGATGCATTTGAATTTGATGCAATTATCGATTACTTAGTAAAGCCTATTACGGAAGAACGGTTTAAGAAAGCGGTGTCAAAACTAAACCATCGTTCTCGAGTAAAGGAAACACCTCAATTAATAAAAAAAGAAGTAGCTACTACTGACCAAACCAATGACTTCTATGTAAATATTGGAAATCGCTTGATTAAGATAGACTTTTCACAAATCATGCTTATCAAAGCGCAAGGCGACTATGTTGAGATCAAAACCGAAACTAGCTCCTATACGGTTCACACTACGCTGAAGAAAATAGAAACCAAACTTCCCAAAAAAATGTTCCTAAAAATTCATCGTTCGTATATTATTAACACGAGGAGAATTATTGACATCGAAAACAATAGCGTGCTAATTGGGCGCGAAATAATTCCAGTGAGTCGCACCTACAAAATCGAATTACTAAACCGTCTAAATTTGCTGTAGCACGTTATTAAAACAAGTTGAATGCAAAGTGAAAAATAAATGTTATTTCTAATTACTGCATCCAACCAACTAATTACTTAAAACGAAAAGGATCTTTAAGATCTTTAGGTCTTAGTAATTGACGTTTAATCTTCCGTAATTTAGTGTGATAGAATCTCCATAAATATTTTTTACAGTACCACTAAAAGTTCCTGCTAATTTTCCTCCGCTATGTTTCGTTAGCGTATTTACTAAATCAGCCTCTAGCGCTGGAGAATAAGCTTCACCATCTTTAGTATAAACGAAATCGTAAATTTTTGTAGCAAATTCATTTTCGTACGCGACAAAACTAATGGTTTCCAGCGCGCTACTTCTTGAAGTGGCGATTGATGCAGTAACTACAATCTCGCTATTGGTCTTAATCGCTGTCGCCTCTAAAGTTTTAGCTTTTCCATCCATGGTCAAAAGCACTTTGTTTACTGCTGCAGCGGCACTACTGCTTCCGCTATCGCTTGTATAGGAACGAAAGAAAATCCCAATAATGACTGCTGCAATTACTAAAATATTATTTTTCATTTTTATATTTACTTAATGATTTTTGCATAGAAGTAAATATAAGTTAGATGTAATAATCAACAAACGAACCTATTTGTCGTTTTGCCTATAAATTACTTGTTTTCAACGATTTCTATTCGTTTAAGAGGTGCATCTTCAGTAAAAAATGTATTGATTTAGTTCAAAACTAAATGCAAGTTTTTAACACCTTAATATTTAAATAATCAAGAAAAAACGCGAAATCAAACGGAATAGCACTAAGTAAAAAAAACAAAAAGACATTTCAACGCATCCCTATTTCCATTCATCTACATTTTAACGCCATCTATCGAATAATTAACTTCAATTGAAAGTCAACTTGTACATTCGTCAATGGTTAATAGAAGCATTTATATGCATTGTTAGAATTTCAAATCAGTAGTTTAAGGTCTTGAATTAGTCCCAAATTTACTAGTATAATCCGCGCCAAGCCCCCCGCTAGCGCGGTTTTACATTTAGTAACATAGCGTAATTGCAACGATGTACTTTATAAATAGGAGATGCAATTGCGACACTCACACGACTTGCAGTAAATATGGTTTACGCACTCTGTCAAACTTTTAAGCTTATTACTAGTGCATATAAAAACCTCCTCAATTCATATTTGTCCCTATCAATATTCAGCAACCCAAATTAGTCACCAAATCTTATCATTTTTTACTTCAGGGAAGATTTCCCTAAAAATTCACGACAAAATATTAAATCAAATCAATCTGAAAGTGCCTAAAAAATTTCAAAACTTAAATATCATTTCCAAAATTAATCCTAAAATAAAACCAACGATACAATTTTTGTTTACTTTTGTTTAAACTTTTCTAGATAAAAATGAACAACGTAAAAAACATCTTTAGTATCAAAGACCTGGAAAATCTTTCAGGGATTAAGGCACATACAATTCGTATTTGGGAAAAACGGTACAATGTCTTAGAACCTAATAGAACAGACACGAATATCAGACTCTATGATTTAGCCAGTTTACAGAAGTTGTTAAATATTACACTGTTGCACAATCATGGCTATAAGATTTCGAAAATTTCGAAATATCCGCCGGAGAAAATACCGCAATTAGTACGTGAAATCATTTCGGAAAAAAGCGCAAAAAGCCATGCCATCAGCGCTTTCAAGATGGCCATGATGAATTTTGATCAGACGCAGTTCTTCGCAACCTACAACACACTTTTAGCAGAAAAATCATTTCGAGAAGTATTCTATGACGTGTTCATTCCTTTAATGACGGAGTTAGGTTTGCTATGGCAGTCTGACACCATTACACCAGCTCATGAACATTTTATCAGCTACCTCATCAAGCAAAAACTGCTCATCAATACAGAGAAAGTGCAAGTATTGGAGCCAACCAAAACGGATAAAATTTTTGTATTGTATTTGCCTATGAATGAAATTCATGAATTAGGGCTAATGTACCTTAATTATGAAATTCTCTTACACGGTTACAAGACAATCTATCTAGGAGAAAGTGTACCAACAGACAGTTTAAAAGATTTAAAAAAGTACTTTGATTCTATTGTTTTTGTTTCCTATATGACCGTACAACCAGACAAAGACAGTGTCAACGAGTACGTAAAAGAAATACAAGATTCTGTTTTGACAGACGATTCAGAAATTTGGTTTATAGGCCGCATGACTGAGGAAATCAAGAAGTCAAACCTAAACAGTTCAACAAAAGTATTTAGTTCTATAACAGACTTAGTTAGTGAACTGTAGCAACAAAATTGTAACAGTTCAAAAATTTCTATCACCCCAAAATGAATAGCAAAGACATCAAAATTATTGGCTCTGGTTTTTCTGCATTAGCAGCTGCCTGCTATTTGGCTCAGGCTGGACACCAGGTTACCATCTATGAAAAAAACGCAACGATTGGTGGAAGAGCACGACAACTAAAGAAAGACGGATTCACCTTTGATATCGGTCCTACTTGGTATTGGATGCCCGACGTATTCGAACGTTTTTTTGCCGATTTCAACAAAAAACCTTCAGATTACTATCAATTGCAGAAATTATCGCCAGCCTATCAAGTGTATTTTGGCGTGAATGAATTTGTAACTATAGCAGATAATCTCGACGAAATCATCCAAACTTTCGAGTCGATTGAAACCGGTAGCGGTGCCATTCTTGCCCAATTTATGGCAGACGCAAAAAGCAATTACGATATTGCAATCAAAGATTTGGTGTATAATCCAGGTGTCTCACCATTAGAATTAGTAACCTTAGAAACCGCCAAAAAAGTCGGCCAGTTTTTTAGTAACATTAGCAAAGACGTTCGCAAGAGATTTAAAAATAGGAAGCTCATTCAAATTTTAGAATTCCCCGTTTTGTTTCTTGGCGCCAAACCATCCGACACACCTTCATTCTATAGTTTTATGAATTACGCTGATTTTGGATTGGGAACTTGGCACCCTAAAAACGGAATGTATAGTGTTGTATTGGCGATGGAAAAATTGGCTATTGAGCTAGGCGTGACGATTCATACCAACAGCAACATCTCTAAAATACTCGTTTTTCAAAAAAAGGCTATTGGCTTAATGGTTAATGGAACCCATATATCCGCCGATATTATCTTGAGTGGTGCCGATTACCATCATACCGAAACTTTACTCAACATTGAAGACCGAGCGTACTCAGAGGCCTATTGGCAAAAGAAAACGTTTGCTCCTTCTTCGCTCCTCTTTTATGTAGGTTTTGATAAAAAAATAATAAATGTCGAGCATCATTCGCTCTTTTTTGATGTTGATTTCGATGTGCATGCTGCCGATATTTATGACGATCCTAAGTGGCCAGAAAATCCGCTATTCTACGCTAGTTTTCCTTCCAAAACAGACGCTAATGCTGCACCAGACGGGAAAGAAGCGGCCATTTTCTTGATTCCACTAGCTCCAGGAATCGAAGACAATGACGACATTAGAAATCGTTATTTTGAAAAGATAATAACACGATTGGAAAATTTAACGCAACAAAATCTAAAAAATAATATTATATTTAAAGAGTCTTTTTGTGTCAACGACTTTATAAAAGATTACAATTCCTATAAAGGAAATGCCTATGGCATGGCAAATACGTTGTTACAAACAGCATTTTTAAGACCCAAGTTGAAAAGTAAAAAAGTCGAAAACCTCTATTTTACTGGACAATTAACGGTACCTGGACCTGGTGTCCCACCTGCTTTAATTTCTGGAAAATTAGTAGCTGAATTAATAGAAAAACACCTTTAGAATTTTATGAAATCAATTTTTGACACCATATCATTTGAATGTAGTAGAAATGTAACGAAGACCTATAGTACTTCTTTTTCTTCTGCGGTTCACATGTTAGCGCCTAGTATTCGCCAGGATATTTACAATATATATGGCTTTGTTCGTTTTGCCGACGAAATAGTTGATAGTTTTCACGACTACAATAAAGAGGAATTATTTGACCTTTTTCAGGCAGATTTAGATGCGGCATTGCAAAACAAAATTAGCTTAAATCCGATATTGAATTCATTTCAACATACCGTTGCTAAATACAACATCCCTTATGAATTGATTGCTGCTTTTATGAAGAGCATGAAATTGGATTTAACAAAAAACACCTACACTACCAAAGAAGAATATAACGAATATATTTACGGTTCGGCGGATGTAGTCGGATTGATGTGCCTCAAGGTTTTTGTCAATGGTGATGTATCAAAATTTGAGGCATTAAAGGACGCCGCTATGAGGTTGGGCTCTGCTTTTCAAAAAGTAAATTTCTTACGAGATTTGAAGGCCGATTTTGAAGTCTTAAATCGTACTTATTTCCCTGAAACCGACCTAAATCAATTGAATGAAGCTTCTAAAAAGAAGATTATTCAAGAAATTGAAGCAGACCTTAGCGCCGGTTTTGAAGGGATCAGAAATTTGCCTTTGGAAGCAAAATTTGGAGTTTATACCGCCTATGTCTATTATAAAAAACTATTGTCGAAACTGAGTCAAACGCCGTCTGCAGAAATTAAAAACACCAGAATTCGTGTTCCAGATTACGAGAAATTTGGTCTTTTTGCCAAATGTTATTTTAGTTACAAATTAAATTTCATCTAAAAATATTTATCATGTGGTTACACTTACTTGTTTTTTTAATCACTTTTTGCTTTATGGAGTTTATGGCTTGGTTCAGTCACAAATACATTATGCACGGTTTTCTATGGAGTTTGCATGCAGACCATCATAAGAAAGATCACGATTCGTGGTTTGAAAGAAATGATGCCTTTTTTATTTTCTACGCGGTAGTGAGTATGATTTTCTTTGCACTTTGGAATTATGATATTTTCAACTTAGGCTTGGCAATTGGCTTGGGAATTTTCGCTTATGGCTGGACGTACTTTCTCGTGCATGATATCTTTATTCACCAACGATTCAAACTGTTTAGAAACGCCAACAACGCTTATGCAAGAGCAGTTCGCAGAGCACACAAAATTCATCACAAGCACATGGGAAAAGAACATGGAGAATGTTTCGGAATGCTCTTCGTTCCTTTTAAATACTATAAGTCTGCTTCTAAATAATTTCCACAACTGTGTTTTTGGGAAGCAATTCCATCCCATTCGTAATACTTCAATATTTGATTTCTACCAAAAAGGCAAAATTTTCTGCCTAAGTCGACTCGTTTTATGTTAATATTACTATTTCCTCAAATAGAATTTCTGAAAATTCAAACGCCTGTTTTGATAAATTTCGGTATTTTTTTTCACAACAAAACTAGGCTCAACTTGGTGTCAAATAAATAGTTACAAGTCAAATAATCAACTTAAAAAATATTATATTTGTTTCCCAAACATTTTAATTGAACTTGAGATAGAAAATAAATTTAACTTACTGAATCATTCTTTTTCGCTCTGTATTCGGAACCGCATTGTCTTATTATTCTTTTCTATTTTACTCTTTTTCAGTAATACTGCAAAGTCTCAAATACAATCTATAGCTGCCAATTCTGAGAACATCATTACCAAACAACATTTTTCTGTTGAAGACGGAATGGCTGCGCGTGAAGTTTTTTGTGCAACGGAAGATAAAGATGGTTTTATGTGGTTCGGTACTAGCAATGGTCTAAGCCGATTTGACGGAAAGAATTTCAAGGTATTTAACAAACAGAATTTTGGCCTGCTAAAAAACGAGATCTCTTTTCTCTCCATAGACAATAGCAACCATTTGATTATTCAATATGCAAGTGAAAACGATTTATCGTGTTCATTTAGTCCACTGATGCAGGCTTTAGATTTGAACAACTACACGCTGCATCCCCTAGAAAGTATTTTTCCCAAAATGCCCTTCAAAACCAAAGACATTATTTGGATCACCAACGATGCCAATAGTAATTTGATTTTCGTTACGGCACATCCGTTTCAATTATGGTATTACACGCCTTCCAAAAACTTCAAGCTTCGGGCTGAACTGACAGCATGGAATAAACGTAAAACTCCAAATGTTTTTGACGCCAATGGAATTTGTAACTATTCGATTGTTCAAAACGGCAGTATTGTTTTAAAACTACATAAATACCCTAATTATTTAATAACGCCGAATACAATCACCTCTTTTTGGGATAAAGCGGAGGAAGATGTATTTGCCATTACCAAAAACAAAGCACTTTTAGATTACGATCCCACTACTTCGAAGCTGTCTAAGAGAAATTTTCTTGTGTTTCAAAAGGAATCAAAAAAGGAAGATTCCTTTCCCATTTTGCCTTGTATTCCGTTGAACAATTTCTATTGGTTTTTCGCGCAACCCTTATCGGATCATGCTAACATTATGTACAATGCTACGAAGGGAGTTTATGTAATAGAGGAGAATTCTTCCATTTTGGTAATAAATCCGGAAGAACTCACCAAATCAATTAATTTAGGAGTCTATAAAAGTTTCAAAGACAGCAGAGACAACAGATGGCTATGCACCACCAATGGCGCCATACAAATTAGCATCAAACCCAATTATTTCAAAAGCTATTTGTCTAAAGAGCAGGAATCCCGACCTACGTTCAATCAAGTACGTGGCATTTACGCAGAGTCAGACCTTGATACAGAAGGAAAGAAGACCACTACAGTCTATGCGAACTTATGGCAATACCTATGCATTTCTAAAACAAATTCAAACAAAAATCTTGTTTTTCGCTCGGCTAAGGAGTACGCTTTCAATGCCATTTTAAAGCACAATCACAAATTTTACATTGGTACCGTTAATAAAATTTTCGAATACGATCCGTTGCAAAATAATACGAAAGAAATAGGTTCTATTTCCGATAATCGTTATGACAAATATATTTGGTCCTTGACGGCCATCTCAGACAGTATTCTTTTGGCAGGTCATTTTAAGGGATTAAGTCAGTTTAATATTGTGTCCAAAAAAAGCCGTAATCTGCAATATATTTCTCCAAAAATCCCCAAGGCCGAAAATGTCTATCGTTTTGTAAAAACCAAAAACAAAGGACTCGTTGCTGTTGCTGAGAATGGACTTTATTTGATAGACAAAAATAATACGGTCATATCGTATTATGGCAGTTTAACAAGCGACAAATCCCACCACCTTCCCATCGCCACAATTTATGATATGCAGGAAGACAACGATGGAATATGCTGGATTGCCACAAACGGAGAAGGATTATTTCGTTGGGATTGGAGAAAGTCCAATACAGATAAAACCATCAGGTTAAAGCAATTTACTACAAAAGATGGACTTCCCTCCATGGTGCTCTACCGCATTGAAGAAGATAATTCCAACCATCTCTGGATCAGTTCCTACAATGGCCTGTTACGCTTTAATACCAGAACTTTTTCCTCTTCTATCTATACGGCAGATAATGGGTTAAATCACAATGAATTCAACAGAACATCTTCTTTTAAAGCCGACGACGGCCGCATGTATTTTGGAGGACTAAATGGTGTCAATGAATTTGATCCCAAACAACTACTCGAATTTGACAACAAAAATAGTGGAGCACTGCGACTAATTTCAGTATTTAAGTTTTCAGGTAAAGAAAATAAATTACAGGATTGTACCGTGAAATTAAGACAATCCAAAGAAATAATCTTAGAAGCAGGTGATTCCTTTTTAACCTTAGATTTTCAGTTATTAGATTTCAAAAAAAGAAATCATTTATACGCCTACAAAATAGAAGGAATAGACAAGGAATGGAACTACATCGACGAAAACACTATTCGACTAAGTGGCTTGCCTTATGGCGAATTTAAAATGCATATTAAAGCGCAACTAGCCAGTGGTAAATGGAATAGCAATGCGATTGTTTTTCCGATTATTGTATTAAAACCATTTTACTTTGAATCTTGGTTTTTGATTGTCGTGCTTTTAATATTAGGGAGTGGCATCGTTTTCTTCTTTCGATTTAGGACTAAAAAACTCAAGAGAGAAAACAACAAATTAGAGACAAAAATTTCGTCGAGAACAACCGAATTGAAAAAGGCATTGACCGACAGAGAGCGTTTGCTGACAGAAGTACACCATCGGGTCAAAAATAATCTTCATGTCATCAACGGGCTGTTGCAACTGCAGAAAGATGAACTAACTGATTCCAACGTCAAAACAGTGTTCGCTGAGGCGCAAAGCAGAATTGAGAGCATGGCATTAATACATCAGAATTTATATCAAAACGACAATCTTGGTAATATTGAATTTTTCTCTTTTGCCAATGACCTGTGCGCGAATGTAGCAAATCTCTATGAGCGCCCGGATTACCAAATCTCCTATAAAATACCAAAAAAGAAATTGTTTATTGACGTGGATACAGCCGTACCACTTGGACTAATTGTCAATGAATTATTGACCAACTCCTATAAATATCTGGAGACAGTGAAGACAAAGAAGGTCATTACCATAGATGTAACTACATTGAAACCAGATGAATATGAATTACTTTATAAAGACAATGGTCCCGGATTACCCACAGACGTAGATTTTGAGGTTGCCACAACACTCGGGTTGAAACTAATCAAAGGATTGGCTAAGCAATTGTCCGGAAAAGCACATTATCGTTATGTGAAAGGAGGTGTATTTACTATTTTTTTTCAAGATACTGCCATTCGTTACAATAGCTAAATTAATTATTAATCAAAAAAAAATCAGGCACGAACCATGAAAGGTAAAATCAAAATCGGAATTGTCGAAGACGAAATGATTATTTCTGAGACCATCGCGATGGCCTTGAAAGAACTGGGATATCTAATTGTTGGTGTCGTTGGTACCTATAATGAAGCTGTAAAAATGATCGAAAGCACCACACCAGATTTATTGCTGTTGGATATTAATTTGGGAACTAAGAAAGACGGAATTGACCTTGCCTTTGAAATAAAACGGCGTTTTGGGACGCCTATTATTTTTCTTACCGGAAATAGCGATGCCACTACGATAAGTCGCGCCAAAAAAGTAAATCCGCTAGCCTTTCTAGTCAAACCATTTTCTCGAAACGATCTGTTTTCAGCTATTGAAATCGGATGGAATAACTTCAATGCCAATGCCAGCAAGCTTTCAATAGCGCCAAAGCATATTGTGTTGAAAGTAGGAACAATTTTCGAAAAAATCACTATCGACGAGATTATTTATCTAAAAAACGACCAGCATTATTTCAATATCTTGCTCACTTCTGGCAAGAACATTGTAGTGCGCTATTCAACCAAGAAAATAATCACACTTCTCCCAACGAAACAATTCGTAATTGCAAATAGATCGTACATTATCAACGTGCAGCAGGTGATAAAAATAGATGTTGATTCAGTATTGGTAGGTTCGATACAAATAGCCATTTCGAAAAAGGTGAGAAAGGAATTATTAGATAAAATATAAAGCCATCTTGCAGGCAACTTCTGCATGAAAACAAGCAGTATCGCTACTGTCTTTAATAAAAATTATCATCGCATATAGGATTTAACCAAAATAAAAAGCCCCTCAATTTTCATTGAGGGGCTTTGATTTATGAATAATCGATTTGGTTATCGTTTGATCACACGCAGTGTTTTTAATTCTGCTCCTTGAGTTACAACAATATTGTAAACCCCAGCCGCATAATTATTACCCACTTCCTGATTGGCAATCTCTGAAACTTCAATAAAACGAGTCTCAATCAATTTTCCAATCATGTCATAAACTTTCATTTCGATTTTGTCTTCAAGAGATGTCGTAACATCCAAGCTGAAGTTATCCGTAAACGGATTCGGATAAGCAATCACTGCAAAAGGCGCGACAACATCTTCCGTTTCTCTGCAAGTTGCAGAAGAAACTGCCAAAGTACTAGCTACAGAACTACCGCATGCGTTAACTTTGGTAACACTTACATTACCTGATACGGTACCCCAGGTAACTTTAATACTATTAGTACCTGCTCCAGCTGTAATCACAGCTCCTGCAGGAACGCTCCAGTTAAAGGTAAATCCAGCGGCCGCTGCTACACTGTAAGTAAGAAGTTTAGCACCTTTACAAACAGTTATAGGACCAGTAATGGTTCCTGCCGAAGTAGGAAGGGCACTAGCAGTTAAAACTCTAGAAACATTAGCACTAGATCCAGAACAATTAGTAGCCTTAACACTTAATGTGCCTCCGCTAAAAGTATTGGCAAGGGCAACTTGTATAGAAGTTCCAGAAGTAATAGTACCTGCCACATAACTCATACCTGTTGGTAAAGTCCAACTATAACTAGTAGCGTTGGTTACTGCAGTAATACTATAGGTTTGCGTACTACCTGCACAAGCAGGACTTGCTCCTGCAATAGCTCCCGGTGTTGCCGGTATTGCTGTTTTAGAAATAGCCAAAGTTTTTGCTATACTTGTTCCGCCACAACCTGTTGCTGTAACACTCAAAGTCCCCGAAGTAAATCCGCTTGCATAAGAAACGGTTACACTTGTTGTTCCCTGACCTGCTGTAATAGTAGCATTGGCTGGTGCTATCCAAGTATAGCTCGTTGCATTGGCAACTGCCACAATACCATAGTTTCCAGAAGTACTAGCACATACCGTTGCTAAACCACTAATAGTTGCCGGTGTTGCCGGTGCTATAGTTTTAGTAACCGTTAAGGTTTTCGCTGCACTTGTTCCGCCGCAACCTGTTGCTTTTACACTCAAGGTACCCGTGGTAAATCCGCTTGCGTACAAAACGGTTACACTTGCTGTTCCTTGACCTGCTGTTATACTAGCATTGGCTGGTGCTGTCCAAGTATAGCTTGTTGCATTAGCAACTGTTGCAATACTGTAAGCTCCTGAAGTGTTAGGACATACTGATGCTAGACCAGTAATAGTTCCCGGTGTTGCCGGTACGGCTGTTTTGGTTATTGCCAAAGTTTTAGCAGTACTAGATCCTGCGCAATTGTTTGCTTTGACACTCAACGTGCCACTAACAAAAGCGCTGTTGTAAGTAAGTACAACTGACAGTCCATTCGCCGCGACTACCATAGTAGCATTAGTCGGCGCTGTCCAAGTATAGCTTGTTGCATTAGCAACTGCAGCAATACTGTAGGTACCCGATGTACTCGGACAAACGATGGCTAAACCACCAATCGTTCCCGGAGTTGCCGGCTTAGCGATTACATTTACAGTAACAGACAAACAAGCCGTTACACCACAAGCACCACCTACCGACTGTAAATAATAAGTAGTAGTTTTTGTAGGTGTTACAGTAAAGCTAGAAGCTGTTGTATAGGTTGCTGACGCATCACTTGTTGAAGGCACGGCATCACAATCATCATCCCAACGCCATTGTGCGCCAGTAGAAAGTGCACCAACCGGAGTTAGTGTTACCACAGTTCCTGGGCAAACATTTGTTGTTCCTACGCTGCTTGTAATAACCGAAGCACCACATTTAATATTGACAGTAACACTAGCACAAGCTGTCGTGTTGCAAGTTCCCTCAGCACGCACATAATAAGTGGTATTCACCATTTGTGATACGCTGATTGAAGCGCCTATACCCACTAAGGTACCACCACATGATGCAGTATACCATTTCCAATTGGCAGCCGTACCCAATGAACCACCATTTACACTAAGTGTAAAGTTGCTTCCTGGAGTAGCTATAGCTACCGATGGCGTGATAGATGTTGGTGCTACGCTTAAAGTATTTACTACTGGAGTAACACTTAATGAAGTAGCAGAACATCCGAATGAATTGGTAACCGAAACCGAAACTGGAGTAGCATTGCTTACTGCAGTTGTTTGTGTAGTAGCACCATTTGACCAGCTATAAGAAGCATAACCAGATCCAGCATCAAGTGTTACAGAAGAACCTTGACAGAATGGCGCGTTACCCGAAATGACCGGAGTTTCAGCCTTTGGATTTACAATAACGATTGCCGTTATTGATTTACCAGCACAACCATTATAATTTGGTGTAATAGTAAAAGTTACTGTTACTGGAACAGTAGTCGTATTGGTTAAGACACCACCGCTTATATCTCCAGAGCCGCTTGCAGCAATACCTGTAACATTCGCTTCATGGTCTCTTGTCCAACTGTATGTTGTACCCAAGACACCTCCTGAAACGGCTATGTTACTCATTGACAATCCAGAACAAATAGTTTGGCTAGGAATGCTAGTAACCGCTTGTTGTCCTGTTACGGTTACGGTTTGCTCACAAATTGCACTGTCATTTCCATGAATGTCGGTGGCGGTCCAAGTAATAGTAGTTACACCAACAGGATACAAGGCGTTTAAGGCCAAAGCATCACTACGAACACCACTCACATGGTCAACACCACAATTATCAGTAGCAGTAGCCGTTCCAACTACTACAGCAGTAGCACATCCAATGTTTGAAGTAGCGCTAATGTTAGCAGGACAAGATATCACTGGCGATTCTTCATCATAAACAGAGATACCAAAACTACATGAAGAACTTCCTATAGCATTAGTAGTTGTAGCAGTAACATAAGTTGTTCCTACTGGGAATACACTTCCTGAAGCAGTGGCGCCTGATGAAGTTGAATAGGTAACTAAAGCAGCCGGAATACCTAATGTTCCGAAAGTATCGAAAGTTACAATAGCACCACATTGACCAGCATCATTACTAACAAAAGTGTCCAAATTACATTGCAATTCTGGTGCAACACCTATAACGGTAACGGTAAACGAACATTCAGCCGTTAAGCCTGCTGCGTCGATAACCCTATGGGTTACTGTTGTTGTTCCTATTGGGAAAGTGTCACCACTAGCTAAACCAGCTGTTCTTGTAGTGGTTGCTCCTGTACAATTGTCCGTTCCAACCGGAGTGGTATAATTGACAACCGCTCCAGCAGCACTTGTCGCTACAACATTTGTAATGTCAGCTTGACAAGAAATCATTGGCGCTTGCGTATCATTAACTGTTATTGTTTGATTACAAGTCACTGTATTACTCGCAGTATCGGTAGCAGTCCAAATAACAGTATTATTTCCTACTGGAAATTGAGTAGCCGCTGTTACAGGATTTCCGTTAAGTGTTGGAATAACTGTTGCTATTGCACAATTATCAATAGCTAATGTTTTGCTTAATGTTATGTGATCTGTATTTAATTGTTGACCGTTTGTATTAGCATCGATTCCAAACTCTATTCTTAAAGGTCCTGAAATAGCATTATTATTAATTAAATAAGTTCTTGTATAGCTAACAAAACTTCCTTTAACCAAGGCAGGACTATTTGATGCAATAGGAGTTAACAATGTTGCGCCTGCATAAAGTTTTAAAACTGGCGGAGAAGCAACACTATTATCATTTCTCCAGCCAAAGTCAGCTGTTAAAGTATAACTAGTATTTTGTTGCAGATTTTCAGCCAATGTTTGACTCATCGTTTTTTCAGCACTACCCCCACCAAATGTTTCGCCATTTATAAAAGTTATCATATTTCGCCCAATCCCAAAATTGGAATTTTCGTTGGTTATACCCATAGCCAAACTGTTAGGAGCATTAAAAGTCCAACCCGGCAAATCGAAACTATTACCTGTAGATCCATCACTAAAAGTTACTGTTGGACCAGCCATGTTACTATTTGTAATACCACTAGCAAACTTTCTAATATCCAGCAACGGCGAAGTTACTGCCGTAGAACCTGCTTTATAAAGAATTTCGAAATCAGGATTTATAATTGCTATTGGCAATGATAAACCGAGTAAAACATTAGTTGCATAACATTGACCCTCATTTGCATTTACAGTCACAGCTATCGGACATGTTATACTTGGCGCTTCTGTATCATTCACAATTACATCAAAACTACAAGAAGAACTTCCTACAGCATTCGTTGCTGTAGCTGTTACCTGAGTTGTTCCAACAGGGAAATTACTTCCTGAAGCAGTTGCGCCTGAAGCAGTTGAATAGGTAATTACAGCAGCTGGAATACCTACTGTTTCTGTAGCTGCAAAAGTTACTGCAGCGCCACATTGATTTGCATCATTATTAACCGAAATATTTCCTGGGCAAGTGATTGCTGGTGCAACACCTACAACAGTTATGTCAAACGAACACGAAGCCGTTAAACCTGCTGCATCGGTAACCAAATGGGTTACGGTTGTTGTTCCTATTGGGAAAGTATCCCCACTAGCTAAACCTGCAGTTCTTGTAGTGATTGCTCCTGTACAATTGTCTGTTCCAACTGGAGTGGTATAGTTTACAACCGCTCCAGCAGCACTTGTAGCTACAACACCTGTAATGTTACCTTGACATGAAATTGTTGGTGCTTCAGTATCATTTACCGTTACCGTTTGATTACAAGTTGCGGTATTTCCAGATGCATCTGTAGCAGTCCAAGTAATAGCAGTTGTTCCAATTGGATAAACACCACTTGCATCGTTTGTCTGATTAAATGAATTGGTAACATTAATCAGAATAGGCGAACCTATCCAGGCACTAGAAGTGTTCATATTAACCAATGAACCATTGTTAGTGTTATTTTTAAGATTAGTCAACACACTGCTACCTGGGCCATCTTCAAAATTATAATAACCAACTAAACCTGCCTCATTACCAGTCAATAATTGATTTTTATGAGTATTAATATCAGAAGCTGATAAAGCCGTATTCCAAATTTGAAGTTCATCAATGTTCGCATGTACAAATTCATTTGAACTCCACTGACAACCGATTAATAAATTATATGGCCAGACCATGCCATATGCGTTTTGATCTGGAGAATCAATTGCAGAACCTTTAGAAGCTCTCAGTGCGCCATCAATGAATAATCTTGTATCATTACTAGTACTTACTATAGAATAATGATGCCAAAGCATATCCGTTGGAAACAAAACTCCAGTATTTAGCCATGTGTCACCCACCCTAATATATCCATCCGAATCATGGTCTAGATAAAGATTTCTTCCCTGTGAAAATATACTCCTATATGGTTTGTTATTAAGACATTGTGCCCAAACTGAGACTGTAAAATCACCAGTTGTTGGCACTACACCTTCTGGGCATACCACTAAATCATTTACCCCATCAAACGTTAAGCTTTTAGTTCCGCAATTATCTAATACTATTGGAGAAGTCACATTAACGGTAGCTCCACATTGATTGGCATCGTTACTAACTACAATATTGGCAGGGCAATTTATCACCGGTGCCTGCGTATCATTCACAGTTACAGTAAAAGTACAAGAAGAACTTCCCACTGCATTGGTTGCTGTAGCAGTAACCGTTGTTGTACCTACAGAGAAAGAACTTCCTGAAGCAATTGAATAAGTAATTACCGAAGCTGGACTACCCACTGTTTCTGTAGCAGCAAAAGTTACTGCAGCGCCACATTGACCAGTAGTATTATTTACACTAATGTTAGCAGGACAAGTAATTGCTGGAGCAGCACCTGTAACAGTTACGTTAAACGAACATTCAGCCGTTAAACCTGCAGCATCGGTAACCCGGTGCGTTACTGTGGTTACACCAATTGGGAAAGTAGCTCCACTGGCTAAACCAGCAATTCTTGTAGTGTTTGCTACTGTACAATTATCTGTTCCAACCGGAATGGTATAATTGACAACCGCTCCAGCAGCACTTGTAGCTACGACACCAGTAATGTCAGCTTGACAAGAAATCACTGGCGAATCAGCATCATTAACATAGATACCAAAACTACATGAAGAACTTCCAAAATCATTGGTTGCTGTAGCAGTAACATAAGTTGTTCCTACTGGGAATACACTTCCTGAAGTAGTGGCACCTGATGAAGTTGAATAGGTAACCAAAGCAGCCGGAATACCTAATGTTCCAAAAGTATCGAAAGTTACAATAGCACCACATTGACCAGCATCATTACTAACAAAAATGTTCCCTGTGCATTCCAATTCTGGTGCAACACCTACAACAGTTACGTCAAACGAACATTCGGCCGTTAAACCTGCAGCATCGGTAACCCGGTGTGTTACTGTGGTTACACCAATTGGGAAGGTATCACCACTGGCTAAACCAGCAATTCTTGTAGTGATTGCTCCTGTACAATTGTCAGTTCCGACTGGAGTTGAATAATTTACAACCGCTCCAGCAGCACTTGTCGCTACGACATTTGTGATGTTTGCAGGACACGAAATAACTGGCGCTTGAATATCATTTACAGTTATATAAAATTCTTGTGTTTTATAGCAGCCATTCATATCCGTAACGTAACAGGTCCAAGTGCCTGCTGATAATCCGCTGACTGAGGGGGTTCCGGCGCCTATCGAAGGTTGTGGATTCCAGTTATAAATATATCCTGGTGTTCCACCTGTTGTATTGACCGATGCGGCACCATTATTTTGGCCGTTGCAAGAAACATTGGTTTGAGATGCAGCTGAAACCTGTAAGGGTGAAGGCTCTGTGATGGTGAAGTTTAATGTTGCCGTGCAGCCATTATTATCCGTAACGGTACAGGTCCAAGTACCTGCTGATAAAAAGTTGACTGAACGGGTTCCGTCGCCTGTCGGATTTCCCGGTGTCCAGTCATAAGTATATGGTGCTGTTCCGCCGGTTGGTATATTGATTGATGCCGAACCAAAATATCCGCGGTAGCAAAATTCATTGGTTTGAGATGCAGCTGAAACCTCTAAGGGAGAAGGCTCTGTGATGATGAAGGTTGATGTTGCCGTGCAGCTATTAGCATCCGTAACGGTACAGGTCCAAGTGCCTGCGCTTAATCCGGTTGCTGTAGCAGCTGTTCCACCAGATGGTGACCAATAATAAGTATATCCACCAGCTCCTCCCGATGGAGTCACTGAAGCTGAACCGTTAGATCCTCCGTTGCACGAAACATTAGTTTGAGATGCAGCTGAAACCACAATGGCAGAAGGCTGTGTGATGGTGAAGGTTTGTGTTTTCGTGCAGCTATTAGCATCAGTAACGGTACAGGTCCAAGTGCCTGCTGATAATCCGGTGACTGAAGGGGTTCCGTCGCCTGTCGGATTACCTGGTGTCCAGTTATAAGTATATCCTGGTGTTCCACCGGAAGTATTGACCGATGCGGCACCATTGGATCCGCCGTTGCACGAAACATTGGTTTGAGATGCAGCTGAAACCGCAATGGCAGAAGGCTGTGTGATGGTGAAGGTTTGTGTTTTCGTGCAGCCATTTCCATCCGTAACGGTACAGGTCCAAGTGCCTGCTGATAATCCAGTGACTGAACGGGTTCCGTCGCCTGTCGGATTTCCCGGTGTCCAGTCAAAATAATATCCGTATTCTGGAGCAGTTCGTGCTCCACCAAATCCGGAGACTTTTGCGGCACCATTATTTCCGCCGTTGCAAGAAACATTGGTTTGAGTATCAGCTGAAACCGAAAGTTCGGTATTGATGATGAAGTCTAAAGATTTCGTGCAGCCATTACTATCCATAACGGTACAGGTGTAGACGGGGCCTGCTCGTAATCCGGTGACTGAACGGGTTACGTTGAATGTCGTTGGATTAATATTCGATGTCCAGTTATAAGTATATGGACCGGTTCCACCGGTTGGTATATTGATCGATGCGGCACCATTATTATTGGTGTAGCAATAAACACTGGATTGAGGGTCAGCTGAAACCACAATGGCAGAAGGCTGTGTGATGGTGAAGGTTTTTGTTGCCGTGCACCCATTATTATCCGTAACGGTACAGGTCCAAGTGCCTGCTGACAATCCGGTGACTGAACGGGTTCCGTCGCCTGCCGGAGTTCCCGGTGTCCAATCATAAGTATATCCTGGTTCTCCACCAGTTGGCATATTGATTGATGCGGCACCATTGGATCCGCCGTTGCACGAAACATTGGTTTGAGATGCAGCTGAAACCACAATGGCAGAAGGCTGTGTGATGGTAAAGCTTTTTGTTATGGTTGATCCTGCAAAATCCGTTATCGTGCATGTGTAAGTAAAAGCACACAAACCCGACGCAGTTGCTGCAGTGCCACCACTTGGTGACCACGAGTACGTGTAGGGAGCAACACCACCGCTGGCCACTACCTTAGCGCTTCCGTTACAAGCACCATTGCAAAATGTATTGACTTGTGATTGTATAGCGGTAAGGGGAGTAACAAGGTAACCATTGATCAACTGCCAACCCGCAGGCAGAGCTGATGGAGTACCTATGATACCGCCTGACACA
Source organism: Flavobacteriaceae bacterium (assembly GCA_947459635.1). Classification (GTDB taxonomy): domain Bacteria; phylum Bacteroidota; class Bacteroidia; order Flavobacteriales; family Flavobacteriaceae; genus Flavobacterium. The sequence goes on along the minus strand of CANHEA010000006.1, from coordinate 31,701 downwards.
ACACCGGTTAAAGTTGCACCGCTCAGGTTTGCACCGGTCAGGTTCGCATTGGTTAGGTTCGCACTATCAAGGTACGCATTAGTCAGGTTCGCATTAGTCAGGTTCGTATTAGTCAGGCTCACATTGGGTAGTAATGCACTGCTCAGGTTCGCACCGCTCAGGTTCGCACCGCTCAGGTTCGAAAAACCCAGGGACGCACTGATCAGGTTCGCACCGCTCAGGTTCGCACCGCTCAGGTTCGAAAAAGGCAAGGAGTTACCTTGCTTATCGCAGCCTGACCAGTTGACATTAGGAGCAGCTGGTGCACTGCAATTCTGCGCCTGCACTGAATGTAAGCTTACACTCAGTAATAGCATGATTGCTGTAAAAAGGAATGCCTTAAAAACACCTTTTTTAAATGTAATGGTATTCATAATGTAATTCATGACCCATAATTGTTGTTACATCACTACAGGTATGGGTTTTTAGCCCCGTAGTGACTTTGATTTAAGAAAATAGCCAGCACCGATAAGGTACCGCAAAAAGGATAAACTTGGGGTCTAGTCCTATTGTTTGAATAGCGCATAAAGTCTATTCGCATTTTGGAAAAGAGGGTGAACTCATTTCCTTTTTTATCCTGAAAAAAGTAAAAAAACACCGTGGCTAAGACGTCCAAATGCATCTCTTTTTTCAAAATACGAAACAATAGTACTTATTTATTTTGCACAGTATCAAAAAATGTCACGAACTCGCCGTTTCATGTCACGAACGAATCAAACATGCAAAAAACATCGACGAAATGCATCTTTGGGATTTTAAAAATACAGCAAACAACAGAATCGTCACTTCCAATTTAATATCAAATGACGCTGATATTTTAGAAATAGATTGGCTCGTTTATGGAGGGAAATCGAGGACACTATTGCGACAGTTAATACAGGTCGGCAACCCTCTAAAACCTATAATAAATTAAGGAACTGAAGCGAGAGAGGGAAAGAGACAATTACCGCAAAAAAGTTGTTAATGCAACAAGCTTTTTAAAGTATTTCTTTTTCAAAAAAAGGCAGCTGGCGTAATGCTAAATGACAATCGTTATGCAAAAGCATATCGCTTAGCATGCAAAGTGAAGCACAAGCACATCGGAAAAGAACGTGGCTACATTTTCGAAATGCGCTACGCTCCCTTTAAATAATTTAGAAATTGACATAAAAAAACCTCCCGATAGGAAGGTTTTTATTGATAGGAACAAAATTATTTCGTCATCAAATCTTGCAGCGGTTTCAACTGGTCTAAGTCGATATCCGCTTCTTTCAAGACCGAAATCATATTGAATATCATGGTCGGATTCATGTCTTTTCCTAGAACACGAACAACCGCAAAACCATTTTCTTTTTTGTTGGCAAAAAAAACAAACTCATCAATGTGCTCGTCATCGCCAATAAAACTAATTGAAGCACCTTCTTGCCCAGAACCGAACTTCATCAGTTGCTGGTACTTTTCATCTTTCAAAATCGAATTGACGTTGGCGCGTTCTAATTCAAATTGCGCTTTGTTTTTGTCGTTTAGTTTGAAAGCTAAGATGTTCATCTTGTCAAACGAACCCAGCGCTTCTTTTTGAGTAATAGTCAACTTTGATTTATCGAGGTTTAGAATACTCGGCGAAAGATCCAATGCAATGAAATCTTTACTTTCAGATTTGTCAACAAAATAGCGTTGTAAACTTGGTTCTGATTGGCAACTGTTGAGGACTAATAGCGCCACATATAGCACAATGTAAGGAATACATCTCATGATATACTATTTTGGACCTTTAGAACCTTTGGCCGCTTTTTTCAAATCATCCCCACCTGGAAATCTCATTTTATCGGTCAAAACTGAAATTTCATTCAAATCGAAATCACCCGTCAATGACATTAACACCGTATCATCTCCTTTAGAACCTTCAATAAACATAAGCAATTCTCTTACTTGAGTATCTTTTGCACCTGACTTAACCATAATTTTGATATTTCTACCATTCTCGGTAACCCGCATCAATTCTTCTAACCCTGAGGTTTTGATATATTTGTCGGCAGTCGCTTTCATTTCGTTTTCAACACGTGTACTTTTGGTGGTAAACACTTTCAAATTATCCAATTTCTTAATCAGATTGAGATATTGCTGCGCTTCCTTATCCGACGAATCCATCTTAACCTTACTCATCAAGTCGAACATTTTCTTGTTGACAATGATAGACGTTACGTCATCTTGACCATCAAATTTATCAAATGCTCCTTGAGCAAAGAATGGGCTTGACATCAAAACCAGTACTAAAGTGATTGCAAATTTTTTCATTTTTTTCGTTTTTTGATTTTTCGTTGCGCTCCAAATAGTTCGGCTACGCTTCGGGTGATTATTAAATATTAAAATTGATTTCTGTGGTAAACATTAATTTTCTGCAACAAATACTTTGTCTCGAGTATCTTCATAGGTTTGAACGTATCGAACGCTTTCTATTCCTGTATTGACATGATTGGACAAAAGTGCCAACGCTTTTTGTGTTTCTTCGAAGGCTACTTGAGGATCGTCAAAAGTGCCGAGTTCAGTGTTCGATTTCGATTCGGAAAAATTATTAAAAGCGTAAATTCCAATGCCTAGCAAAACGACTACAGAAGCCGCAATCGACAACCATTTTATGGGATTGCTTTTGCTTTGCAAAGCTGGTATTGCTTTTTCAAATTCTTGAGTAGCATTGACGGATAAATAAACAAACAATGGTTTGTATTGCAATAAATTGGCAGAAACATCAGACGAAGAAAAGTATTTTTTCAATTCGATTTCTTCTCCAATAGTAGTTGCTCCATCAAAGTACTTTGACACTAATAATGCTATTCTATCCGATTCCATAATGATGTGTTTTAGTCATGATTTCTCGTATTGTTTTTCTGGCTCTAGAAAGCGCTACGCGAATGGCAGTTTCATTCATTTCTAGAATTTTTGCGATTTCTGCAAATTCATATTGCTCGATATCACGCATTTGTATGATCAGTCGTTGTTGTTCAGGCAGATCATTGATAATCCGTTCCACCCATTGCAAACTATCTGTATCTTCTAACTGCTGCTGCAATCCCGGTTGTCGATCAGTGTAGTTCGAATGAACAATCTGCAAATTCCCTGCTCTTTTTGATTTCAATTGATCCAAACAATAGTTCTTGGTAATGGTCATTGCGAAAGCTTCAACGCTCGAAAACTGATCTAGACTTTCATTCTTATTCCACAATTTTACAAGAACTTCTTGAGTTGCATCCTCAGCCTCCTCCGTGCTTACAAGTAATCGTTTGGCCAGTCGAAAGACTTTGTCTTTAAACGGAGCGATGACTTGCAAGAACTCATTATGATTCATATTATACAACTTATTGGAAGGCGTTACAGTCAAGACGAACCCGATACTTTTTTGTTACAAAGAAGCGAAAATAATTTCAAAAGGCTTAATTTTACTCACGCAATCTCTAGTTGATCATGAAAAATTTTCTTTCCTATTTTATCTTTTTACTTACAATTTCGTTGACTTTCCAAAGTTGCGAAGTGCAAGATGACAATAAAGTTCCTGACGATATCGCCATTAATAATTTTATCTGGAAAGGACTAAATTTGTATTATTTGTGGCAGCCAGACGTTGCCAATTTAGCGGATGATCGATTTGCAAACCAATCTGATCTGAATGCATTTCTTTACGGGTTTCCTCGACCAGAAAACTTATTTCAACAATTATTAAACAAACCAAAGAGTTTGTATCCAAATCCTGGTGAAGCCATCGATCGTTTTAGTGTCATCTTTTCTGATTACAATGAATTAGAAGGCATTCTTTCAGGAACTACCAAGAACAACGGAGCAGATTTTGGTCTATTTTACAAAGATGCTTCACAAACTGCGGTCTTCGGTGTCGTTCGATATGTGCTACCCAATTCAGATGCTGCGGCTAAAAACGTCGAACGAGGTGCCATCTTTTACGCTATTAACGGAACTCCTTTAACCAAAGAAAATTACAGTTCACTATTGAGTAACGACTCTTATACGATGAACTTTGCAACGTACGATGCCGGCAACATCACGCCAAATGGACAATCCGTTACGCTCACCAAATCGGTTCTTTCCGAAAATCCTGTCTATTTGACAACGGTTATCAATTCAGGTGTGCATAAAATTGGGTACTTAATGTATAATGGTTTCTATCCGAATTACGAATCGCAATTGAATGCTGCTTTTGGCACATTGAAATCGCAAGGAATTACAGAATTAGTGCTTGATCTTCGCTATAACTCAGGCGGTTCGGTAGCCACAGCCACGAGATTAGCGAGTCTAATAACCGGTCAATTTACCAATCAAGTCTTTGCGAAAGAACAATGGAATGCCAAATTAGAGGACTACTACAATGCTACCAATCCGAGTAATCTACTGAATTTATTCACCAATAAACTAGGCAATAACGAAGGTCTATCTAGCTTGAATTTGAGTAAAGTGTATATATTAACAACAAAAAGTTCCGCCTCGGCAAGTGAATTAGTGATCAACGGATTAAAACCTTACATCGAGGTAATTCAAATCGGAGATGTCACCACCGGGAAGAATGTCGGCTCGGTGACGCTCTACGATTCGCCGAATTTTTCAAAAGCCAATAGCAGCAACAAACATCGCTACGCCATGCAACCCATAGTTTTGAAAATAGTAAATAAAGTCGGCTTTGGCGATTACATCAACGGATTGGAACCAACGATACTCTTGAAAGAAGATTTTGGCAATCTCGGTATTCTTGGAGACAGCAACGAACCGCTTTTGCAACTAGCCATAAATGCCATTATGGGCAGTGGCAGACAGATACCGCAAGATCCAATTCGAGTCTTCGAAAAATTACAAGACAACTCCACGCTTGGTCGTTTGAAAAACGAGATGTATGTCGATTCAAAACCCTTTCGATAATACCTAAATTCAAAAAAGGCTTCCGAATCTGGAAGCCTTTTTTATTATTGATTAAAATAAAAACCATTGGGACCGACACCAACTTCTACTGTTTTCAAAAGCGTTCCAATCGGATTGGGATCAAATTGTTCCCCCGAGGAATACACGTATACCGCACCATTAACCACATAATTCTTGGTATCTCCTAAATAAATCTTGTTGTTCTTTACAGCAAAACCATACGGATTTTCGGCTTCTGAAGTAAAAGACGGTGCGGTTGGTAAAGCCGTTGCAGTTATCGACATCTTATAAACATCCTTATTGATTGTGTAGAATAAATGATCACCATACAAATCCATAAAAGTAATTTTTGCCGTACTACTTGTCGGAAAAAATGACTGAATGATAGCATTCGAAACTAAATTAATTTCAACTATTCTTCCTGAAGTATTATTTCCTGGATCCGCATAATCGTTAATACCTACACACGACACCCATAAATGATCGCCTTCAATTTTCATCGTATCAGGCAAGTCTCCTACTTCAATGGAAGTGCTCAAACTATTTGTTGCGGCATCAATAACCGATATGGTCGTCCCTTTTTCTCCCAAATTGTTGTGCGAAACATATAATTTCCCTTCATGTTCAATAATTTTGTTTGGATTATCATTCACGACAATAGTTGCTGTAACATTGTTCGAACCAAGATCGATTACTTTTATGCTTCCTGTTCCATTCCCGCTTAGACTTCCCCAATTCGTTACATACCCTTTTCCATTGGCGAATGCGATATATCTTGGCTTGCTCAATCCTGCATTGATTTCACCCACCTTTAGCATTGTATACCGATTTGCAACTATAATTTTATCAGATGCATTGACCACTATATAAGCCAAATTGCCGTTAAAACCGATACTCTGGGCAGTATCTCCTAAGATATCATTATTTACTCCACCAAATATGTCGTTTTGAGTTCGACTCAAATCAAAAGAAATAAACGAGATAGTTGTGTTCGTACTTCCCATATTTCCTTCATTCAAAACCAAAACACCACTATCAAAATCCCCTTGAGGAACGTATGGACTTGGAGTAGTGTCCTCACTCGAACAGGAAGTTAAGAACACCATCATCAAAAATGCCAGTTGTAACCATTTGTTTGTTTTCATTTTTATTAAAATTTTAAAATTAAATTCACTTGAAAGTTTCTACCAGGTAATGGTCTGCCTGGAACGCTTTGGTAGCGCTCGTTCCAACAGTTTAAAGCTTGCAGTCCGAACGAACTAAGATGATCTTTCCCAAAACTGCAGGAAATACCAACATTTGAGACTTTATATTCCTTAAGTCTTGTATGATTATCGTTTAATGTATAAACTGCACCATTAAAAAGATACTGGTAATTCAGACTAATCCTTCTGAACGAATACCCTAAAGTAGCGTTATATTTATGAAAAGGCACGTACGTCAATTGTGTATTTAAGTCTTCGTTGGTTGACACCGTATACGCGTAGGTTGACGTCAAATTAACATTGTGACGACCTATCTTTTTTGCCGCCTCTAATAAAAACTCTGCCCCGTAACTTTTAACTTTTCCGATATTCTCTGGTGTCCAAATACCATCAATAGGTTTCCACTGTATCAAATCACGAATGCTATTATGATATACAGTTGCAACAATTCTAAATCCTTTAAAACAAAGCTCCTGCCCAAGTTCTGTCTGAATAGATTGCTCGGGTTTCAAGTTTTGATTACCGCCAACGGTCCAGTACAAATCATTAAATGTGGGAATCCGAAAATTTTTAGAATGGTTGAGTTTGATGCGATAATGACTTGTCAACGGTGCGTTTATTCCAATCGCATACAGCAATGGACTTTGAAATGCTGCAGTTGATTCCTGACGCAAACTCGATTCAATGCCAAGTTGCTTTAGAAAATAGTACTTCATAAAAGCAGACGCACTTGCAGTTCCACGAATATTAGAACCAATATTCGAACCAACGCCTTTGGTTTCGCTATAATCAATCAGAATATTAGTTTCCCATTTTTTATTGATTTTATAGTTCAGATCATATTTTCCGACAAATGTTTCTGCTCTAGAACTTTCAAAACCAGCTACTTGATAATTCTCAAAATATTGATATTTTTCAGTGAGAAACGCAAATTTAAGTGAAGATCGCAACCTGTTTTTAAGGTAGGTCCAATCTACTAAATTGCGCGTATTAAAATCTTGATACTTGCTTTTTGAAGATGAAGCGATCGTTCCTGAAAAATGCCGCTGGCTATCAAAAAACTGACTATAGAACTTCACCAAATGGTACTTGTTCAGGCGATAGCCGACACTAACATTCAGACTTGTGTTATAAAATTGTCCATTCTCGTTTTTCTTGCCATTGGTGCCCAAATATTCATAGTCATTGTCCGAGCTATTCCTCGACACACTGAAATTCAGCGCATACTTTTCGGTAGAAAGCACTGTTTTAGTATTGACGTCAATGGTGTTAAAACTACCGTAATTTAGTGATAGTGCATTGTTGAATAGCTTTGCGAACACCAGTTCATTATTCAAATGAATACTGCCACCAATTGCGCTTGTACCATAAATAGCGCTGCCACCTCCTGCACGAACAGTAACATTTTCGAAATCCCTCGTAGTAATGGTATTAAAATCGGTTTGCCCATTGAGTTGGGAATTGATATTAATTCCGTTCCAAATCACCGCCGTTTGTTGTGCGGTCGTTCCTCGGAAAGAAGGCGCAGACACCATTCCTAAACCGTATTGCTTAAAAAAAAGTACGGAATTGTATTGCAATAAACTCGTCAATGACGACTGATTTCGCGCTATAATGGAGTCGTTGAGTTTTTGCACGGCAAGTGAATTGGAAAACTGCTGCAATTGAAAATCCGAAACAACGACTTCTTTCAAAGACACAATAGAGTCGTTTTGCGCGCAAACTACTTGGCACAACAACAAAATCCAACATAAAAACAGCTTTTTCGCAGTCATAATTTCAGAATCTTTTTCCCGAAGATTCGATATTGGTTACGAAAAAAGGCAGGTCTCCTGGCTTGCGTCTTGTTGTTTACCTTCCCATTCGCGCTGGCGAACAGTGGTTTTGTAGTTAACAACAAGCTTGATAGCTTACAGTTGCGGGAACAGCTTAGGTTTTGAACCTAATTCCCTTTTAATGTAAATTGAAATATTCAAATCACAACCTTAATTCGAGAGCAAAGATAACTTTATCTTGATGAATAAAAAATAAAATTTGATATTTGAAATGGATTACTCCTACCTTTGCCTCGTTTGAAAAAAATCATCGGATGAAAACAGTTTTTCTTTATTTCTCGTCAATCCTAGTGCTGCTTTTAGCATCTGGTTGTAAGGAGAATTCAGAAATGACAAAACAAAAAAATCTAAAAAGCAGTAATCAAATTAAATACGCCAAAGGACTTGAACTTTATAATTACGATGGTTTTTCTGTTCTAAAAATCAAAAATCCATGGCCCAATGCGGCTAAAGATTACACCTATATTCTCAAAGAGAAAAACGGAATTGTTCCTGATAGTTTGCAAGAAAATCCTGTGATTGCCATTCCGCTTCAATCGATTGTGGTTACCTCAACGACGCACATTCCATCATTAGAAATGCTGGGAGTCGAAAACACAATGATTGGTTTTCCAACTACTGACTATATTTCCTCTGAAAAAGTGCGCAAACGAATTGACTCTGGCAAGGTTCGAGATGTTGGCACGGAACAAAGTATGAATACAGAACTCTTAATCGATTTGCAACCTGCAGCCATTATCGCACACGGCATCAATAATAGCAATACAACTTTTGATAACTTGCAAAAAAGTGGTCTAAACATCATCTATAATGGCGATTGGAACGAAGCAACGCCCTTAGGAAAAGCAGAATGGATTAAATTTTTTGGTGCATTATATGGTTTGGATAAGAAAGCAGATTCGATTTTTTCTGCTATTGAATCAGATTATAAAAAAACAATGGCCTTAGCGCAAAAAGCGACAACAAAGCCAACCGTTTTTGCTGGCGCTGTTTTTGAAAATCAATGGTATATGCCGCAGGGAAATAGTTGGGGTGCCCTTTTTTTGGAAGATGCCAATGCCAACTATTTATGGAAAGGAACAACTGGAACGGGCAGTCTCTCCTTATCTTTTGAATCGGTTTTTAGCAAAGCTGAAAAGGCCGATTTTTGGATTGGACCGGGGCAATTTACCTCATTAAAAGAGATGTCGGAAGCCAACCCGCACTACGCGCATTTCAAAGCCTTTCAAGAAAAAAATGTCTATTCCTACAGCACGAAAAAAGGAAAAACCGGCGGCTTGATTTACTATGAATTGGCTCCAAATCGTCCTGATTTAGTATTAAAAGACCTTATCAAAATCTTACATCCTGAATTGCTACCCGATTACAAAACGTATTTTTTTGAAAAATTACAGTAAATGACAGCCACTTCAAAACATATGGTGCTTTACGTATTGCTCTTTCTAACTGCAATGCTATTATTTGTTTTAGATATTAGTTTTGGCTCAGTTTCTATTCCTTTTAGTGATGTATGTAAAACGCTAACAGGCGGTAATGCTTCAAAAACAACTTGGGATTATATTATTATTAATTACAGATTACCAAAAGCATTCACTTCCGTTCTAGTTGGTACCGGACTGTCTATTAGTGGACTACTGATGCAAACCCTTTTTAGAAATCCACTAGCTGGTCCTTATGTGCTTGGTTTGAGTTCCGGTTCAAGTTTGGCAGTGGCTTTCCTAATTTTAGGCTCGAGCTTCATCTCGCCGTTTTGGAGTGCGTTTTTCGTTTCATCATGCGGAATCATAGTGGCGTCATGCTTGGGAAGCACAGTGGTACTATTGGCGGTATTGTATGTGTCAAAACGATTAAGAGACACCATGGCTATTCTAATTGTCGGATTGATGTTCGGCAGTTTCACCAACGCGTTTGTCGGTGTACTTTCATACTTTAGTTCAGCCGAACAGCTACAAAAATTCACATTTTGGTCGATGGGAAATTTAGGCAATTTAACCTGGACCTCGATTTTAATTCTAGCCATTGCAGTCATGATAGGAATGTTATTAAGTCTGCTATCTATTAAGTCATTGAATTCTTTATTACTGGGAGAAAATTACGCTAAGAGTTTGGGCTTAAACTTCAAAAGATCACGGCTTATCATTATCATCGCAACGAGTATTTTGGCAGGAAGTATCACTGCATTTGCAGGCCCAATTGCCTTTATTGGATTAGCTGTTCCGCATTTGGCAAAATTGATTTTCCAAACCAGTAGTCACAGCGTGCTATTTTGGTCGACGGTTCTTTTAGGCTCAAGTTTTATGTTACTGTGCGACCTGATTTCGCAAGTTCCGGGAGGTGATTTTACGCTTCCGATTAATGCCATAACATCAATTATTGGCGCTCCAGTTGTAGTGTGGTTGTTGGTTCGCAAACGAAAAATGATGAACTGATGGAAAGCAAAATTGTATTAAAAACAGAAAACCTTAGCATTGGATATACACACCAGAAAGTAGTCAATCAAGTGGCGACTGCAATTCACTTATCTTTAGAAAGCGGAAAATTAATCGCAATGGTCGGAGCGAATGGTGTCGGAAAATCGACGCTACTGCGAACCTTAACGGCTATTCAAAATCCATTGAACGGAAATATTTTTCTCAATGGAAAAAATTTAAATCAATATGATGCGCTGGATTTAGCAAAAGAAATGAGTTTAGTGCTAACCGAGAAACTGCCGCCGAGCAATCTAACGGTATACGAACTAATTGCTTTGGGTAGACAACCTTATACCAATTGGATAGGGAAATTATCAGCAGAAGACAAATCCAAAATTAACGACGCTATCGAATTGACACAAACTCGAGCTTTGCTAGAAAAAAAACACTACGAAATCAGTGATGGTCAATTGCAAATCGTTTTAATAGCTCGCGCGCTTGCCCAAGATACGCCACTAATTGTATTGGATGAGCCGACAACCCACTTGGATTTGCAACATAAGGTAGCTCTTTTTAAGTTGTTGAAAAAACTCACACAAGAAACAAAAAAGTGCGTACTTTTTTCCACCCATGATATCGATATGGCCATTCAATTGAGTGACGAAATGATTGTCATGACTGACAAAAAATGCCAACAAGATAGTCCATGCAACTTAATTGAAATGGGGATTTTCAACCTCCTTTTTGAATACAAAAATATTTCCTTTGATGCTCAGAAAGGAAAATTTGTAATTACCTAAGATTTTCCTGTGAGCAAATTAATGCTAACCGTAGCAATCTCCGAATCTGGAAACTTCCTAAAATAAGTTGGATCAGGAAAAAGACCCGCTTCCGCAGCAATTTTATTAAACACTTCAATTTCTACAATATATTGATCCGAAAAACCATGGGTGGCATCGTAAGCAGTCGCAGCGGTTTTACCAATATTTCGGGCAGCAATTGCGGGGTCAATCGTATGTAATTCAATCAACAACAGACCGTACTTGCTCACGAAAGGCGACCACTTCAGCAAATGTTCTAAGAGATTATCTTCTACTTGTTTTGTATTAATTTTCAATCCTCTATGAGCAAATGCGCCAGTAGAAGTACTAATTCTGTCTTCGCTTTCATATTTCGGATTTTCCCAAATTCTATTGTGGTCTAAGAATGTGCGAACATTCAACAAATCCTCTAAGGCAATCTCGTAGTTGTCACGCAAATCTTGCGCTAACACATCAGGACGTCCGATATCTCCCCAGATTACTTTAGCCCAAATATCTGCTTTGATCAGGTTGGCTCGCGTCACTTTCAACGCTGCTTGGTTATAATCAACACCAACCAAGAACAACGGATATTCATCCAATATCTTACCTCGTAGGGTTTGTCGGTCGATTACTTCAAAAATATGCTGCAAAAACGCGCCATTTCCGCAACCCATATCTAGAATTCCTTTGGGTTGTTGCTCAATCGGCAGATTGAACATTTGAATCAATATTTCATCAACTACTTTAAAGTAAGTTTCGTGAGCACCACCACTTCCCCATACATTCATTTCACGATCAACGTGTATTTCGTCTGAACCATCGGGCTGCATTCTAAGAATCGATGGATTACCAAAAATCAACTCTTCAATTTTAGCAAATGTGGGCAAATACGAAACAGTAACGCCATAAGACGCAGCTCTTTTTGCAAAAAACAATCCCGTCTCGGTGAATTGATAATTCCCGTTTTTCTCCTTAAACCATCCCAAATAAGTTAGAAAGTTTAGAATTTTGATAAACAACTCAGGCGACTTATGAAATTCCTCTGGTCGAAAAGAAAGTTCCATAAAATACTTGTGAAACATGCCGTTCATTCCCAAACGAACTATGGTTGGACCAACTAAATAACCTTCAATATGTTTGAGTATTTGATGCTGAATTTCGCTGATACTTTGATCTTCTGAAAACGTAATTCCGTAATTTACTTTATATTTCTCAAAAATGGCGTTCAGTTTGTGAAAAGGCTCTTCTTCAAAAAGCCGCGGATGAAATTGAGTCGAAAAATGAAGTAACTCGACGACATCATCATACAGCGGAAACAACGAAAATGCGACTTCAGTTTTGGCATTGCATTTTATAATAACATCGCCACTTTCTTGCACTTCATAATCCAAAAAGCCTTGCGAACCTAGTACACGCAAAGCAACATTTAAATAACCTTTATTGGCTTTAAATTGGTTTGCCAAATCATCTAGACTTACCGATTTTGATTCCAACAAAAAACGAAGCACATCCTTCTTGCGCAAAGCTGCTGCTACTGGCGCTGTAGCTAATCCATCAAGGTGTCTAAATATCGTGCTACGGAGGTCATTTTTATTGGCTATCATCTGGTTTGTATTTGATTACATTCCTTCAAATATAAAAAAAATCACAATGTTATTTGCCTTTTCGCTTCGCCGATTACGAAAGCACAAGAGTTGGCAAGATTGTAACTACGGACCAAGGGTGAAATGGGGATTTTTAAGTGATTTTCAAATTTTGCTAAAACTTCAGCGCTCAAACCGACGCTTTCTTTTCCAAAAACCAGCCAATCTCCGTCTTGAAATGCATTGTCCAAATAGGATTTTGTAGCATGAGAACTCATTAAAAAAACTCTAGAAGAATCAGGAATTGCAGCGATCCACTCCTCGATGTTTTGATATTCTTTCCAATCTAGATGCACCCAATAGTCTAGGCCGGAACGCTTAAGATTTTTATCGGTTATTTGGAATCCGAATGGATGGATGAGATGCAAACGGCTTTCTGTTCCGACACAAAGTCGACCAATATTTCCAGTATTATTTGGGATTTCTGGTTCTACCAATACGATATTTAGCATGCACTTTAGATTTGATGATTATGAAATTCTGTGTGTTATTTAGATTTTGAATTCTGCCACTTCTATCACCTGACCCGCTTGCAAATCATGCAACTTTATATCGCCAATTCGCACGCGCACTAACCTTAGCGTGGGAAATCCAACGGCAGCCGTCATTTTTCGTACTTGTCGAAATTTGCCCTCGTTGATGGTTATCGAAATCCATGTTGTTGGTCCATGGCGATCATCCCGAATTTTCTTAGCACGAATACCAAAATTAGGAACGGGATCCAAAATAAAAGCTTGGCATGGTTTGGTCACATATCTCGTGCCTTCAAAACCAATTTCGACTCCATTTGACAATTGTGTTATGGCTTCGGATGTGATGATACCATCTACTTGCACATGATATTCTTTAAACACTTTACTACTGCAGATATGATCACTGACTTTCCCATCTGTGGTAATGAACAACAAACCTTCAGAATCTTCATCTAGCCTTCCGATTGCCATCACACCAGTTGGAAAATCAAATAATTCCCCAAGGAGCTTTTTGTTTCTTTTCAATTCGTATTTAAATTGACTCAAATAACCATAAGGCTTGTGAAGAATAAAATGACGCTGTTTCAAAGGTTGATAAGGATTGTTGGTTTGTTGCATTTTCATAGAATGTCCAAAGATAAATTAATTTACTGTTGAAATAAATAGCGCACTCCATTTACAAATATTCCTTACATTTACTTTTCACAAATTGATGCTACAATGAACGCCACGTTACTCACTATTTTCACCTTTTGCATTGCTTTAGCCGTAGGATTATACCTTGGAAAACTATTATTTGCTGCAAAATCTCAGTCGGAAAAAATCAGCTTAGAAGAAAAATTAATTAGTCTGACAGAGCAGTTTCGAAGTATTCAAGAACAACTGAAAATCGCGCAAACCGAAAAAGAAGTTATTCGATCAGAAAAAGACAGTTTAGCCATTCAACTTTCGAAAAAGGAAACTGATTTTGAAAATTTGTGGGAGCGAAATCTCGAGCAAAAACAAGAAGTAGAAAAATTGCAAGAGAAATTCACTAAAGAATTTGAAAATCTTGCCAACAAAATTCTCGAAGAAAAATCGAATAAATTTACGGAGCAAAACAAGGAAAACATGAAGAACATCTTATCTCCGTTGCAAGATAAAATTCAATTGTTTGAAAAGAAAGTAGAAGACACGCACAAAGAAAGCATCGACTATCATGCGGCTTTGCGTCAGCAAATTTTAGGGCTACGCGAAATGAATGCACAAATGAGCAAAGAAACGGTGAATTTGACCAAAGCGTTGAAAGGCGACAGCAAAATGCAAGGCAATTGGGGTGAATTGGTTTTAGAGCGTGTATTGGAAAAATCAGGTTTAGAAAAAGACCGAGAATACTACGTGCAGCAAGCACATACTACTGAAGACGGACAACGCGTATATCCAGATGTTGTCATCAATTTGCCCGATGGTAAAAAAATGATTGTCGATTCAAAAGTTTCTTTGACTGCCTACGAAAAGTATAGCAATGAGGAAGATGACAATTTGAGAAGCAACTACTTGCGCGAGCACATCAACTCAATCAAGCGCCACGTAGAACAATTAGGAGAAAAAAATTACCAAGATTTATATCAAATGGAAAGCCCCGATTTTGTATTGCTTTTCATCCCGATTGAACCTGCATTTGCGATTGCGTTGAATGAAGAAACATCTTTATATAATAAAGCCTTTGAAAAAAATATCGTGATTGTGACGCCTTCGACCTTGCTAGCTACGTTGCGAACCATTGATAGCATGTGGACCAACCAAAAGCAACAAGAAAATGCGTATGAAATTGCACGTCAAGCGGGCGCTTTGTATGATAAATTTGAAGGATTTGTGGCAGATTTGGTAAAGGTGGGAAATAAGATTAAAGACTCAAAAACCGAATATGACGCTGCAATGAATAAATTGGTAGAAGGAAAAGGCAATCTCGTTACTAGTGTAGAAAAGTTGAAAAAAATGGGCGCAAAAGCCAAAAAGTCACTTCCAGAATCAGTGTTGCGAAGAGCGGAATCTGATGGAGAAGAGCTTACCACTTAATGGAATCCTATGCAAAAAACACATTTTAAGACGGTCGTTTCTTCTAAAATTAGTATCTCTGAACTCATGTTGCCCTCGCACACCAATTTTAGCGGAAAAATTCACGGTGGATATATATTGTCTCTGCTCGACCAAGTAGCTTTTGCCTGTGCCTCCAAATTTTCTGGATACTATTGTGTCACCGCCTCCGTTGATCGCGTAGATTTTATCAATCCAATTGATGTTGGTGAATTGGTCACCTTAAAAGCTAGCGTAAATTATGTAGGAAATAGTTCGATGATTGTGGGCATTCGTGTGGAAGCCGAAAACATCCAGACAGGAAAAATAAAACATTGTAACTCTTCCTATTTTACCATGGTGGCCAAAGACGAAAATGGGAAGAACGCAATAGTTCCTGGATTGGAATTGCATCATGAAGAAGAAGTTCGCCGTTTTATCAATTGCATCAAGCAAATTGACTTGCGAAAAGAAAGAGATTTACACGAAGAAAAATACCAGTATTCGTCCGCTGATGCTTTAGCAATATTGAAAAACTACCCTGTACTTGTTTCAATAAAATAAGCAAATCCTTGTTAAATACTTGACTAACAACAACTTTTTTTGCTTATTATTCTAAAAAAGAATGTAAACATTAAATTTTTTTCTATTTTTGAGTCCCTTTAATTATGAGAATGAAGCAATATTACAAATTGGCTTTTTGCCTAATTTTATCAACGATTCTAATTATTGCGTGCTCCAAAAGCGGTGATGAAGATTACATCGACCCATCGGATCCCGCCTACAAACAAAGTAATGGAACTGCAGGTCCCGTGCGTTTTGACTTAGCACAAACGCCCTTGCCAAAGTTATCCGACTACAATTTTTTTGTTGGTCCACTTAAGGATCAAAAGCCAGGGTACAAAGTAATTCCGTATGAACCCGCAAGTTCATTATTTTCAGATTATGCCCACAAAAAGCGATTTGTTTGGATGCCAAAAGGAACAAAAGCTAACTATAACGGAGACACTAAAGTACTGGAATTACCAGTTGGTGCCGTGCTCATTAAAACGTTTTACTATGACAATGTGCAACCAGACAATACTACTAGAATCGTCGAAACTAGATTAATGATTCGAAAATCGACGGGTTGGATTTTTGCAGATTACGTATGGAATAGCGAGCAAACAGAAGCTTTTTTTGACCTAAACGGAAGCTTTACACCGATTGCTTGGAGAGATGAAAACAATGTCATCAAAAGCACAAACTACAGAATTCCATCAGAAGCACAATGCGTAATTTGCCATAAAAAGAAAGAAATTGTAAACGGAAACGAACAAACTATCTACATTCCAATTGGCATCAAGCCTCAAAATCTTAACTTCAATTATCCTTACAGTACAGGAGCTAGAAATCAATTAACTAGATGGATTCAAATTGGCTATTTGAATGCTAATTTTAGCTTACCTTCTCCAGAAAATACCGCGGTAGATTATCGCGATATTTCAAAGCCAATCGCGCTCCGAGCCAGATCCTACGTGGATATCAATTGTGCGCACTGCCATCAAAATGACCGACATTGTGATTATCGACCAATGCGCTTTGCTTTTAACGAAACTGGACTTCCGGGTGGCGTTGGAAATACCAATATGGGCGTTTGCGTAGACACTCAAGACATGCAAGGGTTTGCCCCTGAGCTCAGTAAGATTGTAACACCACGAGATATTACACAGTCGATGATGTACTATCGATTGAATACCACAGACGAAACCTACCGAATGCCACTCCATGGAAGAACAATCATTCATGAAGAAGGACTCGCACTTATTGAAGCTTGGATTAATTCGCTCGATGGATGCCAATAATAAAAAAGAACTATTAACTAAACCAAACAATAAAAATGAAAATGAACTTAAAAAAAAGAGGTCGTATTTACCAAATCGTCACTTTACTTTTTTGCTTTTTGGGATTGCAACTTTCATATGGGCAAGACACTTGCGCCACTGCAATGCCAATCACCGCTGGTACCACAACTGTTGACGCAATTAATGGAGCCAACATTGCAACTGCTTGTGCGACTACCGCTACTTTGGCGGAATGGTATTCTTATACGCCAGCGCAGAACTACAGCGTAACTGTTACGTCTGACTTATTAGTAAATATTTGTAAGGACACACGCTTTAATGTCTACACTGGAAATTGTGGTGCACTAACTTGCTACAGTGGCGATGACGATTCAGGAATTATTGCATGCAATTCTGGCAATACAAGTACTTATTTGTCTACTAAAACTTTCGATGTTTTTGCTGGAGTAACTTATTATATCGCTTGGGACAATCGTTGGAGTACAGCTGGTTTTGATTTTCAATTAATTGAAAACCCATTTGTGCCAAATTTGTGTAATTCAGCTGTTGCAATAACTGCAGGAATTACTACTGTTGACGCAATTGATCAAGGGAATGTGAGCACTTCTTGCTCGACTGCTTCCGCTGGCAAATGGTTTTCGTACACACCTACACAAAATTATCATGCGACAATCTCGTCTGACTTAGCAGTAAATTTATGTAAAGACACCAACTTCAGTGTATATCGTGGTTCTTGTGCGAATAATGCTTTGATTTGTGTAAGTAGTGACGACAATTCTGGAATATTAGAATGTAACGTGGGGAATACAAACTCTTTTTTATCTAAGAAAACGTTTGATGTGACTGCCGGCACCAC
Organism: Flavobacteriaceae bacterium; assembly: GCA_947459635.1. Lineage (GTDB taxonomy): Bacteria > Bacteroidota > Bacteroidia > Flavobacteriales > Flavobacteriaceae > Flavobacterium. The sequence continues at coordinate 13,641 of CANHEA010000006.1, read as the reverse complement.
TTATTATATTGTTTGGGACAACAAATGGAGCGCTGAAGGTTTCGATTTTGAACTAACGGAAGACGTAATTGTTGTACCTATCAATTATAACAACCAAGCGGTGAGCACTGTAAACAGCACCTACAATATTTGCGTAGTTGACATGAACAATGATGGAAAAGACGATATTGCTGGTGTTAGTACAAATAATCTTAAAGTACATTATCAGCAAAATGACGGTACATTTGCCATCTCAAACTTTGCAGTACCAGGCACAAGCTTTCTACCATCATGGAGTTTAGCGGCGGGCGACTACAACCGAGATGGATATAATGATTTATTATTGGGAAGCGGAAGTGGACTTTCATTTTGGGAATCTGATGGAACAGGAACAAGTTATTTTAGCAGAACTCCTGGTCAGTATATTTTCTGTCAAAGAACCAATTTCATAGACATTGATAACGATGGTAATTTAGATGCTTTTTCTTGTCATGATGTTGATCCGAACGTGTATTATCTGAATGATGGCGCAGGAAACTGGACATACTACCAATCTGGCACGACGCCTGGAGCCTATATGTTAGGAATTACAGCAAGCGGTGGAAATTATGCCTCGTTATGGACAGACTTCGATAATGATGGAGACAGAGATATGTTTATTTCTAAATGTTCGGGTCCACCATGTGAGTTACATAGAAATGATGGCAATGGTGTTTTTACTGATATTTCTGCACAAGCTCAAATCAATGTACAACCTATTCAATCATGGTCTTCTGCCATTGCTGATTTTGACAATGACGGAGATATGGATATCATGATTGGTTCTAACGGAAGTGTTGGAAACAAGTTCTTTAGAAATAATTTAGACACTTCAAACGATGTAGAAGAAGCCTATTCCAACATTACAGCTGGCTCTGGTTTAGATTTAGATACTTCAACCAATCGAGACTATGTTGCCTATGACTTTGACAACGATGGTTTAGTAGACATATTAGGAAGTGGTAACAAGATAATGTTTAATCAAGGAGACAATGAATTTTCTCCTGTAAGCTATCCTGCAATTAGCGTGGGCGCTATCGGAGATTTAAATGATGATGGATTCTTGGATATCCTAAACAACAATATCATTCGATATGCGATTCCAAATGGTAACAATTGGTTTAAAGTTATATTGCAAGGAATCCAAAGTAATACAAACGGAATTGGAGCAAGAATAGAAATCTATGGTGCCTTCGGAAAACAAATTAGAGATATTCGCAGCGGAGAAGGCTTTGAGTTTATGAGTTCTCTGAATGCTCATTTTGGTCTTGGTCAAGCCACTGCCATTGATCAATTGGTGGTGAAATGGCCGTCTGGTATTGTAGATACTTATCTCAATCCGCAAATAAATGCCGATTTCCGCGTGACGGAAGGCACTACATTAGCGGTAAATGGGAATGCTAATGCTGTCTTCAGTGTTGTACCAAATCCAGCTAAGCAATTTATCACAATCAATCTTAATTCTGGTTCTACTGAAAAATTAACTTCAGCACAGATATTTGATTTGACTGGCCGATTAATTATGGAGACTCCTTTGAACTCATCAAAAATAAACGTTGACTCATTGCAGTCTGGAACTTATCTATTGCTATTGCAAAATGAAAAAGGAAAAGGATATTCTCAGAAGTTTATAAAAGAGTAGCGGAATAGAATGTTAGATCATTCCTTATAACGCACGGTGTCATAAAAATAGAACAATTAAAAAAACGATCATGAAAAAAATTACAGTACTACTTGTCTTGCTCTTCACAGTGCACTTGACCAAAGCGCAGGACACTTGCGCAACTGCACTACCAATCACTCCTGGTTTTTATGTGATAGATGTTATCAACGGATCACAAGTGCCAGCGCCTTTGTGCGAAACGCAATATGGTGAAGTGCCAGCAACGCGCCCACCAGCCGGAGAATGGTATGTGTACACACCTACCGAAAATCACTCAGTTACGGTTACGACCGATTTAGTACAAAACACACCACTTATAGACACGCGTTTTCATGTTTACTCTGGAAGTTGTGATGCACTAGTTTGTCAAGCTGGCGATGACGACGATGGTACCGGACTCTCATCAACTGCTACGTTTGACGTTATTGCCAATACCACATATTACATTGCCTTTGACAATAGATGGACTTCGACTGGTTTTACCTTTCGATTAACCGAAAATGTATTTGTTCCAAATCCGTGTAATTCTGCGACTACAGTGACAGCGGGTGTAACAACAGTGGCTGCAATAGACGAGGAAATTATTAATACCCCGTGCTCAAGCGGAACCTTAGCAAAATGGTATGCCTATACCCCAACAAATAGCGCTGTTGTTACCATCTCATCTGACTTAGTTCAAAATACTTGTAAGAATACTACTTTTAGTGTATATACAGGAACATGTGTAGCATTGACTTGCTTAGTTAGCGACGATGATTCTGGAATCATTACCTGCGATACCGATAACTTTCAATCACTACTGTCCACAAAAACTTTTAATGTATCCGCGGGACAAACCTATTATATTGCATGGAGCAATCAATATAGCGCTGATGGATTCGATTTCGAAATTACAGAAACGCCGATTATTATTCCTATTGATTACAATATGCAAAATCTTTCTACTGTAAATAGCACTTATAATATTTGCGTTGTCGATATGAATAATGACAATATTGATGATATTGTTGGAGTGAGTACCAACAATCTAAAAGTCCATTATCAACAGCCCGATGGTACTTTTACCATTTCAAACTATACGGTTTCCGGAACTAGTTTCTTACCAACTTGGAGCATGGCCGCGGGAGATTATAACGATGATGGATATAATGACTTAGTATTAGGAAGCGGCAGCGGTCTTTCTGTATGGACTTCTCAAGATAATGGAGCTGGTTACTCTTCTTACACGCCTGGAGAATATATTTTCTGTCAAAGAACAAATTTTGCAGACCTTAATCAAGATGGAAATTTAGATGTTTTTTCATGTCACGATATCGCGCCAAATGTATATTATTTGAATGATGGGGCTGGAAATTTGACTTACTATCAGTCAAGCGTAACAGCGGGTGCAATGAATATTGGTGCTGTTGGTGGTAATTACTCCACATTATTCACTGATTTTGATAACGATGGCGACACTGATGTTTTCATTTCGAAATGTTCAGGACCTCCATGTGAATTGCATCGAAATGATGGCAATGGCGTTTATACGAACATATCTGCGCTTGCTCAAATTAATGTGACGCCAATCCAAACTTGGTCATCTGCTATTGCTGACTTTGATAACGATGGCGACATGGATATTATCATTACCTCAAGTGGAAGTACACACAAATTCTTCAGAAATAATTTGGACACAACCAATGACACCGAAGAAGCCTACACAAATATTACAAGTGGCTCTGGCTGGGATACCAATACATCGACAAACATCGACAACATTGCTTACGATTTCGATAATGATGGTCTAGTTGATGTACTTGGTGGTGGTGGAAAAATCATGTTTAATCAAGGTAATAATGTTTTTGCACCAACTGCTTATCCAGCAATCACTGGATTTCCTCAAATTGCCGTGGGAGCTGTGGGAGATTTGAATAATGATGGATTTTTAGATATTTTAAACCAAGGAAATATTCGTTATGCTATTCCAAACGGAAATAATTGGTTCAAAGTACTTTTACAAGGAATTCAAAGCAACAGCAACGGTATCGGAGCTAGAGTAGAAATTTATGGTGACTTTGGTAAGCAAATCCGAGATATTAGAAGTGGCGAAGGATTTAAGTATATGAGTTCCTTAAATGCTCATTTCGGATTAGGTCAATCTACAGCAATCACACAATTGGTAGTTAGATGGCCATCTGGAATCGTAGACACTTTCCTCAATCCAGATATAAACTCAGCTTTCAGAGTTACTGAAGGAGTTACTTTAGGGGTAAATGCCAATACCAATTCAGTTTTTACAATCTATCCGAATCCTGCAAAACAAGTGCTTTCTATTAGTGTAGATGCAAATGCTACGGAAGTATTAAAATCAGCGCAAATATTCGATCTTACTGGACGAATGGTTCTAGAAACAACCTTAACATCGTCACAAATTAATATTGGAACATTACAAAGCGGCACTTATCTTTTGCTCTTGAAAAACGAGCAAGGAAAAGGTTTTACTCAAAAATTCATCAAAGAATAATTGCTGTAAAACGCCTCGCAGATTGCTAAAAAGCATTGCAATGATAGTCAATTATCGGAGCAATGCTTTTTTTGTTATTTAAACAAACCATTGTTTATTAGTTTTTACACAAAACATTACATATTAGGATATTTTTAGTATTTTTGAAATCCTTTTCTTTTCATACATGAAAAAAAATTACTTATTCGTACTATTGGTCGTTTTAATGATATTGGGGATTAATGCTTGTGCCCTCAATGACAGTGAAGAATATATTCCTTTATCTGGAGAGAATAATAAAGCTGGCGTCAGTTCTAATGGACCAGTAAAATTTGACTTGACTCAGGTTCCTTTACCAAAATTGTCCGACTATAATTTCTTTGTCGGACCCCTGAAAGACCAAAACCCAGGTTATAGAGTAATTCCATACGCCCCTGCAAGCTCTTTATTCTCTGATTATGCTCATAAAAAGAGATTTGTTTGGATGCCGAAAGGAACCAGCGCTACTTATAATGGTGATGATAATGTTTTCGAGTTTCCCGTTGGTGCTGCACTTATCAAAACCTTTTATTATGATAATGTTCAGCCGTCCAATACTACCAAAATAATCGAAACACGCTTACTAATTCGTAAGAATGATGGATGGAAGTTATATGACTACATCTGGAACACCGATCAAACAGAAGCATTCTTAGATACCAATCAAAACGGGATATTTGTTCCAATAACGTGGACTGAAAACAACGTCACTAGAAGTATTGACTATAAGATTCCGTCACAAACTGAATGTGTAACCTGTCATAAAATAAACTTCCAACAAACAGGAGAAAAACCTACTCCTATTGGACCTAAACCACAAAACTTAAATACAGTCTATAATTACGGGTTAACCCAAAGAAATCAATTGGAGTATTGGAAAAGAATCGGGTATATAGATAGTACATTACCCAACCTTAATGACATATACTCAACAGTAGATTGGCGTGACACCAGCAAGCCCTTAGACTTGAGAGCAAGGTCGTATATCGACATGAATTGCGCACATTGTCACCGTGATGGCGGTCATTGTGATTACGTTCCACAACGATTTAACTTCAGCAATACCGATACTTACACCTTTGGAATATGTTTGCCTCCATTGTTTAATATTCCCGACAATCCTTATGTAATTAATGCAGGAGACGCAGATCATTCAGAACTAATGTACAGAATAAACACCACTGAAGGCTCCGAAATGATGCCAATTATAGGAAGGACCATCATTCATGAAGAAGGCGTTCAACTTATCAGAGAATATATTAATTCGTTGCCAAATCATTGTAAATAAATAACTATTAACTAAATTAACCATCATGAAAAATTATTACTTTTCTTTCTTATTTCTTGGAAGCTGCCTTAGCGTTGGCGCTCAAGGAATAACTTTTAGTGCCACCCCTTTTGGAGGCACTTCCAATATCTGTTGTGTGGCAGATATGAATAATGACAAATTAGACGACATTGTGGTAGTCTCGTCATCGCAGATGAAAATCTACAAACAGAAAACAGTTGGTGGTTACGACTTGGTCACGATTCCACTAGCAAGCAATGTAAGCATCGCAGATTGGAGCATCGCAGCCGGTGATTTCGACAGAAACGGATATAATGACATTGCCTTAGGAAACGGAAGTCGTGTAACTGTTTTGAAAGCAAACGCAGATGGAAGTAATTATTCTATCATTGCTTATCCTGAAAATATTTTTACACAAAGAACCAATTTTGTTGATATCAACAATGATGGGAATTTAGATTTATGGGCTTGCCATGATGTAGATCAAAGCCATCCGTACAGAAATGATGGAAATGGCAACCTAGTGTTAGATTATACGCTTTTCCCAACGAGCAATGAAGGTGGAAATTATGCCACTATTTGGATTGATTACGACAATGATGGAGATATCGATATGTACGAAGCAAAATGCCGAGGAGGTGCAGCTGTAAACGATCCTAAAAGAATCAACTTATTGTATCAAAATGACGGAACAGGAGTTTATACTGACGTGGCACCAGGTGCTGGCGTAGACGATCATGCACAATCATGGTCAACTGCTGTAGAAGATTTTGATAACGATGGCGATTTGGATTTCTTGCTTTCAAACATTTCAGATACCAATAAATTCTTCCTGAACAATGGAGACGGAACTTTTACAGATATCTATGCAACAACAGGAATTGCATCTCAAGTAGGTTCATGGGAATTGCAAGCAGCAGATTTTAACAACGATGGTTGGGTAGATTTCTTTTGGCAAAATGGAAAAGAACTATATATCAACAACGGAGATTTAACTTTTACAGGATATGACTTGCCTTTTAGTGAAGGTGCTTTGGGTGATCTAAACAATGATGGTTTCCTAGATGTTCAAATGGGTGCCAATGTATATTATAATAGTGGAAATGCTAACAAATGGTTTGACGTAGTTTTAGAAGGAATCGACAGCAACAGAAATGGAATCGGAGCTAGAGTAGAATTATACGGACCATGGGGCAAACAAATACGTGAAATAAGAAGTGGACAAGGATTTAGCCACATGAGTAGCATGAAAGCAAACTTCGGAATTGGAAGTGCTAGTTCTATCGATAGAGTAGTAATCAAATGGCCTTCTGGAATTGAAGATACCATCTTAGACCCAACGCCAAATCAAACTTTGGTAGTGGTTGAAGGTTCAACTTTATTAGCGAACAATCAATACGAGTCAAGCGCTCTACGTGTTTTTCCTAATCCTGCAAGCGACGTGTTAAATGTAAAATTTACTAATAGCACTACTTTATTGGAAAATGCAACTATCTACGATTTAAGTGGACGATTGGTAATGAATTCAATGATTACAAACCAAACAATTGATGTAAAATCATTGGCAGCTGGTTCTTACCTTTTAGTTTTGAAAGATGAAAAAGGAACTTCCTATTCACAAAAATTTCTAAAAAAGTAAGCACATGTAATGCAAAAAAAAGCCTGTCAAAATTGACAGGCTTTTTTTTTTATACTAAAATACCCTCAAAAGATTAAATCCAAAGAATATTTCTCCTTTATACCAACTTCCTGTCGTGTTACCAAGAAAACCAGCTTCATGAATTCCTTGTGAATTGGATAAATGCATTTGAAAAACGTGTCCACCTGTTTCAATATCGACACCAACCGATAGCGGATCAAGATAGGTAGAAGTTGCCGTGCGATTCAAATGTGTAGCATAATCTACATTAACCGACAATCTACTAGTCAACTTATAACGCCCTCCCATTCCAATAGCATATTGAGAATTATCTTGAAAATCATTTACAACAAAATTTTCATGAAAATAAGTTGGCGCCAGCTCCAATGACAATTCTTTATTGACTTTTCTAGAAATCAACAATTGAGATACATAGACCATTCTGTCGGAAAACTGCATCTTTGGATAGATATTCTCCTTGAGAAGATTATTAAAACCCAAACTGCTAAAACCTACAATCGTTACGGGAAAGCCTGCATTCATTTGCTCTTGCAAACGGTATTTAACAGAGAAATCGTACGCTTGCTCACTTCTTGCTCCACTTATGGTAAGCCATTTTGTAACACCATACAACAACTTGATTTGAGTTACTGCATTATCCAATCCCCAAAAGCCTTCGGAGCCATCCTTGATTGAACCAAATCTGTGGGCAACAACCAAATACAAGTCATTTTTGGAAGCCAATTTTGTAGATTCCAAATTGATGATTTTCAACGCCTTAAAGGCAGAGGTCACAGGTTGATTTTTGGGCACGCTATCCATACCTGCCAGTAAATCATCTTGCCCGAAAATACATAGGGGAACAAAAAGTAAAACAATTAAAAACTTGCTCATCATGGTTTTATTTAATGTATTGAGATTATATTAATATTAGCCTATTTCGCGAGAGATGCGTTATCAATTTTCAATTCTTCTAGCAAATCGTCGTAACCAAGAAATCTACCTTTAATTCTAACCGATTTTTGCAACGCTACGCCAGCTAACGTAGAATCTAAAAAAACAGCCGACAGCTTTTCGTCCAAAACGACCGAATGTCCAGCAGCATCTATGCTTGTAACAACACCTGAAACTTCAATTGCTTTGTCCAAATACTTTGCATTCGAACCCACCAAATCATTGACAAATTGACTTTGCAAATCAGCAACAGTCACGGAATACTTAGTTTCTTCCGCACTAACATCACGATGGTTTTTATACATATAAAAGTACAAGCCAGCAGACAAACCAACGAGCAACAGCAAGCCAACAAGGAGAAGTTTCTTTTTCATTTCATTTTTTTTTAATTACAAATCTAATTTTAAATTTAAATAAATTACTTTTTTTTTCGACATAAATATCTAAATTTGAGAAAAACTAGAGAAATGAATCCATACAAAAGTTTCCTTATTTTAACTACTTTAGCATTGACAAGTTGCGCTAATGAAAGTACTTCAGACCTTATAGATATCCCACTGGTAGAAAATGTGACATACACCAATGCAATTAAGCCAATTATTGACGGGAACTGTTTGGGATGTCATGGCGATCCAACTACGAATAGTGCTCCAATGTCTTTAACCACTTATGCCACAGTAAAAGAATATGTTCAGAATGATAAAATTATCGAACGTATTTCAAAAGAGGAAGGTCAATCGGGTTTCATGCCACAAGGCGGAACAAAATTACCACAACCGTTTATCGACTTAGTCATCAAATGGAAACAACAAGGGCTACAAGAATAAAAACAATTCAATCATGAAAAAAATAGTTGTATTACTGACATTGCTAGCTGTATCTTTCAGCCACGCGCAAGATAAAATGATTACTAAAACTGGAAAAATTACTTTTGAAGCGTCGGTGCCTGCTTTCGAAGAAGTAAAAGCCAAGAATGAAGGCGTAACTTGCGTATTGAATGCAAAGACTGGTGAAATTGCAAGCTTAGCCTTAATCAAAGGATTTCGCTTTAAGTTGGCTTTAATGGAAGAACACTTTAATGAAAACTATATCAATAGTGACTCCTATCCCAAAGCAACCTTCAAAGGAAAAATCGAAAACTTTGATAACGCGGCTTTGACCTCCACTGCTAAAGATTATACGATTAAAGGCAAACTAGAACTTCACGGCAAAACCAATGACGTGACCGCTGTTGCAAAAATTAGAAAAGTAGAAGGCGGAACCGAAATTATCACCAATTTCAACGTCAACGCTTACGATTACGATATTGCAATTCCTGCGGTTGTAAAAAGTAAAGTGTCCAACAAAGTAAAAGTAAAGGCAGAATTCGTGGTGAAATAGCAATTGAATAACTTGACATGCATTTACGATGTCAAACTAACCCTTTCAAAATCATTCAGCTTATCAATGTGCAACAAAGACTTGCTCTCGTCCTCATTTCTAGAAAACATCGGCAGGAATTTGGCACCAAAAACTACTTCTGAAAAAATATAGGAGGTTCGCTTCGCCACAGTGGTGCTGTACATATCATCAAACATACGCATAAAAACAAGGAATTCTCCTTCTAGATTTTGAAAATCTTCCGCAGTGAAATTATACAATGGACTCGATTCTGTAATCGGATGCACCAACGTCCAGCTCATCGTGAGCGCATTTACTTTTTCCAATTCCAATTCTAAGGAATAGAATTTATTGACAGGCTTTCCGTGTTCTTCTACTTTCATTCCTAACGTCAATTTCGCTTCGGCATCCGTAAGATTCGTGTTTTTGTATGGCGTCATTCGCAGCATCAAAGCTGTCTTATCTTTGTAAGGCGCTATGATGGCATTCTTCGAAAAAAGGATATGCGCCTTTGGCTTGCTAAATCTCCCATAAAACAAACCCGTAGCAATCGCAAAACTCAACAAGCCAAACAACGCTTCTACTGCGGCAATTAAACTCGTAGAAAAACCACTTGGACTAATATGCCCGTACCCAACAGTAGTGAAAGTTTGGATACTAAAGAAGAATGCTTGCCCAAATTTGTCCATGCTAGATGTCATTTCAACACCTTTCAAATGCTCAACGCCATTGAGATAGTACAAACTGGCAAAGAAAAAATTAACAATAAAATAAAACAAAACCACAATCACCATAAATTTCCATCGAGGAATATTCAGCATCGTATGATACCAACTAATGCTGTCCAAAAATCCAATTCCAGTTTTCTTGACATTGGCGTTGCCACTCTTGGTAATAAAGCGACCACCGTAACTGTTGGAATTGGTTCCAAAACCCGTGTTTTCTTGGGCTTGGGCTTTGGCATTAATCTTCTTTAATAAATTCATGAATTATAGATTTAGAAGCTATTCCTGCTTTCCGTTTCAAGTTTTTCGAAAAAATTGTTTTTTGGTACGCCACTAAAGTAGCTTCCTGCGGTCGCTCTTTAGTAGCTCCAAAAATACTGCTTTTTCTCAAAAGCTTTACACTGCAATCAGGGCTAATACGAATCGAATTATGATAGAAAATCGCTCACTAAAGAAGCATCACACAGGTAAACTAAAGGTTTTCTCTTGAATCTTGCTTCTTGTCTCTTTTGCATTTTCTTTTGCCGCGCTATTTACTCAAATACATTTTGCGTCTCGAATACAATTCATAAAACTGATCGTCTTTCAAATCGTCAATAAACAAAATGCTTTCACCCGTCGATTTCATTTCCGGACCAAGCGCTTTGTTCACATTATGAAATTTACTAAACGAAAAAACAGGCTGCTTAATCGCGTAACCTTTCAATTGCGGATTGAAAGTAAAATCGGTTACTTTATTGACCCCTAACATTACCTTTGTTGCATAGTTTACATAGGGTTCGCCATATGCTTTGGCAATAAAAGGAACTGTTCGTGACGCTCTAGGATTGGCTTCAATAATATAAACCGTATCGTCTTTGATTGCAAATTGAATGTTAATCAAACCAACAGTTCGCAATGCCAACGCAATTTTCTTTGTGTGATCTTTTATTTGTTGCATGACAAATTCCCCTAAATTGAACGGTGGCAAGGTTGCATTTGAATCTCCAGAATGAATTCCACAGGGTTCGATATGTTCCATGATGCCAATAATATAAACGTTCTCACCGTCACAAATGGCATCCGCTTCAGCCTCAATGGCACCGTCAAGGTAATGATCAAGCAACAATTTGTTGCCTGGAATATTCTTCAATAAATCGATAACGTGTTCTTCTAATTCTTGCTTATTGATGACAATTTTCATTCCCTGTCCACCCAATACATAAGAAGGACGAACCAAAAGAGGAAAATCTAAAACATCAGCCAAAGCACTGGCTTGATCTGCATTTTCTGCTATTCCGAATTTAGGAAACGGAATTTTCAAATCTGTCAGCAATTCTGAAAATCGTCCTCGATCTTCTGCTAAATCTAAAGCGTCGAATGAAGTTCCTAGTATTTTGATTCCATAACGATCTAATTTTTCCGCCAATTTCAATGCAGTTTGTCCACCCAATTGCACAATCACGCCTTCTGGTTTTTCGTGTCGGATGATATCGTAAATATGTTCCCAAAAGACAGGCTCAAAATACAATTTGTCGGCAGTATCAAAATCAGTAGAAACGGTTTCTGGATTGCAATTAATCATAATCGTTTCATAGCCACATTCTTTGGCGGCCAGCACGCCATGCACGCAGGAATAATCAAATTCGATTCCTTGTCCAATGCGATTTGGACCGGAGCCCAACACCACCACTTTTTTCTTGTTGGTGACCACACTTTCGTTGTGTACGTATCTTTCTGCATTGGCAGTCTCGATGTCTGCTTCAAAAGTCGAATAATAATAAGGTGTTTTGGCAGTAAACTCCGCCGCGCAGGTATCGACTAATTTGTATACCCGTTTGACATTTTGCTCTTCACGCAACTTATACACCTGACTTTCCAAACAGCCCAACATATGAGCAATTTGTCTATCGCCATAGCCTTTTTGCTTGGCCTCGAGCAGTAATTCCTTTGGTAAAGAATCGATTTTATAGCCTGATATTTCTTTTTCGATGAGATACAATTCCTCGTATTGTTTGAGGAACCACATATCTATTTTGGTGATGTCATGAATTCGCGACAATGGAATACCCATCTGAATGGCGTCGTAAATCACAAATACGCGATCCCAACTGGCGTAGGTTAGTTTCTCAATAATCTGCTCGTAGTTTTTGTAGCTTTTCCCGTCTGCTCCTAATCCATTTCGTTTGATTTCCAGCGATTGTGTTGCTTTATGCAAAGCCTCTTGAAACGATCTTCCGATACCCATTACCTCACCTACCGACTTCATTTGCAGTCCAAGTGTTCGGTCCGCACCTTCAAATTTATCAAAGTTCCAACGCGGAATCTTCACAATTACATAATCTAAAGTCGGCTCAAATAATGCGGAAGTTGATTTTGTAATTTGATTTTGCAACTCATCTAAATTATAACCTAGCGCCAATTTTGAGGCAATTTTTGCAATCGGATAACCAGTAGCTTTAGACGCTAACGCAGAAGAACGAGATACACGAGGGTTAATTTCGATGGCGACAATATCTTCTTTGGCATCGGGAGAAACGGCAAACTGAACATTACAACCTCCTGCAAAATTCCCGATAGAGCGCATCATCAGAATGGCATAATCACGCATTCTTTGAAAAGTGGTATCAGAGAGTGTCATTGCAGGCGCGACGGTTATAGAATCTCCGGTGTGAATTCCCATCGGATCCATATTTTCTATAGAACAGATGATGACTACATTGTCATTTTTGTCTCTCAGCAATTCCAATTCATATTCTTTCCAACCCATCAATGCTTTGTCGATGAGCACTTCGTGAATAGGAGACGCTTCTAAACCGCGCGTCAATAATTCATTAAAATCTTCCTTTTTATAAACGATAGCGGCACCTGTTCCTCCCAAAGTAAAGGAAGGACGAATCACCAAAGGAAAACCAAATTCTTGTTCAATTTCTTTACCGCGAAGAAAAGAAGTACATATTTCTGCAGGTGCTGAAGGCACGCCAATTTTCTTAAGTAATTGTTTAAACTGTTCCCGGTCTTCTGTAATATTGATGGCATTGATGTCAACACCAATCATTTTCACGTTGAAGTCTTTCCAAATTCCTTTTTCATCGGCTTCGAGGCAAAGATTTAAGGCTGTTTGCCCACCCATAGTAGGTAAAACCGCATCGATTTGCGGATGTTCTTTCAAAATCTGAATGATCGATTTGGTGTTTAGTGGAAGCAAATACACATGATCTGCCATACTTGGATCGGTCATGATGGTGGCTGGGTTCGAATTGATCAGAATAACTTCTATTCCTTCTTCTCTGATAGAGCGCGCGGCTTGTGAACCGGCGTAATCAAATTCGCAGGCTTGACCGATGACGATGGGACCTGATCCAATAATAAGAACGGACTTGATGGAATTGTCTTTGGGCATTTGTAGTTAGTTGTTGTAAGTTGTATGTTGTACGTTATGTTGTTGTAAAATCAGTTGCCCTAGCCCTG
>CANHEA010000005.1 GCA_947459635.1 Flavobacteriaceae bacterium | reverse complement strand
AGTTCAGACCAAGCGATAAGATTTTAGTGATTTCACAAACCGGAAAACTCAAAGTCATCATTCCGGAAATCACGACGCATTTCGACGAAGATATGGTCGTTCTAGAAAAATGGATTCCCAACAAACCGATTTCAGCCATTTATTACGATGGAGAAAAAGAGCGTTACTATGTGAAGCGCTTCTTGGTAGAATCCGAAGGCAAAGAAGAAGTTTTTATTACGGAACATCCGAATTCACAATTAGAAATTGTCGCTACGGATTATCGCCCAGTGGCAGAATTGGTTTTTACCAAAGTCAAAGGCGTGCAAAAAGAAAATCAAGTTGTCGATTTAGAAGCGTTTATAGCCGTCAAAGGATTTAAAGCGCTTGGAAATCAACTTACCACAGATAAATTGAAGCAAGTCAATTTGTTGGAGCCATTGCCTTACGAAGCGCCAGAAGAAATCGTTCCAGAAGAAATAGAAGTGTCTGGTGAAACTGATGTTGAAGTTAACGATGAAGATATTCAGTTAGACGACGATGGACAGATTACTTTATTTTAACCGCAAAGTTCGCAGAGAAAAAAAACGCAAAGGGCGCAAAGATTGATTTCTTTGCGCCCTTTGCGTAAACCATAGCGAACCTTGCGGTTAAAACTATTCTTTCTTATTCTTCTTCGACATTTTCATATTCAACACTTCCACCAACAAAGAGAAGGAAATCGCAAAATATAAATAGCCTTTCGGCACGACATCAACGTGGTTTCCGAAGAAAGAAGCATTCGCCAAATGCGCGCTTTCAGTGACTAACATAAAGCCAATCAATATCAAAAACGACAAACCTAAAATCTGAATTGAAGGATGTTTATTGACAAAAGTCCCCACTGGTACCGCAAACTGCATCATAATCAAAACAGAAATAACAACGGCTGCAATCATAATAATTAACGCGCCTTCGACACCATTGGTCATCCCAACAGCAGTCAAAATACTATCGAATGAAAACACCAAATCAATCAAAATAATTTGAAAAATCACACTACCAAAGGACTTGGCTGCCGAAGTCTTCATTTCCTTTTCTTCTTCGCCTTTTTGGTCCACTTTCTCGTGTATTTCTTTGGTGCTTTTATAAATCAAAAACAGTCCGCCAAGCATTAAAATCAAGCTCTGCCCAGAAATATCCGCGCTCAACCAACTCCAATGAAAACTCAACCACGGTTCTTTCATTGCGATCAAGACCGTAATCCCCAATAACAGCGCGATCCGCATAAACATCGCCAAGAACATTCCGATTTTAGTGGCTCTTTTGCGTTGTTCGACTGGCAATTTGCCTGTGGCAATCGAGATAAAAATGATGTTGTCGATGCCCAATACAATTTCCAAAAATGTCAATGTAAATAAGGCAATCCAAGCATTCGGGTTTGATAAAATTTCAGACATGGTAATTAGTTATTTGTTGTTGGTTATCGACTACAGATTCGTAAATCAAAAATCGTAAATCTTCAATTATTAATTATTAACTGTTAATTATTAATTAGAAAAGCGGTTCCTTTTTGTTTGGCATCACCACCAACGGCACCGAATTCAAAAGTATAGGAATTTTTCGAAGTTGTCAAAATTCGTATCGAAATTGCTTTTTGTTCCGCCATATTTTTTGGGTGTATTTTCCGCAAAATATACTCGCAATCGTTCACCCAACGAATCGAAGCCGTGTCGGTCTTGCCTTTATACGTTTCAATGACCAAAGAATCAGTTCTAATAGAAGTGGTAGTATGTTTGACACCATTAATCGTAATTTCTGATTGGTAGGTTCCGGTTTTAAAATCTTTGCAATCACGCGCCACATCGTAGCACGAGAGTAGTATCAAAAGCAAAGGGAATATCAATATTTTTTTCATTTAAACTGAATTTATTTCAGGTTCATTTTTAGGAGCTTGTTCCTGCTGTTCACTATATCTTTTGTTCTGAACGCCAGAACAAAAGGATGCCGTTACCATCAGGGCTAGGGCTGTCGGTTAAACTTTGTGGCTCTGCGGCTTGGCGAGCCATTTTTTCTTCTCTCGCAAAGGCGCAAAGGCGCAAAGAATATTATTGTTTGAGTCGATTTAATTCATCGTCCGTAAAATTCTTAATGCTCTTGTCTTTGGCAAATTTGTCTGCGTTGTAACTACTCGAAGCGTTTCTCGGAATCGACAAACTGTCCCATGAACTATGCTTCAACTGTTTCGCCGAAAAAACGATTTGCCCAATGTGATACGGATAATGCGCCAACTGCCGATTGATCGCCTCAATAACCGTATGTCCTTCGTTGCGAATGTATATGATATGTGCCAAGTGTTCTGGTTCTATCGAATTCAAAGCAAACAAAAAACAATCCCAACCTTTGTCCCAAAGTTGCATCACTTCGGCTTTGGTGGTCAAATCATTTTCAAATTCAGCATCGCGCTGACGCCATTCTTTCTCGCCATCTGTCGTCATAAAATCCGTCCACCGCGACAACATATTGCCCGCCAAATGCTTTACAATCGTGGCAATACTATTCGTGTCTTCATTTGCCATAAAGAACAATTGCTCAGGCTCGAGTTGTTGCATCGCTTTTTCTCCCAACATTTTATAGTAGAGGAATTGCTTCTTAACGCTTTCTATATAAGCAGCACTTGTTTCCATGTTATTCTATTTTGATGTCGTATTGTTCTAAAAGTCCCATGATTCCTATGGTTGAAAACTTAGCTTTCTTCATCGGATTAAACTCAGGATTGATCTTATAATGAACAGCTGTTGTAAAATCAGCGCCCGCCAATTGGGTTTCATTAAAAATGGCATTTTCCAAATTGCAATGATCAAACACTGCTTGAGTCAAATTGGTGCTGACAAAATTGACTTCTTTCATGGAGCAGGAAATAAACTTTGTTTTCGGCATTTTTTTATTGGCAAATGACGCATAGTCGAGAATGCAATCTTCAAAATTGACTTGAAACAAGAAGTCCGTACAACCTTGAAATTGAATGCCTAACACTTTGCAGTTTTTAAAAGAGACAGACTGCAAACTCGTATTAGCAATTTGCCACATCGACAAATTACAATCGATAAATTCACAATCTAAAAAAGTGTTGTTCGAGAAATCACTATTGGAGAAGTCACATTGTTTAAACGTACAACCTTCAAATTCCTTATGTTGAATCGAGGTGCCAATCGCCACTACCTTTTCAAAGGTTTTATTGATGTGGAGCAAGTCTTCCATTAGTCGTCGTTGCTATCAAACAAACAATCTACGATGGTTTTGATACCCATAAACATCAGATATACGCCGCCCAAGCAAATCGCGATTCCAATTCCTAACACCAAATAATGCCAGACATTTCCTTTGTTGATAAACGCGTTGTATAAAAGCGCTGGTCCAGTAAGTAACAACGGTAACGCCCAAGCCAATTTGCCGATGCCTTTGTTTAATTGTGTTCTGTCGATTCCCATCTTTTGGCAAATTTATAGTGATATAGCAATGCAAAAATAAAACTTCCTAGCGCATGAAAAGCAATTAGGTACAGGAATAAAAATATTTTTTTTAGTTCCCACGGATCTTGCTCGAAAAAGTGAATGCCTGAATATAGAATTACAAAACTGTAAAGAATTAGGACGATTGTGTTAACTAGAACGTATTGTTTAAATCTGCTCCATTTTCGCAAAATAAATCCGCTTAGGAATCCTAGAATCGGAATTAGCGCAATGATGGCGTAGAATAAGTACATTTTAATTTGAATTATAAGCATCAACAGCTTTTCGAACGCTGCCATGTTGTTGCAATAGCGCTGATGCTTCCTCATACGAGACAGCAATTTCACCCATAATCATCTTTACGCCGCGATCGACGAGTTTGTCGTTGCTGAGTTGCATGTCGACCATTTTGTTGCCTTTGACTTTCCCGAGTTGGATCATGGTGGCTGTAGATATCATATTGAGGACAAGTTTTTGTGCGGTTCCTGCTTTCATGCGGGAACTTCCGGTCACGAATTCGGGGCCAACGACTACTTCAATTGGGAACTTCGCAGTTTGCGATAATGGACTTCCCAAATTGCAAGTGATGCAACCAGTCACGATATTATTTTCATTGCATTTTTCCAATCCACTAATGACGTAAGGCGTGGTTCCTGACGCTGCAATTCCGATGACAACATCATTGCTGTTAATTTGATGTTCTTGCAAATCGAGCCACGCTTGCGTAGTATTGTCTTCAGCATTTTCTACCGCACGACGGATGGCTTTGTCACCGCCAGCGATGATCCCGTTGACGAGATCGAAAGGCACGCCAAAAGTCGGTGGACATTCGGATGCATCGACGATTCCGAGTCGACCTGAAGTTCCAGCTCCGATATAAAACAAACGGCCACCGAGTTTCATTTTAGTAACAATTTCTTGTACCAATTTTTCGATTTGCGGCAGTACTTTCGCCACTGCTAACGGCACGGTTTGGTCTTCTTGGTTGATGTTGCTGAGCAAGTCAGCTACCGACATTTTCTCGAGGGCTTCGTATTTGGAAGATTGTTCGGTGGTTTTGATGAAGGACATGTGGGATTTACGATTTGCGATTTTGGATTTGTGATTTTTTGACTTTCAAAAATAGTGTTTTTTGCTCGCAAAGTCGGGGAGGTGCATAGATTTTTGATTTTAAAATTGATTTGAAATGTAATACAGATTTGCGTGAGGGATAGGAGCAAGTACCGCGTACTGCGTATTGCTTCGCCAGTTCGGCATTCGCCTCAGGTGCCCGACCCTTGTGGTCACGCCCAACAACTAAATAAAATAAGCCAACAAAATTCCCAAAACAATCATCGAGACTTTAGCAATATTAAATTTGTGCCCTTCGCTACTTTCGAAAATAATCGTCGACGAAATATGGAAAAGAATTCCAATTACAATCGCCGTGATTTCGGTGTAGTATTCTTGAAGGAATCCCACTTCATTGGCGACCAAAGTTCCGAGTGGCGTCATGATGGCGAAGGCGAGCATAAAGAACAAAATTGCCGTTTTGTTGAGTTGACTTTTGATAAAAAAAGTAGTCAGAATCACCGCAATCGGCAAATGGTGAATGCTAATGCCCCAAGCCAAACTGTGGTGACGATTCACTGGAAAACCTTCCAAGAAAGCGTGAATGCACAAACTGAAAAACAGCAACCACGGAATTTGAACCATCGTTTCATGCCCGTGCACATGTCCGTGTTCCGCACCTTTAGAGAAAAATTCTAAAATAATCTGGAACAAAATACCGACCATGATATAAATGCCAATATTGTGGGAAGGGCTTTCATAAATTTCCGGCAACAAATGAACCACGGTGAGCGACAACAAAAACGACCCGCTAAATGCCAACAGCAATTTGAGGTTTTTTTTGTTTTTGGGTTGGAGGAACAAAGCCACGCCGTAACCCATAAGCACCGATAAAAAGGGCAATAGATAGTTCATTATTTGAATATCATGATGAGACGTTCGCTATCAGTCTTGTGGAATTTCTTGAGTTTATAATCACCGAAAATGTCTAAAAGATAAATGCCTGCTTCGGTCATCAAATCTTGAAAATCTTGTAGCGTAAAAGCACGTACTTTTTCGGTAAAATGAAATTTTTGACCTTGGTCTTCAAAGTCGATTTCTTTATAAATATAGCCGTCAATATGATAGCGTTTGATGTGAAAATCGATATTGTCTACCGTCTTGGTTTCTTCGGGAACTAGGTTGGCTACTACGTTATTTACGTTCATAAAGTCGATGACGCCAAAGCCATATTCGGTGAGACTTTCTTTGATGGCAACTAGTGTTTTCAGATGGTCTGCGTCGTTTTCGAAATAGCCGAAGCTGGTGAATAAGTTGAAAATAGCGTCGAATTTTTCGTCGAAGGAATGTCGCATGTCATGCACTTGAAAATGCAACGTTGCGTTGGCATTTTTGTTGGCAATGACGATGCTGTTTTCGGAGAGATCAACGCCTACAACATCAAAACCCAATTGATTGAGATAGATGGCGTGACGTCCTTTTCCACAGGCTAAGTCCAATACTTTTGCGTGTTCAGGTAAATTGAGATATTGAGTGAGATTATCCATAAAGATTTGCGCTTCACGGTAATTGCGTTCTTTATATAAAATGTGATAATAGGGCGAATCAAACCAAGAGGCGAACCAATTTTCTGATGCAGGTTTTTGAGAATTTGACATTTATTCTATTGCATTGAATTCTGAACGGGCAAATTTAGTGTATTTTTGCACCGAATACTTGATTTTGCAATGGAAAATAATTTTAAAATGATTGCCAAAACCTTTTTTGGTTTTGAAGAAATACTCGCTAAAGAACTGAGAATGTTAGGCGCACAAGACGTTGAGGAAGGTGTTCGAATGGTGAGTTTTAAAGGCGACAAAGGTTTTATGTACAAAGCAAATCTGTCTTTGCGAACGGCTTTGAAGATCTTGAAACCCATTTATTATTTCCGGGCTAACACCGATATCGCTTTGTATAAAGGCATTTCTGGAATCAAATGGTCGGAGTATATGAATTCGAATCAAACCTTCGTGATTGATACGACGGTGCATTCAGATTATTTCAAACATTCGCAGTTTGTGGCACAAAAATGTAAGGATGCGATTGTCGATCAGTTTAGAAATAAGACTGGACAGCGTCCGAGTGTTGACAAAGATTATCCGGATTTACGCATCAATATTCACATCGATAAAGATCAGGTTTCCGTTGCTTTGGATACGTCGGGTGTTTCTTTGCACCAACGTGGTTATAAGACGGCGACGAATATTGCGCCGATCAACGAGGTCTTAGCCGCCGGTATGATATTACTTTCCGGTTGGGAAGGTCAAGGCGATTTTTTAGATCCCATGTGCGGTAGCGGAACCATTTTGGCAGAAGCAGCGATGATTGCGTGCAATATTCCCGCGAACATCAACCGAAAAGAATTTGCTTTTGAAAAGTGGAACGACTGGGACAACGATTTGTTCGACCAAATTATGGATTCGTTGTTGAAGAAAGTCCGCGAATTTCACTACACCATCAAAGGTTATGACAAAGCGCCAAGTGCTGTTTTGAAAGCGAAAGACAATATTAAAAATGCGAACTTAGAAGAATATATCACGATTCAGGAGAAAAACTTTTTTGATACCGAGAAAGAAAGTAAAGGCCCGTTGCATATGGTTTTTAATCCACCGTATGGTGAACGTTTAGATATTGAAATGGAACGTTTTTACCGAGAAATCGGAGATACTTTGAAACAGAATTATCCTGGAACCAACGCATGGTTTATCACAGCCAATCTTGAAGCTTTGAAATTTGTAGGTTTGAAACCTTCTCGTAAAATCAAATTGTTCAACGGAAGTTTGGAAGCGCGTTTGGTGAAATACGAAATGTACGAAGGTAGCAAGCGAGCGAAGTTTAATTCTATTGATAATGAATAATTAGAAATTTACAATTATGACAAAATTGCAACTGAGATCTTTTCTTTTCCAATTACTTTGTTTCGGAATCTTATTTATTGGTTTTCGATTTCTTATTGGGAAATACACCAACTTAACGGGCATTTGGATTTCGTTGACAGCATTTGTGGTTGGAACTTTACTGTCGCCACAGTTTCAAGCCGTCAAAACCAAAGACGGGGAGAAGTTGTTTATGAAATGGATTTTTATGAAAGGCGTGAAAGTGATTAAGTAATTTGAAAATGAGGAAATTTGAAAATGTTCTAAATTGAAACAAAAATCATTTTCAAATCTTCAAATTTTCAAATCTTCAAATTCCAACTTTATTTCTTCTTAGCCGGAACAACCGGAACCACCGCTTTCTTTTTATAAATCGGGATAAAATAAGAAACCGTATAATTAAATCCAGCGCCAAAAGTACCGTCGTAAGTCCTATTGAAACCTGGAATAAAAAGATTATCAAAGTTATCTGGTCGTTTGTTGGTAAACAGTTTATTGACACGGAAACTAAAACCAACGTAAAAATTATTGATTACTTTGGCTTTGACACCCAATAATATTTCAATCCACTGTGCAGACAATCCGGTAAATTTTTCTCCAGACTCTATATTTTGCGGAAATCCAAAGTAAGGATAGCGATCATAGACTTTATAGGAATTCAATGTTTGGCTAAACGAACTCACACCGTAACGTGCCCCGATATACACCATATTTTCCATGTCGAGCCAGTTCTCGTATAAGTTATAATCAAAACCAACTTTGAAAAAAGTTCCTTTAGTAGTAAAATTAAGTCGCTCATCATTCACTGTTTTTTCTTCATTTCCCAACTCGCCAGCGATATAATATTTTTTAGTCAAACGATAATCACCAACCAATTCCAAGCCTTTATAATCTTTTTCGTAAAAGGCGCGGGCAATCTTCGATACATCGACGCCAACACGAACACCATATCGATACGTTTTTGTCGGTATACTATCTGGCTTTTTGTCCTGTGCCTTCGTCTCTAGAACGCTACACACCGCAATTAGACTAAAAAGAAATGCTAAGGTGTGTTTCATTTTCATTGTTAATATTTGATTGTAGAACAGTAATATTTTTCATCCACAAACCATCGGGAATTGTTGCATCTGTCTGTGTAAATGGACTAGCTTCACTTAATGTAAAAATTGTCTTATACCCGCAGGCTCTAGATACAAATACATTATTTCTCGTATAGTCGAATTGTAAATTGTCGGTGTTAATGAAAGCGGCGTTGCTATTCCCGTAGTTTAAAATGAATTGGTATTTGGATATGTCTTGCGTTAAGTTGAGTGGAATTTGAACTTTACTAACGCCATTGAATAAAATGAAAGTATCCAAACCTTCTCCAATAACACCCAAGTTAGTGACGTTTTTGGTCAACGTTGGATTGGTAAAATCATAAAAATCAATAATCAATCTGGGCGTAGTTGCCGTCGTTTCAGCACATATGTCATCTTTTTCGCAACCAGAAAAAATGGCTGCAATCAAAAGGACGAGTAAACTTATTTTCTTCATAAATCTGTTGATTCTTGATTCTTGTCTCTTTTTATTCTAATTCCTACGTTCCAAAAGTACAACATTTTCAACATGATGTGTCTGCGGAAACATATCAACTGGGCGAACGCGTGTTACCTTGTATTTTTCATCCATTAAAGCCAAATCACGGGCTTGGGTTGCCGAGTTGCAACTTACATAAACGATTTTCTTTGGTGCAATTTTCAATATTTGATCGATGACATCCTTGTGCATGCCATCTCGTGGAGGATCTGTAATGATAACATCTGGTTGCCCATGTTGCGCAATAAATGCCTCGTTGAAGACCACTTTCATATCGCCCACGAAAAACTCACAATTGGTAATTTCGTTGCGTTTCGCATTTTCCTTGGCATCGAGAATGGCTTCAGGTACACTTTCAACACCAATTACTTTCTTCGCTTTTTTGGATACGAATTGGGCAATGGTTCCGGTTCCGGTATACAAATCATATACAGTTTCATTTCCTGTCAAGCCAGCAAAATCGCGAGTGATTTTATATAATTCATACGCTTGCGCAGAATTGGTTTGGTAAAATGATTTGGCATTGATACTAAAATGCAAACCTTCCATTTCTTCTAGAATGTAGTCACGACCTTTGTAAAGGTGGACCTTTTGATCATAAATTGTATCGTTAGGTTTGCCGTTAATGACATATTGCAACGACGTAATTTGAGGAAATTTACCGTAAAGGTGATCCAATAAAAGTTCACGACTGGCTTTATCTTCTTCAAAAAATTGAATCAAAACCATAATTTCACCAGTAGATGCTGTTCGAATCATCAACGTCCGCAACAAACCTTCGTGGTTTCTTGGATTGAAAAACGACAAATTTTTCTCATTGGCAAAATCTCGAATTTCATTTCTAATGGCATTCGACGGATCTTCTTGCAAATGACATTTGGTAATATCGAGAATCTTGTCCCACATTTTAGGAATGTGAAATCCTAAGGCATTTCGGTTTCCTAAATCGTCAGTTGATTCAATTTCTTTTTCTGTCAACCAACGCGCATTCGAGAATCCGAATTCCATTTTGTTTCGGTAGAAGAATTGTTTTTCCGAACCTAAAATCGGTTCAAATTCCGGTAGCTCGACTTTTCCGATGCGTTGCAAATGATTCTTGACTTCATTTTGCTTGTAAAACAGCTGCTGCGAATACTTCATGTTCTGCCATTTACAGCCACCGCAAACACCAAAATGCTCGCAAATGGGCTCTATGCGGTGTTCAGAAAATTCATGAAAACGAATCGCTTTGCCTTCATAATACGCTTTTCTTTTTTTGAAAGTTTGCACATCAACGACGTCGCCAGGAACGACATTCGGAATAAAAATAACTTTGCCGTCCGGTGCTTTGGCCACAGAAACGCCTTTCGCGCCTGCATCCAAGACTTTGATATGATCAAATATGATTTTGTCAGTGGTTTTCTTTGCCATGGCGCAAAAGTAGGTAAAGTTTGTTAGAATTTTGTTGGTCAAATTGAGATTTACAATTTAGAATATGCGGCAGCCGGAACACCCAACAGTGTAGTATGGTCTGTTGTACAATCCTTGATAACACACGCCGACGCTCCGATTGTAATTCCGTTCGCTAATGTGATTGGCCCAATGATGACCGCATTGGCGCCTAAAGAGCAATTATCACCAATCCTAATATCGCCAAAGCTACAACCTGCTTTTCCTCCAATGATGTTGCCGCCTGTCAGGGTTAGGTTTTCGCCAATGACTGAAAATCGAGAGATTACAATACCTACAGAAGGATGCAAAACCAATAATCCTCCTTTGATATCCGCATTATAATTGATGTCAATATTGGAATATGCACCGATGAGGTTGTAAAACGGAATGAATAATACCCGTATAATTTTATAGTTTTTGCCGATAAGTAAGAACAAGCTACGTTCGAAGCGGTAGAGAAAAATTCCCCAAAAACCGCGACTTAACCAAATGTGGAGGATTCTAATTTTGTGCTTTCCAAGCAGTTTTCTAAGATCCTGCCTGAAATATTGAAGTTGTTGCAGCATTTGTTTACAGATACATTGACGAATAAATTACGTTCCTCAAAGAAACCACTACTTCTGTAAATTATCGCAATACAAGAAATAAAATTTCTATTCAGGAAAAAAAAACCTTAGTTGGATTCCTCAGAGTCATCATTTTCCTCTTCATTTTCCTCTTCATTTTCCTTTTTGTTTTTTCCAAACAACCTAAAAGTAACACCAAAATAGACGACTCTAGATTCTCTCGTAGATCTGCTGTTGACCATAAAATTAGGTCCATCAAAATCATAATCTCTTCTTTGCGTCAAGAATATGTCGGTGCAACGCACTGAAATGCTCAGTCTTTTATTAAACAAATCTTGTCGGAACGCAGCATTTACGTAATACTGCCCAAAGTTCTTCACCAACGGAGTATAGGTTGGCGCCTGGTAGTTGGCCGAAATCTGAAACATCGACTTTTTCCAAGGTGTAAAATTGTTGTTCATTTTGCCATTAAAACTGTAGCCTTCCGATTTGAATTCACTTCCAATATTGGTTCCGTCATTAGTGTTTTTATAATAATTTAAACTAGAGTTTATTTTCCACCATTTGTACAATTGAAAATAAGCATTGACTTCAGCGCCAATATTGCTCGAACTTTTCAAGTTTTGATAACTGGTTGTGGTCACATTATTTTCGTCGAGCACGATGATTCTTTGGATGGTGCCCGTTGCTTGACGGTAATACAAACTTCCGCTTAATGAACTCTGTTTCCACGATTTGGTATGGGTAAGATCGAACGAATTCGTGTATTCAGGTCGTAACGTAGGATTTCCTTGGTTTAGAAATAACGGGTCGTTGAATAATTGTAACGGATTAATTTCCCGAAATGCAGGTCGGTCGATTCTTCTGCTGTAGCGCAAGGTCAACTTGTTGTTGTTCTTAAATTCTTGCAATAAGTGAACGCTAGGGAAGAAGTCAGTATAATGAATCGATTGGTCGACATCGTTATTGCTAACGTTAAACTGAATATCGGTTTGTTCAACCCGCGCGCCTAGCTTATAACTGAAGCTATTAATTTTATTTCGATAGGTAACATATCCCGCATTAACGAGCAAATCGTACTTAAAATCATTTGAGATTGCTGTGTCTGTAATATAGATGTCAAGTGGCTGATAGTAATTGTCTAGTTGATAGGACGCCGTAGTTTTTTTCGAGCGGATTTTATAACCCATTTCCATTTTGATTTTCTTGCCTAATGGCTGCTCATAATCGACTTGACCGACGAGGTTGGTTTCTGAATTGTTATTATACGTATTGGCAATTACCGGAAGCTCGGAAGACGGCGTTGCATCTAGATTGAAATACCTTTGATCGATATCGCCGACTGTTTTTTCGGTTCCCTTAGAATAGAATAAGTCTGCGCTAAATTGTTGCGATTTTTTAAATTTCTTGGTGTAATTTAAAGTGAAATTGTTCGAATTGTCATGGTCCTTTTCGTTGATTTTTCGATTGTAAAGTTTCGTCAAGGCTAAGAATTCATCAAAATGTTCGTAAAGAATATTGTTCAAATCAGTATCGACAGTCTTTGAATTTAAAAAGGAGAAGCCCAACACACTTTTCTTATTGAAGGCATATTCCCCTCGAAATCTATAATTCTGATTGATGGTTTTGCTGTAAAAGTTACGGTCTTGATTAACGTATCGCACGCCGTCGGTAAAGTCACTTCTACGATCTTTGGTTTCCCACGTAGTAATGTTGACGCTCTTGACGTCATAGGAGGTAAACAGACTCAACTTTTTATAATTGAAACTCAAGTTCGCCGAACCATTATAGCGATCTAAAGTACCAGCACCCAAGGAAATCATTCCGTTGATGCCCGGTTTGTTTTGATTTTTAAGGATAATATTGATGATACCGCTACTTCCATCGGCGTCGTATTTGGCGGAAGGATCATTAATGACTTCGATGCTTTCAATCAAACTGGCGGGAATGTAATCTAAGATTTGAGATCGACTAATTCCCAAGATTCCGCTTGGTTTTCCGTTGATATAGATTTTTACTTTTCCACCGCGAAGTGTCACCGACCCATTCTGATTGACAAATACCGATGGAATGTTTTGCAAAATATCGCCGGCTGTTCCGTTGGTTCCTGCCGCATTTGCATCGATTTTGTAGACTTTTTTATCGACATCAATTTTCAATCTGTAATTCCCTTCAATTTTTACTTCGTCTAAATTGATCGAGGTACTTTTTATTTTGATTTGCCCGACGTCGACAGTGGAAGCGTCGTTTACTTTTACGTTGATTTTTTTAGCATCAAATCCAATCAAATAAGCTTTTAATTTATAGTTTCCTATCCCATTTGCTTTCAGCTGAAATTTTCCTTCGCCGTCAGAGATTGTACTAGCCACTTTGGTTGAGTCATTGACAGCGGACAATTTAATAATAACGTTTTCTACAGGAACTTCAGTGGCGTCATCGATAATTTGTCCGATGATGGAGGCAGCTGATGAAGCGGGAGCGTCTTGAGCAAATGCGATTGTAGAAAGGCTGAGAAAATAAAGGAGAATGCCGAATTTTATTATGTTTTTGCAAACGATTGTAAAAATATACTTCATTGATTTTAATTTAATTTCTTTCACACGAACGCCAAACTTAGTAAAAAGTTAGCATCGCGTTTTTTTTTGTTTGTAATCTTGGGTAGGGAATATTGTTAATTAAATGTTATAACAATTCAAAACATGTTTTCCCTAATCGGAAAGTGCAAAAAGTCAAACTAAACAAAACATTATGAAATTAAAAATTACACTTCTTTATGCGTTGATAACTTTTAGCGTCGCATCAACTGCCCAGCAGTGGGTTAATAGGTACAACGGTCAAGGTGATTATAGCGACCGTTTTACAGCAGTTATGACCGATGCTGATAGGAATGTCTATTTAGCTGGTTCAACGGTTTTAACAGGTAACAATCAAGATGTATTACTTCTAAAATTAGATGCCAACGGCAATACTGTTTGGCGAAATGTTTTTAACGCACCTTCTTCCGGAGTTGATGCTGCATTAGCGATAACTATGGATGCTTCGGGTAATATTTATGTAACGGGTTACGCTAAGTTTACGGCTTCTGCTACCGACATTGTTACGATTAAGTACGATCCAAACGGAGTGATACAATGGACCGCTAACTATGGTTTTACGACAGACCAATACGAACAAGGGAATAGTATTGTAGTAGACAATAGTGGTAATGTATATGTAGCTGGACAAAGTGATCCCGATTCCACAACTACAGTCAGTGATGATTATGTAATTCTAAAATACAACAGTGCTGGAGTGCAACAATGGGTGCAACGAACTAATGGTACAGGAAACGGCATCGATCGTCCTTCAAAAATTGCATTAGACCCAACAGGAAATCCTGTGGTTACCGGTCGATCAGATAATTTAGTCAATTATGATTATTTGACTGTAAAATACAACGCAGCTACTGGAACGCCACTTTGGTCAGTTCGTTATGATAGAACTCGCAACGATTGGGCAACAGATTTAGTAATCAACCCAACCAATGGAAATATCTATGTAACAGGTAGAAGTAACAATGTAGACTACGACTATGTTACTGTTTGTTATAATGGGACTGGAGTGCAACAATGGGCGACCGTTTATGACAATGGAATTGGAGACAATCGCGCCACCAATATAGGAATGGATAGTACCGGAAATTTATATGTAACAGGTCAAAGTGATGTTGGAGCCGTAGCTATTAATTATGATATTACCACCATAAAATACAATACTACTGGAGTACAACAATGGGTGAGAACATATAGCGGAGCAGCACTCAATAATGATATTCCATCTGCTATGTACGTGAGCGCGGCAGGAAATGTAAGCATTGCAGGTGCTGTGGATACGGATGCGACGGCAACTGTACTTAATGATTATGTGACTTTACGATACAATACTGCGGGAACTTTACAATGGTCGCAATTGTACAGCAATACAGCGACTTCTAATGATTTGCCAAAAGGTATCACAGAGGATGCTTTTGGAAATGTGATTGTCACTGGCTACAGTGAGACTATTCCGCAAAAAAATGCAGTTAGCATTAAGTATAATGAGTCTGGCGTTTCGCAATGGACCAATGTTTTTAATGAAGTGGGCGATAATACTGACAAACCAAACGCCATGGCGATGGATGGAAATGGGAACTTATTTATTGCTGGTTCAGTTGTAGAATACGGTACGGACAAAAATCTAGCCTTACAGAAAATCGACATCAGTGGCAATACCGCCTGGGTTAGAACTATCAACGGAACATCGGTAGGAAGTTCAGATTCTGGTCAAGCAGTTGCTATCGATAACTTAGGGTTTATCTATGTTGCGGGTTATACGCACAATAAAGGAACTTCAAGCGATTTTACCATCGCCAAATACAATCAAGCGGGGACACAAGTTTGGGTGGCTAATTATGATTACATCACAGAAACGGATAGAGCATTAGCAATCGCCATTGATGCAAGTAATAACGTATATGTAACTGGTAGAAGTGATAGAGATGCGAGTAATTTGGTTTCCAATGATGATATTTTGACCATCAAATACAATTCGAATGGACTGCAATTGTGGGCAACTCGATTTAACGGAACAGGAAATTTAATCGATACAGGAAGAGTTATCAAAGTCGCAGCAAGCGGAAACGTTTATGTTGGCGGAAGAACATCAAATGGTGCTAATTATGATTATATCGTAGTAAAATATAATGCTTCTGGTGTGCAACAATGGACGAATATTTATAATAGCGGAGGCAACGACGAAGGCTTCTTTATGGAGATGGATGCCGCTGAGAACATCTATATCACAGGAAATAGCGATAATGCTAGTGCTACAAATACCGACATCGTTACCATCAAAATTAATGCTTCAGGAGTACAACAATGGTTAAGCCGTTATGACGGAACAGCAGCTGGAAATGATTTTGCTGACGGCATCAAATTGGATCCGTCCGGAAATGTAGTAGTTGCTGGAACTGTAGATACAGATAATTCCACATCAACAAGCAACAATGATATGTGCTTGATAAAATATGACGCTGCTGGAACACAATCTTGGGTTAGTACATATAACGGAAATGCAGATGCAGATGATCAGGCAGGTGATATCGCGATAGACGCGACTAACAATATCTATCTAACTGGAATGACCAACGGCATTGCGAATTATGACTATGCTATTGTGAAGTTCTCGCCTTTGGGAAATAGGAGTAACGCCCTAATTTACAACGGAGAAAATAATGGAGAGGATTTACCGCAATCCATTATGTTGAAGGACAATTTTGTTTATGTTACTGGCAGTAGTATTGGAATTAATACACAAGGCGATTTTACCACCGTTAAGTATGACACTGCATTATTGGGCGTAAACCAGGTGTCTGCTGCAAATAATGCTATCCGAGTATATCCAAACCCAGCGAAAAACTTCATTACCATCGATTTGTCTAAAACCACTGATATCAATTTGGCTGAGGTGAAAATTGTATTAACTGATATGTTAGGCAGAACTGTGGTAGTTTCCGAAAATCAGTCGCAATTGCAAACCGAGTTAAATCTACATGGCATCAAAACAGGAACATACATTGTGACCGTATTTGAAGGCAACCAAAAAATAGGATTTCAAAAAATTCTAATCAACTAAAAATTAAAGATTCATTATTCTCTTCATTTTAAAAGATATAGTATGCTAAGCAAAATCAAAAAAACCATAATTTGTAAAGACGTCAAAAATTTTGAAATCGATAAATCGATTGTTTCCACCTATACACCCAAGAAAGGTGATGTGGCTATTTTCGAAGTCTTAAGCCTTGGAAAGCATTATACCATTCAATCAGAAACCAAACGAATTATGACGATTATCGAGGGCGACATCATCATGGCTGCCTTTGCAAATCGATATGCTACGGAACAATTTGAAGGTTACGTACCGGATCAACCAACGGAATTGCTCGATATTTTAGGAGCTGGTGGTGCTATCGGAATATTAAAATCTAAACACGAACGATTCAAACATATTCCAGCAACACAAGTCAGACTACTTGGTTACGCAGTTGCCAACGGTAAAGTCATTAATACCGTGCACAACGTAAATCCAGAAGTTACTTTCAATGCTACCGTACCCAACAATGCCAAAGTCATCCTATCTTTGGGTTCGTCAATGGATAGCGGAAAAACAACCACAGCAGCCTATTTGGCTAGAGGTTTAAAAACGACAGGTAAGAAAGTAGCGTTTATCAAACTCACAGGAACTTGTTACACGAAAGACATGGATCTGGTATACGATTGTGGCGCAGATATTACGGTCGATTTTACCGATGCAGGTTTTCCATCAACTTATATGTGTGAGAAGCAAGAATTGTTAAATTTGTACCAAACATTGCTTCATAAACTAGCGCCATCAAAGCCAGATTATATCGTAATGGAAATTGCCGATGGACTCTTGCAAAGGGAAACAGAATTTTTGCTGCGAGATAAGTCTTTTATGAGTACTATTTATAATGTAATTTTTTCATGTGGAGATAGCTTGGGTGTGTTTTTTGGCATCGAATTTTTATCTAATTTAGACGCAAGACCAGCAGCATTAAGTGGCGTATTTACGATGAGTCCGCTACTGATTCAAGAAGTAAAAGATAGAACCGATATTCCCGTTTTAACCATCGAAGAATTAATGTTGGGCGCCTCACTAGATTGTTTCGAAAAGAACTATGCAAACTAAAAAAACAATACTTGTCGAATTTATAAAGGATAACCGAAAAGTAATTGTTTCCGCCTTTATATTTGGCTTTTTTAGTATTGTTTCTACGATTTTAATTCCGGTTTTTTTAGGTAAATATTACCAAATCGCATTGCACAGACATTCCGCACGAGGGAAAATGTTTGATGTGTTGTTTGGTCATATGACTGGCATTTCCTCATTCTTTATCGTTTTTGGAATGCTATTGCTTGCCAAGTTCCTCTTTGATTTTCTGATGAAATATTATCTCGGAATCAGCGGCGAATTGATTTCCAAAAGCATCCGAGAGCGACTTTTTGCCCGACAGCTTAATGTCAAATTAGCGATACATCAAAAAAAGGAAACTGGCTTATATTTATTGCGGTATACAGGTGATTTATCTGCCATACAAAATTATCTAACAAAGGGAGTCATTACTTTTTTTAATGATTGTATCCACCTCGTTTTGGCGGTGCTTTTACTGGCGTATCTCAATGCGAAACTGACCTTCGTTGTCGTGGCTTCGTACCCAATTATTTTTATTGCGATTTTATATCTCAATCAGAAATTAAAAGTTCTTACAAGCAAAAGAAGAAATAAGAGGTCTTCAAATTTGTCGTTTGTGTCTTCACGTCTGAATTCGCTGCTGACGATCAAAGCATTCAATCGACAAAGCATCGAGAATGAAAAGTACGTTAAAGGCTCTACCAGTTTATATAACTACGGCCGACAATACCACAAATTGTATGCACTGATTTATGCACTTTTGCCATTTATGCTCTACAGTATGTTGGCTATTATTTTATGGGTGGCGTACGGAATGAAGCATGATAATCATAAGATGCATGGTCACGATTTATTGACTTTTATCATGACGATGGTCAATGTGATTCCGGTCCTGAAAAGAATCTTAAGTGTCAATTTTATTTGGCAAGCGGGAGATATTTCCTTTACCAAATTATTGAAGGTTTTCAATGCTGAAAGTGAACAAAATCACCATTCCGAGGACAAAAAAATAACCTCAGGCCGCATAGTTTTCAATAAGGTAAGTTTTGCTTTTTCAGAAAAGGATGCCATCATCAAGGATTTATCATTTGAAATTCCATCCAATTCGTTAACGTTAATTTCAGGTCAACATCAAAGCGGGAAAAGCACTTTGTTTAAATTAATTTCTGGATTGTACGAACCTACCGGTGGAGAAATTTTAATAGGGAATGTAAATGTAGCCAATTATAACAAACAGCTTCTACGCCGCAAAATCACAATGCTTTCGGATGAATTGCCTTTAATTGGAAAGACGGTTTTCGAAGCCATATCCTATAGTAGAAAAGACGAAAAAAAAGCACCTGCTTTTGCCATGTTACAACAACTAGGCTATGTCAAAGATCACGAAGATGAAAGTATTTTAGACGCAGCAATTTTCGAAAACGGAAAAAATATTTCGTACAGTCAACGGAAGATATTGATGTTGGCGAGAGCACTATTGACAAACAAAAAAATTCTATTACTAGACGAGCCTTTCGATGGTTTAGATGAACTTCTAGTTGAGAAAATTATAACCATCATCAAAGAATATAAAGCGAATCATACGGTTGTAATTATCGACAGAAGTAAACAGCACCGCTTGTCTTATGACCAAGAAATACAATTGAATGAAAAATAACAAGAGGAATCGATTGGAAAGCTTATTTTTGTTCTTCTAGCGGTAACGATATAATAAATTTGGTATGAAATGGATTCGATATTTTGTGGTGTTTGTTGTTTGGACTAACTACTACGCAATGTTTTCTCAAGAAAATAAACCAACCGAAACTACACCAAAAATGAATTCTAAATTTTGTCTTGCCATTCACGGAGGAGCTGGGAATATGCTCAAAAAGGGCCTAACCCCTGAAAAAGAGACCGAGTACCTAAACACCATGAAGGAAGCGCTGCAAAAGGGTTACGGCATGCTAGCTCAAGGTGCTGAAGCAGTTGATGTCGTTGAAGCGGTGGTGAAAGTTCTTGAAGATTCCCCGATATTTAATGCTGGAAAAGGCTCAGTTTTTTCACATGATGGGACCAACGAAATGGACGCCGCTATCATGGACGGAAAGTCGCTAGATGCCGGCGCAGTTGCCACAGTGCGGACAATCAAAAATCCAATCAGTGCCGCAAAAGCGATTATGAGAAAATCAAAATTTGTATTTCTAAGTGGCAAAGGAGCAGAAAAGTTTGCAGCCCTAAACGATATTGAAATTGTTGACACTACTTATTTTTTCACGCAAGCACGCTGGGACGAATACCTAAAAGTAAAGGATTCTAAAAAGACGAAACTAGATCATGACAACTCAAGTGGTATGGTCGAGCCTTTCAATAGTTCAACCGATAAATACGGAACCGTGGGTTGCGTCGTGCTCGATGGTTTTGGGAATCTAGCGGCGGGTACTTCAACCGGAGGAACGGTCAACAAAGACTATAATCGCATTGGTGACTCACCAATAATTGGAGCTGGAACATATGCCAACAATAAAACCTGCGCCGTGTCTTGTACCGGTCATGGCGAAGATTTCATCAAGCTAGTTGCAGCTTACGACGTGTCTGCTTTGATGGAATACAAAAAACTGAAACTCAAAACTGCTTCGAAAAGAGTGATTAAGAAAATTGAAGACATTAAAGGGCGTGGTGGACTAATAGCCGTTGATCATAAAGGAAACATTTCGATGGAATTTAGTACCAACGGCATGTTTCGCGGCGCGGTAGACAAAGACGGAAAAATGGAAGTCTACATTTATAAAAACTAAAATCGTGCGCTTTTTGAAGGCATAATTTCACTTCATTTTACAAAATCATATCAGGCTTCCAACCATTCCAAGGCGGGAAGCTTTACCTGTTACATTTCTAACTTTTCCCTATATTTACCCAAAATATATAACACATGTGTGCTACAACAAACAAGAATGAATTTATGCAGGAAGCCATTCGCCTGTCGATAGAAAATGTAACGAGTGGTAAAGGCGGCCCTTTCGGCGCTGTCATTGTAAAAGACGGAAAAATCATCGCTCGCGGTGCTAATCAAGTAACTTCTTCTAATGATCCAACTGCCCATGCTGAGGTTGTGGCGATACGAAATGCCTGCAAGGAACTAGGAAGTTTCCAATTGGATGGCTGTGAAATTTATACGAGTTGCGAACCTTGCCCGATGTGTTTAGGTGCGATTTATTGGGCTCGTCCTGATAGAATGTATTTCGCCAACACCAAAAAAGATGCAGCGGATATTCAATTCGATGATCAATTTATTTACGAAGAATTGGAAATTCCATACACCAACCGCAAACTAGAAACAATTCCGTTGATGCGAGAAGAAGCACTAGAAGCCTTCCGTTTGTGGACAGAAAGCATCAACAAAATAGAATATTGATTCCCTGATTTTCATGATTGAATTCCTATTAAATAATCGAAAAATACAAACCGATAAAGCGCCAACAACGACTTTACTCGATTTTATTCGATACGACGAAAACTTGCGTGGTACCAAAATAGGTTGCCGCGAAGGCGATTGTGGCGCCTGTACCGTTTTGATTGGCACGATAAATAACGGAAAGTTAGACTATCGAAGCGCAACTTCCTGCTTGACGCCATTACCGAACGTTCACGGTAAACATGTGGTCACTGTCGAAGGACTCAATTTGCCGAACAAACTCAATCAAGCGCAACAAGCGATGGTAGACTGTTCGGG
This sequence comes from Flavobacteriaceae bacterium, assembly GCA_947459635.1. GTDB lineage: Bacteria > Bacteroidota > Bacteroidia > Flavobacteriales > Flavobacteriaceae > Flavobacterium. The sequence goes on along the minus strand of CANHEA010000005.1, from coordinate 41,143 downwards.
AACGCAATGTGGTTTTTGCACGCCGGGATTCGTCAACTCGATGTGCGGATTTGCCTTAAATACAACGCAGCCGACTTTAGAAAGTGCAATCAGTGCTATCGACGGAAATATTTGTCGATGCACAGGCTATAAATCGATAGAACGCGCTGCTGCAAAACTTACGCAAGAGTTACAGTGGAAAGATGTTAATCAACCGCTATCTTGGTTGGTAGAACACGATTTTATTCCAGATTATTTTTTAGAAGTAGAAGAGAAACTGCAAAGTTTTAATATACAATACAGCACTGAAGGTCAAATACCCATTGGTGGCGGAACAGATTTATACGTTCAAAAACACGACGACTTACATGACATGAATATGGCGTATTTGTTCGATCGGTCTGAACTTAACGGAATTACGTTTGAAGGTTCAAAATGCACTTTAAAATCTGCGGTTACGGTTACAGATTTAATCGAAAATGAAACCTTATTAAATGCCATTCCAAATTGGTATAATTACCTAAAATTAGTGTCTTCAACGCCCATTCGAAACATTGGAACCATCGCTGGAAACTTAGCAAACGGTTCTCCAATTGGAGATTTTACAATCATATTGTTGGCAATGAATGCACAATTGACTTTGACCAACAAGAACGACGAATCGCGAAAGCTACCGCTCAAAGATTTTTATTTGAGTTATAAAGTTTTGAATAAAACCGAAGACGAAATCATCACTGAAATTGCCTTCGACTTGCCGTCCAAATCAACGCAGTTTCATTTCGAAAAAGTCTGCAAACGCCAGTATTTAGACATCGCAAGCGTTAATACCGCCATCACGATTACTATGAATGGCGATGTGATTCAAGAAGCACATTGTTCTATTGGTGGCGTTGGACCGATTCCGAAATTCCTATCACAAACTAGTGAATACCTTACTAATAAATCTATAGAACCTAAAGTAGTCTTGCGCGCGGAGGAAACTCTTCAAACCGAATTGTCTCCCATGAGCGACGCACGAGGAACCAAGGAATACAAAAGACTTTTAGCGAGACAGTTGTTTTTCGCTCACTTCATCGCCTTATTTCCGGAATCCATCAAAATGAGTGACCTGATATGATAAACATAGATGCCCATAATCACGTAAAAGGAAAGTCCATTTATTTGGACGACATTCAAGAAATGAAAGGTACTTTGTATGCTTTGCCTTTCGATGCGACTGTTGCTCATGCTAAAATTAAAAGCATCGATTTCCACAAAGCTTTGCAGCGAAATGGAATTGTAACGATACTAACAGCGAAAGATATTCCAGGGGAAAATCAAATTGGAGGCATCATTCCAGATGAACCATTATTCGCCGATGGAGAAGTACATTTTAGAGGTCAAGTCATCGCATTAATTATCGGAACTTCCGAACATCATTGTCGACAAGCGGCCAAAGTGATTCATGTAGAATATGAAGAATTGCCGGTAATCACTGACGCTCGTGAAGCACAACTACAAAACAAATTAATCATTCCACCAAGAACATTTACACTCGGAAATACCACCGAAGCCTGGTCAAAATGTAATCATATTTTCGAAGGTCGCACTGATGTCAATGGTCAAGAACATTTATACATAGAAACGCAAGGCGCCTACGCTCGCCCGAAAGAAGATGGCAGCATTATCGTTTCGTCATCAACGCAAGGTCCAACTGCGGTTCAGAAAATGGTCGCTCGTGTACTCGGAATTCCGATGCATAAAGTTGAAATTGACACCGTGCGTTTAGGTGGTGGCTTCGGCGGAAAAGAAGATCAAGCGACGCCTTGGGCAGTGATGGTCGCTTTGGCATCACAACTTTTGCATCAACCAGTAAAAATGGCAATGCATCGCATGGACGATATGCGCATGACAGGAAAGCGCCATCCGTATTCCTCAGATTTCAAAATTGGATTATCCAAAGATTTAAAAATACTCGCCTACGAAGTAACGCATTATCAAAATGCAGGCGCTGCAGCGGATTTGTCTCCGGCCGTGATGGAACGAACGTTGTTTCACTCCACCAACGCCTATTATGTTCCCAATGTTATCGCCAAAGCGTACAGTTGTAAAACCAATTTGCCACCGAACACCGCGTTTCGCGGATTTGGCGGACCGCAAGGAAAATTTGTCATCGAAGCAGCTATTGTCAAAGCAGCGGAATCGTTGGGTGTTAGTCCAGCAGAAATTCAAAAAGCCAACTTGGTAGTTGATGGCAATGAATTGTCCTATGGGCAAATCCTGCAACAAACGAATGCGCATGCCAGCTGGGATTCGAGCATGAAAACATATGATTACGCCGCGCAGAAACTACGTGTGGCGGATTTCAATAACAACAATTCAAGATATAAAAAAGGATTGGCCGTGCAACCGATTTGCTTCGGGATTTCCTTTACCAATACGATGATGAATCATGCGCGTGCGTTGGTTCATATTTACCATGACGGAAGTGTGGTCGTGAGCACTGGCGCAGTCGAAATGGGACAAGGCGTCAACACCAAACTCCTTCAAATCGTCACGCAAACCTTTGGCATTTCACCATCGAAAGTGCGCATCGAATCGACGAATACTTTGCGCGTAGCCAATACGTCGCCAACAGCGGCAAGTGCTGGCGCTGACTTAAATGGAAAAGCGCTAGAAATGGCTTGCAACGCTTTGTTGGGTCGATTGAAAACGGTCGCTCAAAACGAACATAACGCTTCTGAAATTCATATCAAAGACGAACAGGTATTTGCCGATTCAAAGGCGACCGACATGACTTGGAACGATTTGATTTTGAAGGCATTTACGCTTCGTGTCGCATTAAGTGAGAATTCTCATTATGCGACGCCAACGATTCATTACGATAAAACCAAAGAGAAAGGACATCCTTTTGCGTATCATGTGTATGGAACTGCGATTGTCGAAGTGACCGTAGATTGTTTGAAAGGAACTTACGATTTTGACAGCGTCAATATTGTGCATGATTTCGGAGAAAGTATGAATAAAGACGTTGATAACGGTCAAATTGAAGGCGGCTTGGTGCAAGGCATTGGTTGGATGACACTCGAAGAAATTGTCTATAACGAACAAGGTCGATTGGTATCGAATGCGCTTTCGACATATAAAGTTCCGGATATTTATTCTGTGCCAAAATCTATTCACATTACACATCTAGAAACCGAAGGTCACGAATTGGCGATTAAGAAATCAAAAGCTGTTGGTGAACCGCCATTAATGTATGGTTTGGGCGCTTACTTTGCGATTCGCGCTGCGGTAAAAGCTTTCAATCCAACTGCAGATTTGGCTGTCAATGCGCCGTATACTCCGGAAAAAGTGTTGATGGATTTGTATAAAAAATCATAAACTACTTCTAATTTGTAGCTTATGGTAATTGATTTTTATAGTAAAGTAAAAGCACTTCTTCAGACCGACCAGCAAGGTATTTTGATGGTGGTTGTAGCCAACGAAGGCAGCAGTCCAGGTCGAAAAGGCTTCAAAATGTTTGTTTCAAAAAACCAAATGCACGGTACGATTGGCGGCGGCATCATGGAGCATAAGTTGGTCGAATATGCACGAAGTTTATTAGAAAAATCAACCTTCAAGCCTTTTGTCAAACACCAAATTCACGATAAGTTTGCGCCATCCGATCAATCGGGAATGATTTGCTCCGGTCGACAAACGATTGCTTTTTATGCTTTGAATACCGAAAGTCTCACTTGGATCGACTTGATTCTAAATTCGGAAAACGGAAAAATCTCTTACTCACAAAATGGCATTCATCTAAATGCTACAACTAATGCAACCGAATGGGAATTTATCGAACCCATTTCGCTACCAAATCAAGTATATATTATAGGAGGTGGTCACGTCGGTTTGGCGTTGAGTGAGGTGTTATCGCGATTGAATTTTGAACTTCATTTGCTCGATCATCGCGAGAATCTCAATACCATGGAGGCAAATTGCTTTGTACAGACAAAACAAATCGTCGAATTTGAAACCATAGATCAACATATTCCTGAAACTGAAAATACTTACGTTGTGATTATGTCTTTTGGATATCGCACCGACGACATTATTATTCGCCGTTTGTTGGGCAAAAATTATAAATTCATCGGCATGTTGGGAAGTCAAGAAAAGATGAAAACCTTGTATAAAAATCTCTTGGCCGACGGATTTTCTCAAGAACAACTAAATCAAGTTTATGCTCCAATTGGTCTCGATATCAAAAGCGAAACTGCCGCAGAAATTGCCATTAGCGTGGCGGCACAATTGATTCAAATTAAAAATAGAGAATTACGATGATTTCAGTGGATGACGCTTTTTCAATCCTAAATAAGACTACTTTTTCCATGAGAGAAGTGGAAGTTTCTCTACGTGATGCTCATTCATTTATACTAGCAGAAACTTTGATTTCCCCGATTTCCATGCCGCCAGTCCGACAAGCCAATATGGACGGATTTGCACTTTCGTTGCACGACGAATTAACCTATGACATTGTCGGCGAGATCAAAGCAGGTGATTTTTTCGATGGGCAACTGCAATCTGGACAAGCAATGAAAATTTTTACTGGAGCTGCCGTACCAGATTCTGCAGAAGCTGTGATTCAAATTGAAAAAGTGACCGTAATTAACCAGCAATTGCACCTTCAAGAAAAGGTCAAACCCGAAACCAACGTTCGTGCTTTAGGTTCTCAAATCGAAAGAGGAACTGTCGCTTTAGAAAAAGGTTCAATTCTAAATCCTGCTTCAATCGGTTTTCTAGCGGGTTTGGGATTTGCGTCGGTAAGAGTTTACGCGAAACCTAAAGTAGGTATTGTGATTACCGGCAACGAATTGCTTCAAGCGGGACAGCCTTTGCCAAAAGGGAAAGTCTATGATAGTAATTCCATTATGTTGAAAGTCGCTTTGCAATCGGCACATTATCATCAATTAAAAACGTATCAAGTTGAAGACACTTTCGAAGCGACAAAATCAGTTCTTCAACAAGCCATCGAAGAGAATGACGTTATCCTGGTTTCTGGCGGAATTTCTGTTGGCGATTATGATTTTGTGGGCAAAGCCTTGGAAAGTTTAGCAGTAGAAACCTTGTTTTATAAAGTCAATCAAAAGCCTGGAAAACCATTATATTGCGGTAGATTAAAGGACAAGATGGTCTTTGCTTTGCCTGGCAATCCAGCAGCAAGTTTGACTTGTTTGTATGTGTATGTGCTTCCGACTTTAAATCGAATTTCTGGAAAAAACGCTTCGTATATGTCATCAATTTCGAAACCTTTGGCGCACGATTACGAGGTAAATAATTCGAGAAGTCAGTTTTTGAAAGCACTTTTAGTAGATGATGAGGTTGTTATATTACCGCATCAAGATTCCTCCATGCTCGATTCGTTTGCTTTGGCCAATGCTTTGGTTTTTGTGACCGAGGGTAATTACCAATTAAGTAAAGGCGCTCATGTCGGTGTTTATTTGCTTTAAAATTTTATAAATGAATCTACAAAAAGTCAATAAAATCGCAGCAATAACATTACTATTTTGGCTTCTAAAAATAGTCGCTACTACTTTGGGTGAAACTTTGGGCGACTATATTTCGATGACATTAGATTTGGGCTACTTGACTGGAATTGCCATAACTGCTGTTTTATTTTTAGTTCTTGTCTGGCTTCAAGTCCGAAGCAAAAAATACCAGCCGATTTCGTTTTGGCTAGTCATCATTGCAACGACTACATTAGGAACTGAAATCTCGGATTTTATTGATCGAAGTCTGCACTTGGGCTACACTTTAGGAAGTGTAATTTTGTTCGCTGGATTGTTAATTACCTTATTCATTTGGCATCGAAAATACAAAAGCATCGAAGTCGCGACGATTACAGAATCAAACAAAGAAATTTTGTTTTGGATTGCCGTATTGTTTTCAAACAGTCTGGGAACCGCTTTTGGAGATTATTTGAGCGATGTGGTTGGATTTAGTTATTTGCAAGGTGCGATGGTAACTAGCGCTATCATTCTGTTGGTTGTTGTTCTTCACTATTTTACCAAAATCAACGAGGTGTTTTTGTTTTGGCTGGCGTTTGTTTTTACGCGACCATTTGGAGCCACTTTCGGCGATTTTCTCACCAAGCCAATTGCAAAAGGAGGACTCGATTTAGGTACACTGCAAGCCTCTGTAATTTCGATTCTCGTCATGACAGTCCTTTTGTATTTCGAAGTTCATAAGTTGAAATCAAACCCAAAACAATAAAGTTCCAAATTCATTTATAAAGCATAAAGAATAGTGTATATCTTTGTTTTCCTTCAATTAGTAAATTTATGAAATCAAAAATTACACTTTTAGCAGCATTTTTTCTCTTTCTAAACGTTGCAGTTGCTCAGGTAAAAACGGTCAGCGAATCTGTTTTTAACATTGGTGAAATCAAAACGATTCAATCGAAGATCCTCAATGAAAGAAGAACTTTGAATATCTATTTGCCACCAACTTACAACAAAGATAAAGCCTATCCAGTACTATATTTACTTGATGGTTCCGCCAACGAAGACTTCTTACATATAGTAGGTTTGGTGCAGTTTTATAATATGCAATTTCAAATGCCTGATTTTATCGTTGTGGGTATCGCCAATGTCGATCGCAAAAGAGATTTTACCTTTCCGACCGATGCCGCCGATCTAAAGAAAGAGTTTCCAACTACAGGCGGTTCTGCAAAATTTATCAATTTTATTGAAAGCGAATTGCAGCCTTATATTCAATCAAAGTACAGTACAACAGAAACTAAATTTATTATTGGACAATCACTTGGTGGACTTCTAGCTACGGAAATTCTATTGAAGAAACCGCAACTGTTTACCCATTATTTGATTGTTAGTCCGAGTTTATGGTGGGACAATGAGAGTCTACTAAAAAATGCTCCAGCGCTTTTAGAACAAAATAAAAACAGGACTGCGGAAGTTTATGTAGCTGTCGGTATGAAAGAACATGTGACGATGATTAAAGATGCAAAAGACATGAGTATTGCGTTTAGAAATGCCAAAAATCCTAAAGTAAAATTCGATTTTATGGAGATGGCCAACGAAAATCACGCTTCTATTTTGCATCAAAGTATCAACGATATTTTCAAAAAAATGTACCCGTTGAAAGAATAAGTATGGAAATAGTCGATTTGTTGCACGCACCATTATTGCTTTTGCTGTTGCCCATTGTAGCGTTTTTGTATGCCAGCGTCGGTCATGGTGGCGCCAGCGGTTACTTAGCTTTGATGAGTCTTTTTGCCTTTCCAATTACCTTTATGAAACCCACTGCTTTGGTGTTGAATATCATCGTTTCTGGAATTTCGTTTTACTTTTATTTTCGAGAAAAACAATTCGATTGGAAACTATTCTATCCATTCGCTTTGACGTCGATTCCTTTTTCCTTTTTAGGTGGATTGCTTACCATTGAAACGCATTTATATAAAGTGATTTTGGCGACAGTCCTGATTTTTGCAGTTTTAAGGCTACTTGGCATTTTTGGTAAAGAAAAAAAGGAGTTGCAATCTATTAATTTTCCTCTGGCATTATTAATCGGTGCGCTTATCGGATTCTTATCTGGACTCATCGGAATTGGTGGCGGCATTATCTTAAGCCCAGTTTTGCTGCTTTTAGGTTGGGCGTCGATGAAACAAACTGCCGCAGTTTCGGCTTTATTTATCTTGGTCAATTCGATCGCGGGACTTCTTGGATTTATAAGCAAAGGAGAATCATTACCAATCTCATCCTTTTTAGTCATTGCCATTGTGGCTGTCGGTGGCATTTTTGGCGGTTATTATGGAAGCAAGAAATTCGACACCGTTACTTTGCGCAATATTTTAGCTTTGGTATTGGGAATCGCAATTGTAAAACTTTACTCCACTTAAAATGCAAATCAACCTGAAGTATTTTGGTTTAGTGGCCGATCTTATCAAAAAGAAAGACGAAGTGATTTTCTTTGAAGGCAATTCGATAACTTTGTTGGAATTCCAAACGAGATTGCACAAAGCCTATCCTGATTTGACAACAGCTGCATATTCCTTTGCAGTAAATCAAACGTTGATTCATGGAGATATTTCGATTAATAATCTGGACGAGATTGCCTTACTACCGCCATTTGCTGGTGGTTAAATGAACTTTATGAATCGCTATCAACGTCAAATCGCACTATCAGAAATTGGAATTACAGGTCAACAAAAATTGACCGCTGCGAAAGTATTGGTGGTTGGCGCTGGCGGATTGGGATGTCCAGTTTTACAGAACTTGGCGGCAGCTGGCGTTGGAACTATTGGTGTTGTTGACGGAGATTTGGTGGAAGAATCCAATTTGAACCGTCAATTTTTATATCGTAATTCCGATTGCGGGAAAAGCAAAGCTTCGGCGGCGGCGGCGAGTGTCATTAACCAGAATCCAAACACAAATGTCATTCCGTTCACCAGCGATTTCAATAGCAACAATGCTTTTGAAATAGTCGATGGATTTCAAATCATCGTTGATTGTACGGATAATTTACCAACAAGATATCTAATCAATGACGTGGCTTTGGCCAAAGGAATGCCGATGGTCTATGCGTCGATTCACCAGTTCGAAGGGCAGTTGTCGGTTTTCAATTATCAAAACGGACCAACGTATCGTTGTCTGTTTCCAGAAAAAGCCAATCTTGAAAGTATTTCTTGTGAAGACGCAGGAGTTGTAGGAGTTATTCCAAATCTATTGGGTGTCATGCAAGCCAATGAAGTGCTGAAAATTATTCTTGGAATTGGAGCAGTTTTGAGTGGGAAGTTATGGTTGTATGATGGATTGCAAGCGTTATCGCAGATAATTTTCATTGAGAAGAATCCGCTTGAAATTCAACATGGACTCCAAATTGGCTTAGCGCTTCGAAAACAAACCCAGCATAAAGAAGTAAACGCGATTGACGCCGGTGATTTTCTTGCCGCCATCGAAAACGAAGAAAATATCATCATCGATTTGCAGGATGATTTCGAAGAACCAAATTTAAATCTACCAAACATTCAAAAAGTTCCCATCGATCAATTGGAAAAATACTTGGAAAGTATAGATAAAAACCAGAAAATAATTTTACTTTGTCAATACGGAAACAAAAGTCAATTGGCAGCAAATTACATCCTGAAAATGGGATATAATCGAGTTAGTCATTTGCATCGTGGCATCGCAGCTTTAGAGCAAACGAATCTATTCCAATCCTAAAAATGAGTACAGAAAAAGTCAAAAAATCGTCTTTTATTCAAGGTCCGATTTCGTCCGATTTTATTGGCGAATCGATTGCGAAACACCAAAGTAAAACTACGATTGGTGCGCACAATATTTTTTTGGGACAAGTTCGCGCTGACGAAATAGAAGGGAAGCAAGTTGTCGCCATCGACTATTCTGCCTACGAGGAAATGGCGGAGCAGCGTTTCTACGAGATTCGCGAAAGTGCTTTTTCGAAGTTTGAATTATCTTGCTTGCATATCTATCACAGTCTGGGAGAAGTAAAAACCGGCGAGATTTGTTTGTTTGTATTCGTTTCCGCGCCACGACGAAAAGTGACCTATGAAGCCTTAGAATTTTTAGTCGAAGCCATAAAAGAAAAAGCACCAATTTTCGGGAAGGAAATTTTCGAAGACGCATCGTACACCTGGAAAAAAAACACATAAATGGTCGATATCACTCATAAAATAAGTACACTAAGAACCGCCACGGCACAAGCGATTGTCAACGTTGGATCGCCAGAAACGATACAAGCGGTTTTGAATAAAACAGTTCCTAAAGGTGACGTTTTAGAAGTTGCCCGAACCGCTGGATTGTTTGCCGTTAAAAATACGTCGAATGCCATTCCAGATTGTCATCCAATTCCGATTGAGTTTACTGGAATTCAATTCGAATGTTTATCAGATGCCATTCAAATAGAAGTAACGGTGAAGACGATTTATAAAACGGGCGTTGAGGTTGAAGCCATGCATGGCGCGTCCATCGTAGCTTTGACCATCTATGATATGTTGAAACCAATCGATAAAAACGTCGAAATTGCGACCATAAAATTACTTCATAAAAAAGGCGGTAAATCTGATTTTGCCGATTATCAAAATTTGAATCTTTCGATTGCCGTCGTCGTTTGCTCGGATAGCGTCGCTGCTGGGACTAAAGAAGATTCCTCTGGAAAAATCATCGTTTCAAAATTAGAAAAACTCGGAATGACCATTGCGGATTATCTGGTGATTCCAGATGGCGTTGCAGGTATTCAAGAAAAAATACACCACTATTGCCAGCAAAAAATAGATGTCGTAATTCTCACTGGCGGCACGGGTTTATCACATAAAGATTTAACTCCAGAAGCGATTCTTCCTTTGCTTGACCGAAGAATTCCCGGAATTGAAGAAGCGATTCGTTCCTACGGGCAAGAGCGCACGCCGTATGCGATGTTGTCGAGAAGTGTCGCTGGATTTAAAGGCGATACGTTGATTTTAGCATTGCCAGGTTCAACTTCTGGCGCTGGGGAATCTATTGATGCGGTGTTTCCTTCGGTGTTGCATGTATTCAAACTACTCAACGGCTACAACCATGGACAATAAATCGCAGGAATTGCAAGATGATTTCGGTCGATTTCACAATTATTTGCGGATTTCGATTACGGAACATTGCAATTTGCGATGCACGTATTGTATGCCGGAAGAAGGCATTGCCTTGACACCCAAAGCGCATTTGATGACTGCTGATGAAATTTTGATGATTGCACAAACGTTTGTCGACTTAGGTGTGAACAAAATCCGCTTAACTGGCGGTGAACCTTTAGTTCGGAAAGATGCAAAGGATATTATTTTGCGATTGGGTAAATTGGGAGTTCATTTGACTTTGACAACCAACGGAATTTTAGTTCCAGATTTTATCGCGACGTTTCATGAGGCTGGAATCAAGACAATCAACATTAGCATTGATAGTTTGGTGAAGGAAAAATTCAATCAAATTACGCGACGAAGTTATTTTGAAACTGTTTTTGACAATATCGGATTATTGTTGAAGGAAGGCTTTCAAGTCAAATTGAATGTCGTTTTAATCAAAGGTTTTAATGATAATGAAATTGTCGATTTTATTGCTTTAACCAAAAATAAAAACATCCAAATTCGCTTTATTGAATTTATGCCTTTCAATGGAAATCAGTGGGATAAATCGAAGCTGGTGAGTTATTCAGAAATCTTGGAAATGCTCAAAATCAACTTTAATCACCACGAAATTGAGCGTTTAAATGACGCGCCGAATGACACCGCCAAGAATTACAAAATCAAATCCCATATAGGCAGTTTTGCGATTATAAGTTCCGTCACCAATCCGTTTTGCAGTACTTGTAATCGCATTCGATTGACTGCCGACGGTAAATTGAAAAACTGCTTGTTTTCTAATTCCGAGACTTCTTTACTAGAAACGTTACGGTCAGGACAATCGATTTTGCCGTTGATTCAACAAAATATATTGTCAAAAAAAGCCGTTCGTGCTGGAATGGATGACGATTTGAAATTCCAAAATCCAGCATTGTTTTCTCAAAACAGAAGCATGATTGCGATTGGTGGATAATCTCTAAATCACAGTAAACTATAAATTGCAATTATAATAGTTCAAGACTTGCGTTTTTTTGATTTAACGCTATATTTGTAAGGTTTACGAAACCGATATAGTACTAAAAATTAAACCTTGCAACACAGAAAAATATATAGCGAGAAAGTTTGGGTTGATCACAAATTACAACCTGCGACGATCTCTTTTCAAGATGGCGTAATCTCCGCTATTGATTTTGAAAAATCGAACGACGTTGAAGACTTCTCAAATTCGGTCATTATGCCAGGCGTAATTGATGTTCATGTGCATATCAACGAACCTGGAAGAACCGAATGGGAAGGTTTTGACACAGGCACGCAAGCCGCCGCCGCTGGGGGAACTACAACGATTATCGACATGCCGTTGAATGCAAGTCCAGTGACGACTACGTTGGCAGCATTGCAAGAAAAATTAGATTCTACTGATGGGAAAATGCATGTTAATGTGGGTTTTTACGCTGGATTAATTCCCGGTAATGCCTCACATTTAGAAGCCATGATGCAAGCTGGTGTCGTTGGCGTGAAGTGTTTTTTGACCCATTCCGGCATTGATGAATTTCCGAATGTTACTGAACAAGATTTAGACGAAGCGATGCCCATCATTGCGAAATACAATATTCCATTACTAGCCCATTGCGAGCTATACGATGCTGAGATCGATTGTGACTTTGAAAATAATCCGACAAGCTATTCGCATTATCTAGCGAGTCGTCCCAAAAAATGGGAGAATGACGCAATCGCTTTGATGATTCGCATGTGTCGTAAGTATCATTGTCCAGTGCATATTGTACATGTGGCGTCTGACGAGGCTTTGGCTCAAATTGAAGCGGCGAAAAAAGAAGGATTGCCGATTACGGCGGAAACATGTACACAGTACTTATATTTCCATGCCGAGGAAATTCCAGATGGAAGTACCATTTATAAATGCGCGCCGCCGATTAGGGAAAAAGCCAACAATGACAATTTAAAGCAAGCTTTTCTATCGGGAGTTCTTGATTTTATCACTACCGATCATTCGCCCGCGCCACCAGCCATCAAAGAAATGGAGTCGGGGAATTTAAAAAAGGCCTGGGGTGGCATCGCAGGAATTCAGTTTTTATTAGCTGGTTCGTGGACCGCTTTAAAAGATTCAATGACTTTAGAACAATTTATTCCGTTACTTACGTCAAAACCGGCGGCTTTTCTGAAATCAAAATCAAAAGGAACATTAGCTGTAAATTATGATGCGGATTTCGTCATTTGGAATCCAGAGCAAACCCAAACCGTCACGGAAGACGACATTTTATTCAGATATAAAATAAGTCCCTATATTGCGCAAACCCTCAGCGGTGTTGTGGTAGAAACAATAGTGCATGGCGACAGCGTTTATAAAAACAAATCATTACACCATAAAAATAAAGGACAATGGCTTTTGAAAAAGTAAAAGAAATCATCAAGGAATCACCAGCATTTACGCAATTGACTGACTTAGCTGCTGAGCGATTGGGCGGAAAAGTTTTGTACGCCACAGATGATTTTTTCGCAGAGAAAGAGAACTTAATTGCGCCAACTCGAGGCATCTTCATCACCGATAAATACACCGACCGTGGCAAATGGATGGACGGTTGGGAAAGCCGACGAAAACGAACACCAGGGCACGATTGGGCAATCATTCAATTGGCTACTTCTGGGAAAATCACGGGATTTGATATCGATACGAATTTCTTTTTGGGCAATCATCCGCCACATGCGTCTATCGAAGCCATCAATATCTCTAATGCTGATGGAATAACCGATTGGGAAAATTTAGCATGGAAAGAAATCTTGCCTAAATCGCATTTGGATGCGGGCTCACAGAATTTTTACGAATGTGAAAGCAACGAAATATACACACATCTTCGCTTGCACATTTACCCTGATGGCGGTGTAGCACGTTTCCGTGTGTATGGTGAAGTTTTCAAAAATTGGGATGCGGTTTCTACCGATCATATTTTTGATTTAGCAGCAGCGATTAATGGCGGTCAAGCCATTGCCTGTAACGATATGTTTTTTAGTGCGATGAGCAATCTCATCATGCCAAATCGTGGCGCCAATATGGGAGACGGCTGGGAAACCAAAAGAAATAGAACGCCGAACAACCGCGATTGGGTGATTATTAAATTAGCACATCCGGGCGTGGTAGAAAGTATATTGGTCGATACGTGTCACTTCAAAGGCAATTATCCAGACAGTTGTTCAATTGAAGCTTGTGTTTCGGAAACCGATAATGTCGTCAATGCGACACACTGGCAAACGTTGTTACCACAGCAAAAATTGAGTGCGGATCACGAACATCACTATAAGCAAGAAGTCAATGCTTTAGGAACCATTACGCACATTAGATTGAATATTTTCCCTGACGGTGGCGTGAGTCGATTACGAATATTTGGTAAAATCAGCAAGTAGTGAAGATCAACTTATTTATACTCATCGTTCTATACGTCGTCTATTTCAGCATCCTGATTTTGTTGGGTTATTTGTCGTACAAAATGCCGAAGTTTTTGAAAAACAAATCCGCAGCATCGGAGGCAAATAACGAGGATATAGAAGTGAGTAGTCTCAATTATATGTATACCGGAATGCTCTTAGCGATTGTCGGCATACTGGTGAATACCTACATTTTAGTGCAAGGCACACCTTTGGAAAGTCACATGATGGAATGGCTGAATATTGTCATACGATTGATGCACATTACGTTTGGAATTGCATGGATTGGCGCGTCATTCTATTTTGTATTCCTCGAAAACGCGTTGAATAGAACGGAAGATGTTCGCGATGAATTGGCGGGCAATCTCTGGGCAGTGCACGGCGGTGGATTTTACTATCTAGAGAAATACAAAGTCGCACCGAAGACCATTCCAAAGCACTTGCATTGGTTCAAATACGAAGCGTATTTTACTTGGCTTTCAGGATTTTGTTTGCTGTTTGTGGTGTATTATTTCAACGCTTCTGCTTTATTAATTGACAAAAACGTCTTGGATATTTCCATTACGCAAGGTATTTTGATTGGGGTGAGTTCATTTGCTGTCGCGTGGATTATTTACGATACGATGTGCAAATCTCGATTGATTAAAAATCAATTGCTGTTTGCTCTCATAGGCTTTGCTTTTCTGATTGCTTTTGCTTGGTTTTATTGCCATGTATTTAGTGCTCGTGCGGCTTACATCCACTTTGGAGCGATGATTGGCGGCATTATGGTGGCGAATGTTTTCTTCGTTATTATTCCAGGTCAAAAGGAAATGGTGCGTTGTGCCAAATTGGGCATTCCATTAGATCCGAGTTTGGGAAAAAAAGCTTTAGCGCGATCGTTGCACAACAATTATTTTACGCTTCCGGTTTTGTTTGTGATGGTGAGCAACCACTTTCCGTCTACCTTTGGATATGAATATCCTTGGTTGATTTTGGGCGTCATTTCTTTGGGAGCGGCAGGCGTAAAGCACTATTTAAATTTGAAAGAGAAAAAGGATTTGAATGTGTGGATTTTGCCTGTTTCTGTGGTGATACTTTTGGCTGCAAGTTTTATTTCAGCTCCGAGTACCAATCCGTATGAATGCAAAAAAGAAATTTCTTTTTCGGAAGTGAATGAAATTATTCAAAAGCGATGTGTGCAATGTCATTCGGCAAATCCGACCGATGATGTTTATAAAGTAGCACCTAACGGCGTTATGTACGATACACCAGAAGGCATCGTCGCGAAGAAAGATTTGATTATGCAACGCGTTGTCATTACGAAGACGATGCCTCAAAATAATAAAACCAATATCACGGAAGAAGAACGCAACACGCTTCGATGTTGGATTGAACAAGGTGCGAGCACTAAATAATATTTGACTATGACTTTAGCGGAATATAATGCTTTGGAAAAAGAAGTGGCTGCAAAACATTTGATGGATTGCTGCGGTTCGACGCAATGGGTTTCGAAAATGATGCAACATTTTCCTTTTTCCTCTGAAAAGCAGTTGGTGGATTTGAGTTCAGCAGTTTGGTATGAGCAATGCCATGAAGCCGATTGGAGAGAATCCTTTACCCATCATCCTAAAATTGGAGATGTCAAAAGTTTGACGGAGAAATTTGCTGGCAAAGAACAAGCGGGCGTAGCCGTAGCAACAGCAGAAACTATTCAGGCACTGGCAAAAGCGAATGCGGATTATGAAAGTAAATTTGGTTTTATATTTATTGTTTGTGCTACTGGAAAATCGGCGGCTGAAATGTTGCAATTGTTGTTAGATCGATTGCAAAATACGGTAGAAGAAGAACTTCATATTGCGATGGGTGAGCAACAAAAGATTTCGATTATTCGATTTAAGAAGTTGTTGACTGCAGCGAATTTTGATTTTCTGAAAGTCAGTCAAATTACCACTCACGTTTTGGATACCGCAATTGGATTGCCTGGCAAAGACATTTCGATTCGTATGCAAGCGCTGAAAAACGGAACTTGGCAAACCATTGCACAAGGTATTACCAATGCTGATGGTAGAATTCCAGATTTGTTGCCACAAGAACGAATACTAAAACCAGCCACATATAAAATGGTTTTTGATACTGGAGCCTATTTTAGAAAGCAAAATCTAAAGACTTTTTATCCGGCAGTGGAGATTATTTTTAATACTTTCGATGAGGCGCATTATCATGTGCCGTTGTTGGTGAATCCTTTTGGGTATAGCACGTACAGAGGAAGTTGAGAAGAGAGTCAAGAAAATAGAGACAAGAAGATAGAAACAAGAGACTAGAAACAGGAGAAATAACTAAGAAGAAAGGATGTGTCATTTTAAAGATTCAAATTTCTTTTTATGCAATAGCTTTCAGACAAAATCGGATGCCCTAGCCCCGATAGCAGCGGAAATCCTTTTTTGCTTTTAAGAAAAAGCCCCTCGACTGCGCTCGGGGTGACAAAAAAGCAAAAAAGATTGCAGCGGAGAGCGGGATTAGCTCCTAAAACATATAATAATTCGTAATTCATAATTTTTAATTCGTAATTAAAATGACCATTCCTTCCAATAAAAAAGAACAATTATTTCAAAGCTTGCGTCAAGCCAATAGTACTTTTAATGAAATATATCCAGGCGATAGAAGCGATCGGCAACCTGTGCATACGTTGTATGGTGGCGCGAATCTATTCAAGTCGGATGCGCCGATTGCCTTAGGACATCGTGCTTTGGAAATTCTAGAAACCTATGCTCCGAATCATGAAGTTTTTGGAAAAGCTTTCGGATTGACGGGCGGTAACGATTTTAGCAAACGCATTTACGATAAGGTCGTTGCTAAATTGAAATCGGAAGCGATTGAAGATTTTAGAATTGATTTTGAAGATGGTTATGGCAACCGAAGCAACGAGGAAGAAGACGCGACTGCGGTTTCAACAGCCATTGAAGTGGCTAAAGGCATGCAAGAAAAAACACTGTCGCCATTTATCGGCATCCGCATCAAACCGTTTACAGAAGAAATGAAAGAACGCGGTTTGCGTACTTTAGATATTTTCGTCAGCACTTTAGTGAAAGAAACAGGCGGGAAATTACCAGAAAATTTTGTGGTGATGTTGCCGAAAGTGACCATTCCGGAGCAACCAGAAACCTTGGCTAATTTCTTTACCATTTTAGAAGAAGAATTGGGTTTAGAAAAAGGCGTTTTGAAAATGGAAATGATGGTCGAAACTACGCAAGCGATTATGGATATTAACGGGACGAATCCTTTGTATCGATTCATCAAAGCGGCGCAAGGACGTTGCATTGCGATGCATTTCGGAACCTACGATTATACAGCAAGTTGCAGCATTACGGCGAAATACCAAGAAATGGATCATCCGGTTTGCGATTTTGCACATCATATGACTAAGGTAGCTTTGGCACATACTGGCATTTGGTTGAGTGATGGCGCAACGAATACGATGCCTATCGGTCCACATCGCGGTGATTTGACGCCAGCACAAGAAGAAGAAAACCGTCAAGTAGTGCACAGAGCTTGGAAGAAAGGTTACGATCATATTCGTCATTCGTTGTGGAATGGGTATTATCAGGGTTGGGATTTGAATCCAGCGCAGTTTCCGATGCGATATGCTGCGGTGTATGCGTTCTTCTTAGAAAGTTATGATGATGCCGTAGATCGCTTGAAAACCTTTGTAGATAAAGCGGCGAGAGCTACTTTGATTGGAGATGTGTTTGATGACGCGGCAACTGGACAAGGACTTTTGAATTATTTCCTTCGTGCCTTGAATAGCGGCGCCATTACCGAGGAAGAAGTACTGGCAACTGGATTGACATTAGATGAAATCCGCGGTCGTTCGTTCAAGAAAATTTTAGAGAATAGAATGGCAAAATAGAGCAGGTTGTCAGAAACGATTATTAAAAGGTTATTTTATGATGAATATAAAAAGCAAATTAAAACGTTTCTGGAAACTTTTAGGTCCTGGATTGATAACCGGCGCTAGCGACGACGATCCGTCTGGTATCGCTACTTATTCGCAAGCTGGAGCTGGCTTTGGACTATCGACACTTTGGACGGCGTTGATTGCTTTTCCGTTGATGGCCAGTATCCAGCAAATGTGTGCTCGAATTGGCTTAGTTACAGAGCAAGGATTGACGGGAACTTTGAAGAAAAATTATCCGAAACCTGTTTTGTACTTGATGTTGTTGTTTAGTTTTCCCGCCATTGTCATGAATATTGGCGCTGATATCGCTGGAATGGGAGCGGTGGGTAATTTGCTTTTTCCTAAGATTGAGGCGACCTATTTTAGTGTTGTTTTTACCGTCATTTTGTTGATATTAATCATTTACCTTCCTTATCAACGAATTGCGGCGATTTTGAAATACTTGTGTGTTGTTTTATTGGTGTATTTGATTGTTCCGTTTTTGTATCATCAAGATTGGTTGTTAATTCTAAAATCGACTTTTGTTCCTACCATCCATTTTGATAAAGAATTTATGGGAATTCTAGTGGGTATTTTAGGAACGACGATTTCTCCGTATTTGTTTTTCTGGCAAGCGTCGATGGAGGTGGAGGAAATGAAGCACAAAAAGAAACATCTGATGGTCAATAAGAAAATCATTAACGAAATGAAACAAGATGTCGATTTTGGGATGTCGTTTTCAGGTTTGGTAATGTTTTTTATTATTTTGACAACGGGAACGGTGCTGTATCAAGGCGGCGTTCGTCAGATTGATACCGTTGAACAAGCGGCGCAGGCATTAAAACCATTAGCTGGAAATTTGGCGTATTTGCTTTTCGCCATTGGCGTGATTGGAACTGGATTATTGGCGATACCAGTTTTAAGCGGTTCACTTTCGTACATCATCACCGAGACTTTCGGATGGGAGCAAGGACTAGATAAGAAGTTTCATGAAGCCAAAGCGTTTTATATCGTGATTGCGATTTCTTTGGTTTTGGGATTGTCGTTAAATTACATCGGAATTTCACCGATAAAGGCATTGATTTATACCGCAATTTTATACGGAATTACCGCTCCAGTATTAATTGCCATTATCTTGCACGTTTCGAATAATAAAGTGGTTATGGGGGAATATACGAATAGTAGAGGTGCTAATATTCTTGGTTTTTTAGCTTTGATTATAATGAGTATGGCAGCGGCAGTTTTACTTTACTTAAAATTTACGACCTAATAGTACTTTAAGATTTCTACCGTTTTCCGTATTATTGAAGAATATTCATTATTTTTGACCAAAATTGGGTGATTTCTCTCCACAAGAAGGAATTATTATACATTATTTAAAAAAACAATACAATGTCAGTTTTAGAAAAAATGAGTTCGAAAACAATTATTGATCTTGAGAACAAATACGGTGCGCACAATTATCACCCATTGCCCGTTGTTTTAAGTAGAGGAGAAGGTGTATATGTTTGGGATGTGGAAGGAAAGAAGTACTATGATTTTTTATCAGCTTATTCAGCTGTAAATCAAGGTCATTGTCATCCGAAGATTGTCAATGCGATGATGCGACAAGCACAAACATTAACGCTCACGTCAAGAGCTTTTTATAATGATCAATTAGGACCGTACGAAGAATATCTGACAAAATATTTTGGTTTTGATAAAGTCTTGCCAATGAATACTGGTGCTGAAGCGGTGGAAACTGCGTTGAAACTTTGTAGAAAATGGTCGTATGAAGTAAAAGGTATCGCTGAACATCAAGCGCAAATTGTGGTTTGTGAAGGGAATTTTCACGGAAGAACAACGACGATAATTTCTTTTTCTAATGATGAAAATGCGCGTAAGAATTTTGGGCCGTACACGGACGGATTTATCAAAATTCCGTATGATTCGATTGAAGCCTTAGAAGAAGTATTAAAAAACAATCCAAATGTAGCGGGTTTTCTTGTGGAGCCAATTCAAGGGGAAGCAGGTGTTTATACGCCAGCTGATGACTATATGATGCGCGCAAAGGAATTGTGCAATCAATACAATGTTTTGTTTATTGCTGATGAAATTCAAACAGGAATCGCTAGAACAGGTTCTTTATTGGCAGTATGCGGAAATTGTACGTGTGAAAATCATTGCGAGAAACAAGCTACCTATGCTACACCTGATATTTTGATATTAGGAAAAGCCTTGTCTGGCGGTGCCTATCCAGTTTCAGCAGTTTTGGCAAATGATGCTATTATGAATGTGATTAAACCTGGTCAACATGGTTCTACTTTTGGTGGGAATCCAGTTGCTGCCGCTGTAGCTGTAGCGGCTCTAGAAGTAGTTGTTGATGAAAATTTGGCACAAAATGCTAGAAATTTAGGGAAATTATTCCGATCTAAATTAGATGAGTATATCAAAACGAGTAACATCGCTACCTTGGTTAGAGGTCGTGGTCTATTGAACGCAGTGGTGATTAACGATACCGAAGAAAGCGAGACTGCTTGGAATATTTGTATGGCACTACGTGACAATGGATTGTTAGCGAAACCAACACACGGTAATATTATTCGCTTTGCCCCACCGTTGGTTATGAATGAAGAACAGTTACTGGATTGCGTTTCTATTATCATTAAGACGTTGAAACAGTTTGAAAAATAAAAGAAAAACCTCCATATTGGAGGTTTTTTTTATTCCATTTCTTGTTGGTGTTTGATTTTTTCGATGAGGTTTTGTTGGAAGTCCTTGATGCCTTCTTCACCCAATACTACGTACATATAAACGTTTGCGACTAAATATATCGAACTGAGAACGATGCCGATAATAGCCAATACTCGTCCGGTATTAATATTGGAATAACCCTCATACTGTTCAGGATTTGCTACATACAACGCCAAATCTTTTTTGGCTAATACTAAGGCAACAATGCCTAAGATTAATCCAATGACACCCCAACAGCAGCAAGTTAAAATTGATAAGATTCCTAAAACGAGGACGGCGGTGGCATTGGGTAGTTTTTGTTTTTCCATAAATAATAGTTTAAGAGTGAGTCATTTTGTAAATATAGGAAACAATCATAATGATTGCGTTAATGATAGCCAAGCTTACCATGAGTTTGTGGTAGTTTCTACTCTTGTCCACAAAATGTAGTCCGACAATTCCAAAAAACAACAGTGTGGTGTAAATTGCAGGAAACTGAAAAAAGGCAGCAGTGAAATCTCCTTTCAAAATAAGAATGATTGCGCGTTGCGTTCCACAACCCAAACACTCTATTCCAAAGAGTTTTTTGTTCAAGCAGGGAATCATATATTTTTCTATATCCAAAATAGTATTGTTTAGTAGTACAATTTTACAAAAAAAATGATTGCAAAATTTGAAGAATGTTACTTTAAAGTTAGTTACTTTTGGTCGAAATTAAATCAATACCACGATGAAAAAGTTGATCATTCCAATTATGATTGTTGCTATTTGCATCGCTTTTTACGAGCAAAGTAAAGCAGATAAAAATGTCTTTATTATCATTATTGCTATTGTAATTTTTATGTTTGGCATGATGAAATTAAGTGCCAAAACTCCAAGTAAAAATCAAGATAACGAAGAGGAAAATGTTTAAGATAGGAGATGAAGTTTCAGTGTTGGATGATGCCATCGACGGCGTTGTAATTGCCGTGAATAATAATGAAATAACCATTGAATCTGACGACGGTTTTACGATGACATATTTTGTCAATCAATTAATTAAAAATTTTAAAACCAGTGGTTTAAGTAAGAATATAGGAAGTTTTAATTCAGAAAAAATTAAACAAGAAAAAGCCATCGAAAAACCACGGAGTTTTGTCAAAGAAAAGAAAATTAAAGGTGAAATTCCACCGCCAGAATTTGATTTGCACATCGAAAAATTGACAAAAAACTTTCGCGGAATGAACAATTATGAGATCTTAAATTTGCAATCAGAAACGGCAAAAAGACATATCGAATTTGCGATTAGAAATCGCATTCCGAAAATTGTTTTTATTCATGGCGTTGGCGAAGGAATTCTAAAAGCCGAACTGGATTTCCTATTAGGACGCTACGAATCAATTTCGTTTCGCGATGCCAATTACCAAAAATACGGACTTGGAGCTACCGAAGTTTTTATCCGACAAACTAAATAGTATTTCTAGTTTGTTGTCAGTAAATTTCCTAATAGAATAGAATTGCCATAATAGAAGGTGCTGTTTCCTTTTTGAAAAGTTACCGCCTTTAAGAAGATGGTGTGCAAGAAACCTGTTCCGTTGGTTGTTGTCGTTACTTCTATGATTCCGCTCACATCTGCGACACCATCTTGCGCAATCCAAAGTTCGTTGATAGGAGGATAATCTGGAGTAACTGCGGCGCAATAATAGTCGTCGTTACTTGAATTGTTTGTCAATGCAGCAGTGAACAGTCGGTAAACTAATTTGTTCGTCGTTGATGAAATCAGGCCTTTTTTTGCTACTCCCAAGTTACTTGTCGATAATAAATTGCTATCAAAATTCTCGATAGTAATCCCTTCAATACCATTGATTCTTGAATTATAAAGGACATTATTCGAGCACAATTTGAGATCATCCGGATTAAAGTTGAATGGAAGTGTCGTGGCTGTAGTACTGTATTCTCCAAAGGTAAACGACTCGTATATTTGGGTGCCACTTGGTTTTTGAAATACAATATTCTTAAAAACGATATTATGGGCATATCTTGAAATAGTAGTTGCGCCCGTTGTTTCGTTAGTTGAATACACCGCAATTGAGCTAATTTCAATATTTCCAGAAGATGCTGTCCATTCTTGAGTGGCTATCGGAGAGATTGGTCCAGGTGTTGCACAAATATTTGCTGCTGAAGGAGCGCCGTCATAAGCACGATAAGTCACACTAACATCACCACCTATGGGAATTACAATAGGTGCGTCGGCGGACGTTAATTCGTTAGGAAACGCGTTGCGATAATAAGGTATTTTGATATACATTGCCTCGTTACCATTTAGTTTATAGATCGTTTCACCGCAACTATTTGTAGTTACTGAAGCGAAATCAATATTTTCAACGGTCAAATCGCCATCGTCACATCCGTTTAACAAAAGTAAAAGGAAAAGCAGCCCGAGAATATTTTTCATGTTCAAAGTATTTTTGACAAAAATAGGATTTTAATTGACAATCGGCAATCAAATCAACGTCGATTAGAAATCCAAAATTATTACATTTGACCCATGAAAAAAGTATATCTAGACAACGCCGCAACAACATCTATTTATCCAGAAGTAATTCAAGAGATGACGAAAGTGATGCAGGAAGATTTTGGAAATCCATCTTCGTCGCATAGTTTTGGTCGTCAAGCAAAAAGTGTACTTGAATTTTCACGAAAGTCAATTGCGAAGTTACTCAATGCTACCGCGCAAGAAATTATTTTTACTAGTGGCGGCACAGAGGCAAACAATTGGATTTTGCGAAATGCGGTATCTACTTTAAAAGTAGAGCGAATTATTTCTAGCAAAATCGAACATCACGCGGTCTTGCATGTATTGGATGCGCTGCAAAAGGAGTTTTCCATTGCTGTTGACTATGTTGCTATTTTACCCAATGGAGAAATAGATGTGACGCATTTGGTGACTTTACTTTCAGATGATAATAGAACCTTAGTATCCTTGATGCACGTAAATAACGAAATCGGAACTGTTTTAGATTTAGATTTGATTGGACGTATTTGTAAACAACATCAAGCGTATTTTCATTCGGATACGGTTCAATCCATCGGGAAAGCCTCATTCGATTTGCAGCAGCTTCCAATCGATTTTTTGGTCGCTAGTGCACATAAATTTCACGGTCCGAAAGGAGTTGGATTTGCATTTGTTCGAAAAGGCATCGCAGTTTCGCCACTATTATTTGGTGGTGAGCAGGAAAAAGGAATTCGACCTGGTACAGAATCGATTCATAATATTGCTGGTATGGCCAAAGCTTTGGAAATTTCATACACGAACTTAACCGGTAATCAAACTTATATTAGTGACTTGAAAAACTATTTGGTTTCGCAACTACAATCCTTTTTTCCCGGTTTTAAAATTAATGGTCATCCGGAAGGTTTTTACAATATCATTAACGTGCTGTTACCGTTTTCGGAAGATAAGACCGCAATGATTTTATTTCATTTGGATATGAAAGGAATTGCCGTTTCCCGAGGTAGCGCCTGTCAGTCCGGGAGCCCAAAGCCATCGCACGTTTTGGCTGAAGTGCTTCGTGGAGCAGATTTAGCAAAGCCATCTTTGCGAATTTCGTTGAGTCAACACAATTCTCAAGAAGATATTGATTACTTAATCTCAACCTTAAAGGAACTCTAAGTTTATTTTTTTTGCTTTGCTTTCTCTTGCTTTTTGAAATAGCCTTTAAAGAAAAAATTGTGTTTTAACGCTTCTAAATTCTCATTCAATCGGAAACTTGCTTGATTGATATTGGTCATCGTAGAGTCGATTTTTTTTACCAATTTAGGGTCATTCGATAAGTAATTGATGGCGCCTTTGCCGTCTTTCATATTAATAATCGTGGTATTCAAATTTTCAACGACTTTGTTGATGTCACGACTAGACTGTTCTAAATTGATGGTTATCGATTTTATTTTATTGGCAACCATAGTGTCACTCAGTACTCCAATTACATTGTCTTTTTTGCTGAGCGTCGTAATCAATTGATTTAGTTTGAATACTGATTCAGACGTGCCTTTACTTGTTTCTTTAAGATAACGCATGGTTTTCTTTAAGTCGTTTGCCATGACGGTGTCGTTAATGAGCAGTCCGACTGTACCTTTTCCTTGTGTAATTTCCTGCGTAATTTTTAATAGATCGGCGGTTAACAAGGCGGCGTTTTCATTAGTCGTATTGAGTGTATTCAACATATCGTCAGTCCTAATTCGATTGAAAGATTTTATCACATCGTTTGGTTCTACGACAGCCGCAATTCCCGATCCAGGAATGATATTAATAATCATACTTCCTACCAAGCCATCAGAGCCGATGGTTGCAATTGCATTTTTCTTGATTTGTCTAAAAATCGTTTTGTCGATGGTCATATCAACTGTGATTGTCGTATCATTAATCATCTCAATACCTTGAACAGTTCCAACATTCAGCCCTGAATAGCGTACATTATTTCCCAATTGGAGTCCATTTACGTTTGTAAAAACCGCTTTCAAATGTTCTGTTTTGCCAAACATTTGCTGTTTGTTTCCAATAAAATAGATGGCAAGAATAAAGATAATGAGGCCAATAATGACAAATAAACCGAGTCGTATTTTTTGTGAAGTTGTTTTTTCCATTTCCTTTTATTTAAAGAATGCTTGTATTTTTGGATCATTTGACGCTGCTAATTCCTCGAATGTGCCTTCCACATAATTAATACCATCCACCAAAAGAATCATCCGATTCGAGATCACGCGAGCGCAATCAACGTCATGTGTAATAATAATCGAGGAAGTATTGTATTTCTTTTGGATGCTCATCATCAAGAGTATGATTTCTTTAGATGTAATCGGATCTAAACCAGTCGTTGGCTCGTCATATAAGATGATTTTTGGTTGTAATATTAACGTTCGGGCAAGTGCAATTCGCCGTTTCATTCCGCCTGAAAGTTCACTCGGCATCAAATCTACAGTATGTGCTAGGCCAACATTTTCAAGAGCTTCCATTACCATCGGTGTGGTATCTTCGATGATACCGAATTTCTTTGTGTGTCTTCTCAGCGGGAACTCCAAATTTTCTCTAACAGACATTGAGTCATAGAGCGCGCTTCCTTGGAAAAGAAACCCGATTTCTGTTCTTAACTCGTCCAGCTCATCCCGTTCTAATGCTCCAATTACCTTACCCATTACTTCGATAGTTCCACTGTCTGGTTCTTCAAGGCCCACCAAACATTTGATCATGACCGATTTGCCTGAACCTGATTTTCCCATGATCACCAAATTTTCTCCTTCATATAATTTCATGTTGAAACCATCCAGCACATGATTGTTCCCATAACTTTTTTTCAAGTTAGAGATGGCGATAATTGGCTTTGAATTCGAATTAAACATGATTAATTATAAAAAATATTTGAAATGAAAACAGCAATAAAATCAATTATAAAAAGCAACATTGAACTGAATACAACAGCCGAATTGGCGGCAAGACCGACACCAGCAGTTCCTTTTTTGCAATTGTATCCTTTAAAGCAACCGACCATTCCGATAGCAAATCCAAAGAAAAATGTTTTAATCGTAGAAGGAATGACGTCACTAAATTCTAAATGATTGAAAACTTGTGTAAAATAGAGTAAGAGCGAGACGTTTCCTTTGATGTTTTCGATGATATACGAGCCGTAAATTGCGATAATATCTCCAAAAAACACCAAAATTGGCAACATGAAGGTTGTGGCAAGAACGCGCGTGACCACTAAGTATTTAAAGGGATTTGTTCCGGAAACTTCCATCGCATCAATTTGCTCAGTAACACGCATTGATCCAAGCTCTGCGCCAATTCCAGAACCAATTCGACCAGCGCAAATTAATGCGGTAATGATTGGACCAATTTCTCTGATAATCGAAACGCTAACCATGGCTGGAATCCACGAAGCGGCACCAAATTGTTCTAGGGTAGGGCGGGATTGCAAAGTAAAAACCAATCCGATAATAAAACCGGTGGTTGCCACAAGAAACAACGAACGATTTCCAATGTAAAAGCATTGACGCAAAAATTCTCGAAATTCGATTGGAGGTTTTATGGCTTCTTTAAAAAAGCGAATGGTAAAATAGGAAAGTTCACCGATTTCAATCAAAAATAGTTGGATGGATTCGATGATTTTGTTGAGACCATTCATGGTTATTATCTTTGATTTGGAAAGATATCCAACTCAAATGTACAATTTTTTGGGCAAAATAAATTGACTCTTTAATAAAAAAATCCATCTTGTCTAATGATAAAATGGATTTTTAATAAAGTGAAAATCGTACTATTTACCCTGTGCCGCGGGAGCTTGAGGCATTGGAGGTAAATCAGAGTTATAGCAATCGCGGTGCAATTTCCATACGCCATCTTCTTTCTTGTAAACTTCAAGTGATTTTCCGCTATCGACTGTCTTACCAGTTTGGTCTAAAAATTCCCATTTGTTTTCGGAAGCAAGTACATTCTCGTCTCCCCACACTTCAACCGTATTGATTTTGATTTGCATCATAGGACCTTTCATCCACATGCCAAATAATTTTTGAATGTTCGCTCTGCCTTCAACAGTTTTGTCGTTCGGCTGCATGAATTTCGCATCTGTGGTATAGCAATTTGCCAAGCCAACGGAGTCTTTTGAATTGAGCGCTTCCACAAATACTTTTTCTCGCGCTTCTATCTCGGTCTTCGCAACCGAAAGGTCAAAGGTTGCTTCTTTTGGCTCTTCGGCTTCTTTTTTACAACTAGTTGTCAAGGCCAAACTGGTTACAACCAACAGTACAGATAAGATTCTTTTTTTCATAATTACAATGGTTTAGTTAGAATTAATACCCTAAAGTTATAAATAATTGGTTTTCAGAGTACTTAGTCTTGTTTTAATTATTAACAAAAAATCCGTCTTGCTTTCACAAAACGGATTTTCTTAAGAAACTATGAATTATAAATCTTAAATCGTACGTCGTAAATCTACAAATGGATTACTTCACCGTAGGCGTCTGCTACTGCTTCCATCACGGCTTCACTCATGGTTGGATGTGGGTGAATTGCTTTCAAAATATCATGGCCAGTTGTCTCTAATTTACGCGCTACCACTGCTTCAGCAATCATATCAGTCACGCCAGCACCAATCATATGACAACCCAACCATTCGCCGTATTTAGCATCAAAGATTACTTTCACAAAACCATCAGGTGTTCCAGCAGCTTTTGCTTTTCCTGAAGCGGTAAATGGGAATTTTCCAATTTTTAAGTCGTAACCTTTTTCGCGAGCTTGTTTTTCTGTCAATCCAACAGAAGCGATTTCTGGTGTAGCATAGGTGCAACCAGGTACATTTCCGTAATCAATAGGGTGAACATGCATTCCAGCAATTTTTTCTACACAATTAATTCCTTCCGCAGATGCAACATGCGCTAAGGCTTGACCTGGAGTAACATCGCCAATGGCGTAATATCCTGGAATATTGGTTTGATTGTAGGCATTCACCAAAATTTTGTCTTTATCAACAGCAATTCCACATTCTTCCAATCCGATATTTTCGATATTGGTTTTGATTCCAACTGCCGAAAGCAATATTTCTGCTTCTAGCGTTTCTTCTCCTTTTGCAGTTTTAACGGTGGCTTTTACACCTGAACCTGAAGTGTCTATTTTTTCTACCGAAGAAGACGTCATGATTTTTACACCTGCTTTCTTCATCGAGCGTTCCATTTGTTTTGAAATGTCTTCATCTTCAACAGGAACAATGTTTGGCATAAATTCTACAATCGTAACATCAGTTCCCATAGCATTATAAAAATGAGCGAACTCAACACCAATTGCTCCTGAACCAACAATAATCATTGATTTTGGTTGCGACGGCAATGTCATCGCCTGACGGTAGCCAATTACTTTTTTACCATCTTGAGGTAAATTTGGTAATTCTCTTGAACGAGCACCTGTTGCAATGATTATATGGTCCGCGCTATATTCAGTAACTTTTCCATCGGCTGCAGTCACGTCTACTTTTTTACCTGGTTTTAGTTTACCAAATCCTTCAATGACATCGATTTTGTTTTTCTTCATCAAGAATTGAACTCCTTTACTCATTCCATCAGCGACGCCACGGCTTCTAGCCACTACTGCATTAAAATCTTTGTCGAAGGAAGAAATAGTCAATCCGTAATCAGAAGCATGCTTGAGGTAATCAAATACTTGAGCCGATTTTAGTAACGCTTTTGTTGGAATACAACCCCAATTCAAGCATACGCCACCTAAATTTTCTTTTTCAATTACGGCTACTTTAAAGCCCAATTGTGAGGCACGAATAGCAGTAACATAACCACCTGGACCACTTCCTAAAACTATAATATCGTATTTCATTTTACTTGTATTTACGTGAATTAAATATGGTGCGAAAATAAGGATTTATTTTTAAAAGTTGGCACTATCAACTGACATTCAACGATGCGTATTAGAACGTAATGGTCATTCCTAAAAGATTAGTATTATTGAATCGATTGTAGTTGTAACTGGTCTTGTATTTGGTTTGATGTGGTATCTCAATACTTGGTTTAACGTTTTTAGTTATGCGTCTATTGGCCGCTTCTTTCCCAATGACATAGCCAATAAAGATTCCAAGTGGATAATCAGAAGCCCAGTGAACTTTCCCACTCACCATATTGAAAGCCAATGCAGCTCCTAGCGTATAACCCACTGGTTTAATCCATTTTATTTCAGGATAATTGGTCGCGATAACAGTTAATGTTGCGACATACGTTGCGATGTGACCTGATGGCATAGCGTCATGTTTAGGCGTTTCGCTCGCGTAGGCGCTGAAACTAGGAAAAGGACGCCAAGCTCCACCATCTTGTGTGGCAGCAACAGGGCTTTCCCTTCCACTAATTCTTTTTACAGTTTGTGTCGCAACACCTACCGCTAAAAGTACTTCGATCAATTCACTAGAAGTGTTCAACGCACGGTAGTCGTCTTTTCCAATTTTTCCAACCGCATAGAAAAAACCACTCAATAATAAGGTTGTATTGCCATTCCCAAAATAGTAGACGCCAGAAGAAATACTGGTAGGAACTATTTCAATCCCTAAAACTCGTTTGTATCGCGACAGTTTATCCCAGCCACCAATTCGATGACCTAGTTTTTCGGAATCTTCTAGTATTTTTTGGTCGTAAGGTATGATGGCTAATGTAGAGCCAATTGTCAGAGCATCCCATTTTAGGTTTTCTTTCTGAATGGTGAATTTTCCAAAACCAACTAAGTCATTTGGAATATAACGAACCAAATCGATGATTCTGGGTCTGGAATAGGTGTATTCAGTGGAGTCATTAATTTTAAACGTCTGTGTCGTGATTGTTAAACTATCTTTTATTTGTGCACAAGTAAAAAATGAAATAAGAATAAGTGGTAGTAGAAATCGTATTTTAGATGCCATTACGAATTTTTAAATAGGGTGTCAATATAGTAACTTCTATTTTATTTTAATGTGAAAAATAAATTATTCTAACGATTCTTCTGCTACAAACTGAGAATCATATAATTTCTTATAAAAACCATTTTCTCTTCCCAGCAATTCGAGATGTGAACCTTGCTCGACAATCCAACCTTTGTCCATAACCACAATTTTGTCGGCATTGACAATAGTTGCCAATCGGTGTGCAATCACGATAGAAGTTCGCCCTTCCGTAATCCGCTCTGTCGCTTTTTGTATTAATTCTTCTGAATGCGTATCGATAGATGAAGTCGCTTCATCCAAAATTAAAATACTAGGATCACTCATATAAGCCCGCAAAAACGCAATCAATTGTCGTTGCCCTGATGACAACATGACCCCGCGTTCTTTGACGTTATAGTCGTAGTTCTCTGGCAAACTCATAATAAACTCATGAACGCCAATCTTCTTAGCTGCTGTTATGACAGCGTCTCTACTGATGTCCGTATTGTGAAGTGTAATGTTGTTTAAGATGGTGTCCGCAAACAAAAATACGTCTTGCAAAACCACGGCAATTTGTTTTCGAATCGAACTCAAACTATAGTCTTTGATTGAATTGCCGTCGATGCAAATCGTACCTCCATCTATTTCATAAAATCGATTCAATAAGTTAATAATGGTCGATTTTCCTGCGCCAGTAGCACCAACAATGGCAATGGTTTCGCCTGCATTGACCTCCAAATCGATGCCTTTAATAATGGCTTCCCCTTCAATATAACTAAAGTGTACGTTCTTGAATTGTATTTTCCCTTCAAACTTCGGCGCCTCAATCGTGCCCGTGTCCTGAATTTGATCTTGGGTGTCAAGAATATCAAAAACGCGGTTGGCGGCAATCATACCCATTTGCATCTCATTAAATTTATCCGCAATTTGTCGCAACGGATTGAACAACATTCCAATAAACATCGTATACGAAAACAAATCTCCAAAGGTCGTAAAATGATCGCCGTGCAATATACTAATGCCACCATACAAAACCACAAATCCCAACGTCAATGAAGAAATAATATCCGCAATAGGGAAGAAGATGGAGTTGTATAAAATCGTTTTTACCCAAGCTTTTCGGTGTTTGTCATTGATTTCGCTAAATTTTTCGGCTTCTATATCTTCTCGATTAAACAGTTGCACGATTTTCATTCCAGTGACGCGCTCCTGCACAAACGTATTCATATTCGCCACCTGATTACGCACATCCTCAAACGCCAATTGCATTTTTCGCTGAAAGATTCTCGTAAAGAAAACCAAAATTGGCATGGCTACAATCACGATCCACGTCAGACGCCAGTTCATATAAAACATAAAAATCAACACGACAAACATCTTCATCAAGTCGCTCAAAATCATAAACAATCCTTGACTAAAAATCTTGGCGATTTGCTCAATATCCGAAACCGATCGTGTCACTAATTGTCCTACCGGTGCGTTGTCGTAGTATTTCATCTTAAAACTCAACATGTGTTGAAAAAGCTTCACACGAATGTCTTTCACAATATCTTGCCCCAACCAATTCGCCCAAAGTACAAAGTAAAATTGCGAAAACACCTCTGCCAACAAGACAATGCCCATCAGTATAATATAGAAAAGCAAACCGTGCGCATCATGCGTTTTGATATAGCCGTCGACCGTTTGTTTCAGCAAATACGGACGCAACGCCGCGAACACCGATAGTGAAATCGCGAAAAAGATAACGCTGTTGAAGCGCCACTGATAAGGCTTGGTGTATTTTAGAATTCGTTTAAAAACGAGCGTATCAAATGCTTTTGCTTTCATGTATTTCAGAAGCTATTCCTGCTGTCCGCTATATCTTTTGTTCTGAACGCCAGAACAAAAGGATGCCGCTTCCATCAGGGCTAGGGTTTTACGTAATCATAGACAATTTCGGTCAAATATAATCCGTGGGCCGGCACCGAAAATCCAGCTTCACTTCGGTTTTTACTATCTAGAATCGCTTGAAATTCTGCTAGTGAAATTTTATGCAAACCAACATTAATCAATGTGCCAACAATCGCGCGAACCATATTTCGCAAAAATCGATCGGCAGATATGGTAAAAATAAGAGAATTATGGTCTTGTTTCCAAGCTGCGTGCGTAATCGTACAATTAAAGGTGTTGACGTCGGTATGCACTTTCGAAAAACACTCAAAATCCGTATGATTTAAAAGTAGTTTGGCTGCATCGTTCATCGCATCTATATCAAGTTTTGCGTTGTGTTGCCAACTCAATTCTGTCAAAAAAGGATTCTTGTGCGTGTGAATGTGATATTCATAGGTTCTTTTTTTGGCGTCAAATCGAGCGTGCGCTCCTTCATTTACTGCTATTATTTCATGAACTGCAATATCTTTAGGTAAAAACGAGTTCAATTTATGCAACATACTAGTCGTGTCGAGTGATGTTGCTGTATCGAAATGTGCGTACATGGTTTTGGCATGAACACCAGTGTCAGTTCTTCCAGCTCCCATCAATTCTATCGGGCAATTCAAAACCGTAGCCATCGCTTTGGTCAGTGTTTCTTGAACCGTTACGACATTGGGTTGCGATTGCCAACCGTGGTAGTTTGTGCCATTGTATGAAAATTTAATGAAGTAACGCATTAAGAGTTGTCTGTTGATGGTTGTTGTTGCCGGTTGCGAGTTGATATTAGAATTACTTACAATCTCAAATTCCAAATCGTAAATCGTAAATCGTAAATCGTAAATCGTAAATCGTAAATCGTTGGTTTGCGTGTGCAAATATACTTATTAATAGAATTGATTTTGAAATTGGGAATGGTAAGTAAATGTTAATTTGCGTTGTGCCATATCGACTTGTAAATGCAAATTTTTGATTTGTAATAAGAATGTTTATTTTTACCCAAGAACCCTAGCCCCGATAGGAGCAAGTATCCTCGTAGAGATACTGCGGATAGCGGGAATAGCTCCTTAAAAAAAACTCATCATCTCAGGTAGTTAGTAACTAAAGTAATGAAAAGAATCCTATTGCTCTCTGACACGCACAGTCACCTAGATGACGTCATCTTAAAGTATGTTGATCAAGCCGATGAAGTTTGGCATGCTGGTGACATAGGCAATTTAGAAGTCACAGATACACTCAAGAAACACAAGCCATTGCGCGCTGTTTATGGCAATATTGATGACGACAAAGCCAGAATGGAGTTTCCGTTGCACAATCGTTTTTTCTGCGAAGGAGTCGATGTTTGGATAACTCATATTGGCGGTTATCCAGATAAATACAATCAAGAAATTAGAGCAGAAATTACAAAGAATCCACCCAAACTTTTTATCTGTGGGCACTCTCATATTTTGAAAGTTATTTATGATAAGAAGTTGCAATTATTGCATATGAATCCAGGTGCTGCTGGGAAAAGCGGTTTTCACCAAGTGCGAACCATGTTACGTTTTGTGATTGATGGAGATCAGATAAAGGATTTGGAGATTGTGGAGTTGGGGAAGAAGTAGCTGAGTTGCTGAGTCCCTGAGTTGCTAAGTTCGTTTTAAAGTAGCGAGAAGATTTAGTTTTGAAGAAGAAATCTAAAATTTAGTGATGTACATTATCGTCTCAGAAACTCAGGCGCTCAGAGACTTAGTAACTCCAAGACAAAAAAAACCCGGACGTAAATCCAGGTTTTTCTTCGCACTAAATAAACTAAGTTTATAGGTTTATCTCAATCGGTCAACTGATTTTACGAGATCTTCATCCTTTTGGATGGCTTTGTTAGCCAACACTAAAAAAACGATAGCAATAATTGGTAGAAACATCCCAATACCCTTCTCAGAAACAGCAACTGCTTCTCCAGATAAGTTTAGTGAACGATATACAAATAAGCCTAATAAAATTAAATTTAATATGATATTCAATCTGCCAATAACAAATTGATGTTGTCTTTTTTTATAAAATAGGATACTCAATAAGGACAATGATGTACTTAGTCCAAAAATTGCGGAGTAGCATTGACTGCTCATAAACATTTCCGCTTTTCCGTCACTGAGTGTCCACAACTTGAAAACAAAAGGTAAAACACCTGTAATGACAAAGGCCAAAGCCAAATAAACCGTCTGTATTCTTTGAATCATTTTTTGTTTTATTGTGTCACAAAAATATATTTTCTTTTTTACAAATACTATTGTATGATTAATTTTTATTCGTATTATTGCATGACTAATTCGTAAGTACTTCATTTTACGACCTGTTGACCGCATATTATTACACTACAAATTTTTTAGAAAAATCCAAATCAATCTAAATTCAAATAACATTCATGTTTGATATTTCTGTATTAAAAGAAATGAAGCTGACTGAGCTTCAAGATATTGCAAAATTAGCGAAAACCATAAAGTTTAACGGAGTCAAAAAAGAAGCGTTGATTGCGATGATTATCGAAAATCAACTGGCAAGCGAAGCAAAGGAAAATACTAAACCAACGAAAGAAAATAGTTCTGAAGAGAAATCTAAAAGAACACGTATTACTGCGGATAAAAAACCTGCAATTACAAAATCTGCTACCCTTTTTTCAGACGAAGAAGCGCCAGTAGTTTCGGAACCAGTAGTGAACGAAGAACCGCAATCTGCTCAGACCAACGCGGCGCAAAAGGAACCGAAAGTAGTCAAGTTTAAGAAAGCTGATTACGAGAAGAAAGTCGCTAATAAAATAGAGAAGTCTATTGTAGCAGAACCAACAAGTTCTGAAGAAAACGATTCGACCGAGAAAACTGCTGAAGCAAGTCAAATCCCGGTTCAGGAGAAGAAAGTTAATCCAAATCAACAGCACAAGCAGAATCCGAATCAGAATCCAAACCAGAATCCGAATCAAAACGGAAATCAAAATGGGAATGGAAACCAAAACGGAAATCAAAACCCGAATTTTAAAAACAAGAAGAACAACAATTTCAGAGATGCTGATTTTGAGTTCGACGGGATTATTGAAAGTGAAGGTGTTTTAGAAATGATGCCAGATGGATATGGTTTTTTGCGTTCTTCAGATTATAACTATTTGGCTTCTCCGGATGATATTTACTTATCTACATCGCAAATTCGTTTGTTTGGTTTAAAAACCGGAGATACCGTAAAAGGAGTCGTGCGTCCACCAAAAGAAGGAGAGAAATTTTTTCCTTTAGTGCGCGTTCTCAAAATTAATGGTCATGATCCGCAAGTAGTGCGCGATCGTGTTTCTTTTGAACACTTAACACCTGTATTTCCAACTGAGAAATTTAGAATTGCCGAAAAAGGCAGTTCTATTTCAACACGTATTATCGATTTGTTTTCACCAATTGGTAAAGGTCAACGTGGGATGATTGTAGCGCAACCAAAAACAGGTAAGACGATGTTGCTAAAAGACATTGCAAATGCGATTGCTGCCAATCATCCTGAAGTATATTTATTGGTTTTGCTTATTGATGAACGTCCTGAAGAGGTGACTGATATGCAACGCTCTGTTCGTGGAGAAGTAATCGCTTCTACCTTTGACAGAGAGCCACAAGAACACGTAAAGATTGCCAATATTGTTTTAGAAAAAGCCAAACGTTTGGTAGAATGTGGTCACGATGTCGTGATATTGTTAGATTCGATTACCCGTTTAGCGAGAGCTTACAATACCGTGCAACCCGCCTCAGGTAAAGTATTAAGCGGTGGAGTAGATGCCAATGCATTACAAAAACCAAAACGATTCTTTGGAGCGGCAAGAAATGTAGAAAATGGCGGTTCATTGAGTATTATCGCCACAGCCTTAACGGAAACTGGTTCTAAAATGGATGAAGTTATTTTTGAAGAATTCAAAGGAACAGGAAACATGGAACTACAGTTGGATCGTAAAATTGCCAACAAACGTATTTTCCCTGCGATAGATTTGACTTCATCAAGTACACGTCGCGACGACTTATTATTAGATGAAAAGACTTTACAACGTATGTGGATTATGCGCAAGTACTTGTCGGATATGAATCCAGTGGAAGCAATGGACTTTATTAATGATCGCTTTAAGAAAACGAGAAATAACGAAGAGTTTTTGATTTCGATGAATGACTAGTCAATTGATAATTAATAATGTAAAAAAAGCTCCAATGATATTGGAGCTTTTTTTTATGCAATTTATTTCAAAGATTTAGTTGACGATTATCTTACGAATTGTATCGCCTTCGTTTGAATTTATTTTGACGAAGAAGAAGCCATTAGGTAAATTATCTAGCGTGAATTCATGATCAGAACTCGTGAATGAATTAAATTCTTTTACGATTTGTCCGCTGGTGTTAATCAATTGAATCGTATTGATTGCAACATTTGAAGACACTTTAACTTGATGGTTTTGTGTCGGATTTGGATAAACAGAAATGGAACTACTCCAATCAAAACTTGCATTAGTAGATAGATTTGGCCATCTGTTTTCGGCGG
The DNA here is from genome assembly GCA_947459635.1 of Flavobacteriaceae bacterium. Lineage (GTDB taxonomy): Bacteria > Bacteroidota > Bacteroidia > Flavobacteriales > Flavobacteriaceae > Flavobacterium. The sequence goes on along the minus strand of CANHEA010000005.1, from coordinate 4,653 downwards.
GTACACCACCCCAAATTAGCGTTGCTAAGTATGGATTATCTATAAAAGGATTTCGATTTCCTTGTGCGAAAAAATTATCGGTATTGCCTAAATACGTGTTTCTTATATCTTCAAATTCCGATACCGGATCTTCTGCATTCCATTGCAATAGCAGGTCTACCATATTGATGTCAGAACTCACCAAATTTCCAACCGCCACATTTTTTGGTAAGCATTGGTTTCCGTAACGTAAGTACATATACATCATCATTCGAGCGACATCACCTTTCCATTCGTCACCCGGATACCAATAAGCACCGTTGTACCCAGAATCGCCCGCACCCGGTCCGTATTTTGAATTCCCTCTGTTTGCGTTTCTACTTACATCTGAGGCTCTGATATGATGCACATCAGCCCCTGGACCATCCGTTCCTAAATCAGGATTTCCTAATGATTTGGGATAGGTATGTTCGCGATTCCATTGACAGGAGCTTGTTCCGTCATCAAATCTATTTCGTCTTCGGTGGTCTTGATAATCAATTGAATTTTCTGGACATATATTTTCACTAAAACCATATACGAGCAATACTGTTTGATTGCTCTGGTCAAGCGGATCACGGTCAATTATTTTTATGGCATCTTCTGCATCTTGGTAGGTTAATAGTCTCGTGTGAGTTAAAATGACTTTGTCGCTAAGACTATAGCGCAATGCAAAACCTGTTTGACTAAAATCAAAACCATCGTAGTAGGGCGAAGCAGGATTTCCCGCCTGTCCAAAACCAATAATTGTAATGAATAATAAAAGTAGGGTGTAAGTTCTTTTCATATTTATAATTAAAGTGTAAATCTAGATTGTTTTTTTGGAATTACTCAACAATTAACTTTTGTTTCATCCAAAAAAAAAGTGCCTTCTTCTTCAGAGGGCACTTTGATGAATTCTTAGATTTCGTTATTTCACAATTATTTTTTTCACCACCGAGGCATCAGCTGAAGCCATCTTCACAAAATAAAAACCAGGCGTAAGTTGATCCAAAACATAACTGTTTTCTTGGAATTCTGGTTTTTTGATCTCTCGGATTATTTGGCCGTTGATACTAATCAATTGAATATTTTCGAGCGGAATTGAAGTCGAAATCGTCACAGTATTTGTACTTGTTGGATTTGGGAAAATTTGTGTAGCATCAAGAAGTTCAAATGAAGAAACTCCAAGTGGTGCGCCCCAAATACTTGTTACGTACGAATTGTTATCAATAAAAGGATTTCTGTTTTTTTGTCTTGCCGTAGTTCCTATGGCATTGTTTCTGGCAATTTCTCTTGGACTTACTGGATCAAGAGCATTCCACGTCAATAAAATATTTAAGAATGGCTGTGCGAATACATTCGTGCTACTTCCATCAAACATTTCGTAGGTGTAGCCAGCTACGATATTTTCGTAACGTGTCGCGAAATAAAGCAGACAACGCGCAATATCGCCTTTGAATTCATCAATGGGCTCAAATACAATTCCACTATAGCCTGCCGAGTAACCAGAATTAAGGTTGGTACCTCTTTTGGTGCCATTCGTTCCTGTCCAATTCGCAGACCCTACTTTTCCGAAGGGCAAATCGCCTCTTTGTCCGTTGACATGTTTATCCGCCGGCAGCACGAAATGCGCATCTGAGTACATTGGTGTTTCGGCATTAAAAACAGATTGCGGAATAAGGTGTTCCCGATTGTATCTTTCGCATTCATTATTACCAAGTGTTCCGTCATCTTGACCAACTCCATAGGTAAACTCACATTCTGGACCCGTTGGATTTTCGGTATATACATCTAACATAGTTCCATCATTTTCATAATAGAAGTCTTTGTCTGAAGTTAGGTAAGTAGTATACAAACCCGCATATCCGCGATCAGTGCTAACGCGAATAATATTCCACAGCTGCGTTTTTAGTACAAAACCGGTTCCTGTAGCTGTATTGTAGTACCCCGCTGGAATTTGCGCAAAACCACTGGCAATTACCCAAAACAATAGTACTGTTAGATTTTTTTTCATATAGAAATTTAGTTAATTTATTTTTCGCTCTAGCAACGCCATGTAAAAACCATCAAATCCAGATTCTGATGCTAGAATTTTAGAATCCTTAACAAATGTAAAGTTTTTACCGGTATCGCCCTCCAAAAAGTGTTTTATTTGTTCTTGGTTCTCCGATGGCAAGACGGAGCAGGTTGCATAGACCAATTTGCCACCAGGTTTCACCATTTTAGAATAATTTTCTAGGACTTCTGTTTGGACTTTCTTGATGTTATCGATAAATTCTGGTTGTAATTTCCATTTGGCATCAGGGTTTCTTTTTAAAACTCCAAGGCCACTGCATGGCGCATCAATCAGCACTCTGTCGGCTTTTTCGTGTAGCTTTTTGATCACTTTAGTCGAGTCGATGATGCGATATTCGATGTTGAAAGCACTATTTCTTTTGGCTCTAAGTTTGAGCTGTTTTAGTTTACTTTCGTATAAGTCCATTGCAATCAATTGTCCTTTATTTTCCATTATCGATGCAATGTGCAAAGTTTTCCCACCAGCACCAGCACAAGCATCCACGACGCGCATACCAGGTTTTACATCTAAGAAATGGGCAACCAATTGGGAGTTGGCATCTTGCACTTCGAACATTCCTTCTTTAAAAGCATCAGTAAGAAAAACATTGGCGCGTTCTTTCAGCACTAAAGCGTCTGGTTGATCTTTTAGGTATTCCGTTTCGATATTTAGATCCATTAAGATTGCTCTTAATTTATCTTTGGTAGTCTTAAGTGTGTTGACTCTTAGAATTACTTTAGCCGGTTGATTTTGCGCTGCAATTTCTTTCGACCACACCTTTTCACCCAGCTCTTTAACGCCCAAATCATCCATCCAATCCGGAATAGATTCTTTGAAAGTTCTAATTTTTGACAGTTCATCAAAACGCCCTTTAATTTTCCGCTCTGGCGTACCTTCGAGTTGTTTCCAGTCAGGAATTGGGTAGCCTCGCAATACTGCCCAAACAGAGAACATTCTCCAAAGATTCTCCCGGTCGTAGGGTTCTTTTACGTCTGCTATTTCGGCGTACAGCCTTTTCCAACGTACGATTTCATAGATGGTTTCTGCTACGAATTTTCGGTCAGAACTTCCCCAACGTTTGTCTTTTTTTAAAGCTCTTGCTACTACTTTATCTGCATATTCTCCTTCGTTAAAAATAGCGTTTAGAGAATCTATTGTAGTATAAACTAAGTTTCTGTGTAATCTCATTTTAATTAATTGTGGCGCAAAGGTAGCACTAAATGCTGAATGAAAAATGCAATTATTTGATGTTGACTCATATTGGCAAAGAAGATTTTATACATTTACTATAAATATACATTATCATGAATGGAAAAATAGGGAATCACGTTTTTACTCTTGTACTGTTGTTGCTGTTTTCAATGACATCATCGTGGTGCCAGCCCTTTGCAATTGGTCATAGTACAATTAATTTTATTGATTCGTCGCGTGGAAATAGGAGTATTGCCACCGAAATCTATTATCCAGCGGATGTAGCCGGCGATAATGTTCCAGTTACCATTTCGACAATGCAGACATTTCCGTTTTTGACGTTTGGGCATGGTTTCGTCATGACTTGGGATGCGTATCAGAATATTTGGGAGTCAATGGTTCCTAAAGGCTATATTATGGCTTTTCCAAAAACTGAAGGGGGAATTTCCCCATCACATATCGAATTTGGAAAGGATTTGGCCTTTGTATCTGCGCAGATTTTCAATTTGGGAATGCTCCAAAGTAGCATTTTTTATAATAGAGTAAATTTAATGAATGCCGTTATGGGGCACAGCATGGGAGGAGGAGCTGCTTTTTTAGCGCCACAGTTTAATTCAAACATCAAATCAATTGTTACTTTGGCGGCGGCTGAAACAAGTCCATCCGCGATTGATGCTGCTAATAGCATTCAAATTCCGGCATTAGTTATAGCAGGAGAAAACGATTGTGTAACGCCGCCGAGTACAAATCAATTGGCCATGTATAGTTCTTTAGGTAGTGCCTGTAAGACTTACGTTGCTATAAATGGTGCGAGTCATTGCCAAATGGCCAATAGTAATTTTCTTTGCAGTTTTGGTGAATCTACATGTATTCCGCAACCAACAATTACTCGAGATCAGCAACATTTAGTCTTAGAGCAATACGTTACTTTATGGCTTGAAGCACAATTGAAATCAGACTGTGTTGCTGGTTTTGATTTTAATTTATTGGTAAATGCAGATTCGAGGATTACCTATCAGAAAAATTGTTCGCAATGCGAGCCACTTCAAAGTGTAACCAATCTGAAAGAGAATAGCATATTGCTGTATCCAAATCCTTTTTCAACTTTTTTGTATTTAGGCAATACAGGTGAAAAAACGTATATGATCAAAATATACGACGCAGCAGCACGAGTTATTAGTACAATGAAAATAGAAAGCGACCAAGATTTTATGGATACAACATTTCTCGCTTCTGGAATTTACTGGTACGAAATTATCACGGAAGATGGATTTACAACAAGAGGAAAGATCATCAAAAATTGATTTTATTTTAGACGATCTAAATGGATTTTCTCAGGAGCGTGCAAAACCAACGGGAATTGCTCTACCTTAACGGAACTGCTATCCAATCCAAACCCTTTTTCT